>JAEDEY010000094.1 GCA_016293065.1 Bacteroidales bacterium
GGTATATGCTGGGATTATTTTTGCTAGTTTCTTTGCATAATTTGTCAAAGTTGTCAAAGTTGTCAAACTCATTTTGTCGGGTTTATTAGCCTGAAACAGTTCATTTTTTTATCAATTTAATTCATCTTTGATAGTTTCCTGCAAAAAAGGCAAGCTATTTTTTCGTCGTGACGAATAATTGCTTATATTTGCGGATACATTATTAAACATTAGTAGCATGAAAAAACTGTTTACATCTCTTCTGGCTTTAGCAGGAGTGCTGGCTATATCTGCTGATTCGGTCAAGGCAGAGGTAAAACTGCCGAAGATCATTTCGAGCGGAATGGTAATCCAGCGCAACGACACTGCGCGTATCTGGGGAACCGCCGATGCTGGCGAACCTGTGACCGTTACGTTCCTCAAGAAGAAGTATAAGACCATTGCCGACAATGAAGGCAACTGGATGGTCGCTATTCCGACCAAGAAACATGGAGGGCCGTACATGATGACGGTCAACGACATCGTGCTAGAAGACATATATGTGGGCGACGTGTGGTTGGGCAGCGGTCAGTCGAATATGGATGTTCACATCGACCGAGTTTCGGAAATCTATGCCGATGAGGTGATGACCGATGCTAACCCCAAGATCCATCTCATACAGTTCGACCGCAACATCACGCATAAGGCAGCCGAGCCTCAGACTGAGGTCAACGCCCATCAGTATGGGTGGGAGTCGCTCTCGCCAGAGAATGTCGGTCACTGGTCGGCCATCGGCTATTTCTTCTGCAAGGATATGTACGAAAAGACTGGTGTGCCACAGGGCTTCATCAATGCTTCGATGGGCGGCTCTAACATCGTGGCATGGCTCAGCCGCGAGAAGATGCTCGAGGTCGCACCACGCTATGTCAACCAGACAGACTATGTGGCACTGCGCATGCAGTTCCGTGGCGAAGGCGATGACCCCGGCATGAAGGAGAACTGGATGGCTTTCGACTATGACGATTCAGACTGGGAGACAGTCAATCAGTATGACAAGAATATAGGCGACATCTACGGTCAGCCTTGGGTGGGACACCTGTGGTTTCGCAAGGAGTTCGTGGTGCCAGATTCGCTCGTAGGCCGTCAGGCATTGCTGCGACTCGGAATGCTGATCGACTCGGATGAGACATTCGTCAACGGACAGAAAGTAGGAGAGACAGGTTATCAGTATCCTCCTCGCAAGTATAAGATCATGCCAGGCGTGCTGAAGTCAGGCAAGAATATCCTTGCCATCCGTCTGCGCACCAATGGCGACCCGGTGAAGTTCCAAGGCGGCAAGCCATATAAGCTCTTCTTCCCATCGAAGCCAGAGAGCCCCGCCTTGCCACTGACCGACCCATGGATAGAACTCGAAGGCGACTACAAGATGAAGCGAGGCGACCTGACAGGAGGCAAGCCTGCACTCGACAACCAGAACGCCTCGGTGCTCTATAACCTCGACATCAACCCGATCAGGAACTACAGCATAGCTGGCGCTATATGGAATCAGGGCGAGAGCAATGCCGATCTGCGCACGGCACACGAATATGCCGCCTTGCTGAAAGGCCTTGCAGAAGACTGGCGTTCGTGCTTCGGCAATATTCCTCTGGTCGTGGTGCAGCTCGCCAACTATATGCAGCGACATGACGACCCTGACTACAACAGTGGCTGGACTGTGATCCGCAACATACAGCGCAATGCCGAGAACGTGATTCCTGACTGCGGACTTGCCACAACCATCGACGTGGGAGAGTGGCACGACATCCATCCTTGGCGCAAGAAGGAAGTGGCACAACGCTGTGCTCTGCAGATGCGCCGACTCTATCTTGGTGACAAGTCTCCAAATTTTGCCGGTCCGACCTATGAGAGCGTGACGTTTGATGGCGGCAAGGCTATCATCTCGTTCAAGGCAGGCACCGACAATCTCGCTCCAGAACCAGCAGGAGGACTCAAAGGCTTCAAGATAGCAGGAGCCGATGGCAAGTTCCATTGGGCAGAAGCACATATCGACGGCAATAAGGTGGTGGTATCGAGCAAGGACGTTGCCGACCCCAAGGTGGTGCGCTATGCATGGGACGACGACCCGGAGATCTCGCTGTTTGGCGTGACAGGACTGCCTGCACCTCCATTCCAGACCGAAAGCAAATAACAAACACGGCAGAAAAGATAACAATAAACAACATAATCGATGAAACTTACAGATATCCGCAAGGGCGGCTTCAATGCTGCTGAATGGGAAGCAAAGGGCTATGAGCTTCCAAAATTTGATATTGAGGCTGTTGCCAAGAAGACTCACGATGAGCCAACATGGGTTCATTTCGGTGGAGGAAACATCTTCCGCGCATTCCCGGCAGCCATGCTCAACGATGCGCTCAACACAGGCAAGTATGACCGTGGCGTGATTGTAGCCGAGACTTTCGACTTTGAGGTAGTAGATAAGGCCTATCGTCCATACGACAATCTCTCGCTCCTTGTCAGCCTTCAGTCAACAGGCACTATCGAGAAGAAGGTTATCGCATCGGTGACCGAGAGCCTCAAGGCCGACTATCAGTTTGACGACTGGAAGCGACTCGTCGAGATCTTCCAGAACCCTTCGCTCCAGATGATCTCGTTCACCATCACCGAGAAGGGCTACAGCTATAACGATGCAGACCTCGCTCGCGGACTCACACCTGTCTTTGCGATGGGCAAGGTGTGTGCATTGCTCCTTGAGCGATATAAGGCAGGGCAGTTGCCACTCACTGTCCAGAGTATGGACAACTGCAGCCACAATGGCGACAAGGTGAAGGCTGGAGTGATGGCATACGCAGAGAAGTGGGTAGCAGAAGGCTTGGCAGAACAGGGCTTCCTCGCTTACCTTCAGGACGAGACAAAGGTAACTTTCCCATGGTCGATGATCGACAAGATCACACCTCGTCCACACTCAAAGGTGAAAGAGCTGCTCGCTGCCGATGGCTTTGAAGACAACGACTATATCGAGACAGAGAAGCACACCTTCACAGCTCCTTTTGTCAATGCAGAGGAAGTGCAGTATCTCGTGATTGAAGACAACTACACCAACGGTCGTCCGCCACTCGACCTTGGAGGCGCACTCTATACCACACGCGAGACAGTGGATAAGGTAGAGACAATGAAGGTGACTACCTGTCTGAACCCACTCCACACAGCCATGTCAATCTATGGTGTGATGCTCGGCTATACACTCATCTCGGCTGAGATGGCAGATGAGGATCTCCGCAGCTTCATCCAGAAGATCGGTTATATCGAGGCAATGCCAGTAGTGACCGACCCAGGCATCCTGAACCCATACGAGTTTATTGGCGATGTCATCAACAAGCGACTCCCTAATCCATTCATGCCAGATGCACCACAGCGCATCTCGACCGACACATCACAGAAGCTCCCTATCCGCTTTGGCGAGACTATCAAGAAGTATGTGGCTCGTGGCCTCGACATGAAGAACCTCGTGCTCATACCTCTCGTACTGGCAGGCTATGCCCGATTCCTCAAGGCACTCGACGACAATGGCGAGCCATTCACACCATCGTCAGATCCGAAGCTCGAAGAGCTCCAGGCTATTGTTGCCCCTCTCGAACTTGGCAAGCCAGAGCAGGACTACAGCTGCCTGAAGTCGCTCTACAGCCGTGCCGACATCTTCGGACTAGACCTCTATGAGGCAGGACTCGGTGAGAAGATCGAGGGCATGGTCAAGGAACTCTTTGCCGGAAAGGGTGCAGTTCGCTCGACGCTCCACAAATATGTTTATGCAAGATAATAATATTATTGTTGATTTATAACTATTTTTTGAGCCGTTTGCCTGTGAAGGCCGACGGCTTGATTTTTCTTATCATGAGACCTTTGCTCAGAGCATTAACGAAAGGATGAAAGGAGTGAGCAGGGCAGTGAGCACACCATTGAGGATAAGTCCCAACGAGGCATAAGCTCCGTAGGTCTCACCCTTCTCCATTGCACGCGACGTTCCCACGGCATGAGAAGCCGTCCCCATGCTTAGTCCCTGAGAATAAGGATTCCTTACATGCCAAATCTCCAGGACCTTGAAACCTAACACGGCACCAAACAAGCCGACAGACACGACAAAAGCAGTGGTGAGCGAAGGGATGCCACCCAAGGTGCTGCTCACCTCCATGGCAATAGGAGTAGTGACCGACTTTGGAGCAAGAGAAATCACAACTTCGCGCGAAGCACCCATCAGCTGTGCAATGGCAACGACACTCACTATGCCCACGACACAGCCCACCAACTGAGACAAGAAGATAGGCAAGAACTGACGCTTGATCTGTTCGAGGTTGAGATAGAGAGGCACGCCGAGAGCCACGATGGCAGGTTTGAGCCAGAAGTCGATCTGACTGCCAGCCACCTGATAGGTCTCATAGCTGATGCCAGTCAGTTTGAGGAGCGCGATGAGCACTGCAATGGTGACAAGGATAGGATTGAGCACAATCCATCCTGTCCATTTCTGCAACTGGCGAGCAGCATAATAGATGCCGAAAGTCAGTGCCAAAAGAACGATATTATTGCTTAGGAGTTCCATTTTTCTTGAATATTTGGTGAGTCCAGCCTGTAACGACAAGAACGAGGATCGTGCTTACGACTATTGACACGGTAATCGGAAGCAGTTCGGCCTTGATGACATCGAAATAGAGCATCAGGGCTACTCCTGGCGGAACGAAGAAGAAACCGAGGTTGGAGATGAGGAAATCAGCCATTCCCTTGACCCACTCAATCTTGATGAGTCTGGTCTGGAGACAAGCAGTCAGCAGTAACATGCCGATGATGCTGCTTGGAATGGTAATGCCTGTGAGCCATACAATCAGTTCGCCCACGGCTAAGCATCCGAAGATAATAAAACACTGCCTGATCATAATTGTTCAGTTTTTACGATGTAACAGAAAGTAGTTGTTGTCAATTTGTCTCTGCAAAGATACCTCATTATTGTCAAAATTCAAATAGCGAGAGAATTTTTCCTATTTTTAGCCAATGTATTTAACTTTTCTGTATCTTTGTGCAAACTATAGTTTTATTATGGAAACAGATTTTGAAAAATACAGGCGCGAACAGGTCGAACAAATGGAAGACTTCGCGGAAGGACGTTGTTATCCTGAAATGCCCGAAGGCCAGTTTATCAGGAGTAAATGATCATAGGTTATGAAACCAAGAAGATGAAGAATGAATCGTTTTTGTGCAAGTCTTTATTAATATTGTATCTTTTTTTTATTGCAATGTCACAAAGGTTGGTAAAAACGGTTTTTTTACTATGCATTATTTTGTGTTTTGTCGGATTTTGGTTATCTTTGCCCTATTATTGAATTACAATCCCATTACTATAAAAATCTTTTATCAAATGAAGAAATTTCTTTTGACTTCTATGATGTTGGTTTCGGCAGGAACGATGGTTGCCGAAAACGGTCATGACCTGTGGTTGAAGATGCCATCATCGCATGAAACACCGGTTACGGTTAAGGGCAGCATGACCCCTACTATTGAGATTGCCAAGCAGGAATTGCAAGCGGCTTGGCTTGGCAAGAAAGTGACATTGACTATAGGCGGAGAGGCAGAATCGCCTGAGGCTTTCTCAATAGAGATTGAGGATGGCAAGCCTGTGATCCAGTCGAAGAGTGATGTGGGAGTGCTTTATGGAGCATATCATCTTCTGCGTCTTCAGGCCATAGGTGCCAATGTCAAAGACACGACATTGACCGAGAGCCCTGCATTTGATGTGCGTATTCTCAATCATTGGGACAATCTCGACGGAACAGTCGAACGTGGCTATGCAGGTCCAAGCATCTTCTGGGCGCCTACGCCTCAGCAGCCTGAGCTCATCAGGGAATATGCGCGTGCCAATGCTTCGGTAGGAATCAATGCTGCTGTGCTCAATAATGTGAATGCTTCGGTCCGTATGCTCGACAGAGACTATCTTGAAAAAGTCAAGGCTTTCGCAGATATCATGCGTCCATACGGCGTGAGAGTCTATCTCTCGGTCAATTTTGCTTCGCCAATGACAAAGGCGCACGTACGCAATGGAATTGCTTCGACCGATCCTACGCTTCTCGATACAGCCGATCCGCTCGACCCACTAGTTCAAGACTGGTGGAACAAGAAGTGCAACGAGATATATTCGCTCGTGCCTGACTTCGGAGGCTTCCTTGTCAAGGCAAACAGCGAGGGACAGCCTGGTCCTAACGACTATGGACGTTCGCACTCGGAAGGTGCCAACATGCTGGCACGTGCCCTCAAGCCTCACGGAGGTATCGTCATGTGGCGTTCGTTTGTCTATGCCGCCAACGACCCAGACCGCGCAAAGCAGGCTTATCAGGAGTTCAAGCCGCTCGACGGAGAGTTTGATGACAATGTGATTATCCAGATCAAGAATGGCCCTGTCGATTTCCAGCCGCGCGAGCCGTTCACACCACTCTTCGGCGCACTTGACAAGACAAAAGAGATGGTAGAGTTCCAGGCAACACAGGAGTATCTTGGTCATTCTAATCACATAGCCTATCTTGGCACCATGTGGGAGGAGTTCTACAGTTATGTCGAGCCTGAGACACTCGTTGCAGCATCGGCTGTTGCCAATATCGGCCGCAACGTCAACTGGTGTGGCAATGTCATGGCACAATCAAACTGGTATGCCTTCGGCCGTCAGTCGTGGGACCCGTCAGTATCGGCCGAGACTATAGCTGACGAATGGGTAAAGCAGACCCTTCAGCCAAAGACAGCCGAAGCACAGCACGCCATTGTCGATATGCTGATGCGCAGTCGTGAGGCTGTAGTTGATTACATGATGCCGATGGGCTTACACCATCAGTTTGCCGACAATCACCACTACGGACCTGGTCCTTGGATCACGCACAAGAACACGCGCCTTGACTGGCAGCCTCCTTATTATCACAAGGCAGATGCCAAGGGCTTGGGCTTCGACCGTACAACAAGAGGAACCAATGCCGTTTCACAGTATCCTGCAGAGTTTGCAGAGAAGGTCAACAATATCGAAACCTGTCCGGAAGAGTTCCTGCTATGGTTCCATCATGTGGCATGGAATCACAAGATAGGCGGTGAGACAATGTGGAACCG
>JAEDEY010000095.1 GCA_016293065.1 Bacteroidales bacterium
CGCCATAGAGTCGGCTTGCAAGCACCACATCGTCCTTGATGGTGAAATAGTTGCGAAAATCTATCGTCGCCTTGATGAACTGCGAGAATCGCTGTTCGAGCAGTCGTCGGTCACCCTGTTTGCGGTGTGAGCCGAACTCTCCCATCAGAACATCTAGTATGCCTCCCGCCTCTGCTACTGTAAGCTGAAGGAACTGCTTGTTGCTGCGGTTGTTGCCTGACGAGTTATTGTCATACAGATACGAATAGACTATCTGAGGCACAAACTGATTAGCGAAGCCCTGCTTGAGTACCGGATTCTCGGCAACGACACTGTCGAACTTTTCGCTCGTTGACATTAGCTTGCTGTACGATAACTTGAGTGGTGTGATGGTGTGCGATGATGACTTGCTCGTATAGAAAGTATAGCTCAATTCCCCTGTCGCCTTGAGAAGGTTAAAGAAACCTGCACGGCGCATGATATCGGTCGATAAACTATAGCGTGTAGTCACAGGATTCTCAAAATCAGGACGAATGAAACGGGGCAATTGCAGTCGTGGTGCCGAAAGAGACAGCTTATAGCCAAACTCATAGCTGTTGAAGATTCCTCCTGAACTGCCAATGCTTCGATTGCCGGTCATCCATTCGTAAGTGGCATTGAGTTCGCCTTGGAAGACCTCTCCTCCCTTAAAGCAGTTGCGCTTCTGGGCAATGAAGTTGATGCCAGGTCCTGCCTGATTGTTGTCCTTGTATATGGCACGTGCCTCAAGAGTGCCTTGCCATGGATAATTGTAGGTCGAATTGACCTTGAACAGCAAGGAGGTAGTGTCTCGATGAGCCTGTGTACTATCATTGAGTATGGAGAATCCCGTCTGTGTATATTTAAATGTATTCAGACGAGAGATCTTCGTGGTGGCAAGCGAAACGAGCGATGGTTTATAGAGCGCACCCTTGTCAAACGGAATGGTCTCTCTCAAGTACTTCGGCTTTACTCCCAACACCTGATTATAGTCGATACGCATGAATCCTATCGAATCATGGTCACTCTTCTTCAGACCTGCACCCCAGTCGAGCGAATACTGCACACTGTCGATAGTACATGGCTTGAGCTGTTTTTCATCAGCTTCATAATTGAGCATCACGCGCAGTGATATCTTGTTGCTGTTGATGGTACTATCGGCAAAATAGCGAATGGCGTCGGCATTGTAGAAGAAATACCCACTGTCACGCATCACTGAAGCTATACGCGCCTTTTCAGCCTCAAGATTGGCAACATTGAAACGGTCGCCCTTCTTCAGAAACGACTCTTGGCGAGTATGTTCAATGATACTGTCAACAGCTGCAACGCGCGTAGGTAGAAACCTCACCTGCGAGAGCGTCGATTTTTGTGGATACCTGACGGTGTATGCAATCTTCGCCTTTCGGGGATTTTTCGCATCAAAAATCGTATCATAGGTCACTACTCCATCGAAATATCCTTCTTCCTCCATCTTGATCTCGGCTGCATGGGCTCGCAGTTCAGGATTGACCTGCGAAAGCAAGGTAGGGTCGCTCTTCAATCTGTTCCAAAGCCAATGACGGAGTCCCTTCTCCTTGGTGGTATATAGCATATTATAGATCCAGAGTCCGAATGGAAATGGCGACATGTGATAGGCACTGCCCAAGAACGAACTATTAGGAGCCACTTCGAGGGTGAGCGCGACATTGTCCTTGACGGCAGCATCGACCGTGTCGGCGTTAATCACGTCGATGCGCTTTACTCCGGTGTAGAGTATCTCGCCTTCGGGCAGCTTACTTGTCGTGCTGCAGGCTGTCAGCAGCAATGCTATCGCCAACGATGGTAATAGGCGGAATGCTATCTTTTTCAGTGATGCTATCATTTGAGTTAATGTTTACACTATCTTTGTTGATTGGATTTCTTCGGCGATTAATACCCATGTCGGCTTGTCGTTCGGCCTCCTGCAATGCCTTGATCTGCCGTTTCAGTTCCTCCTCACGTTTCTTGTTGCTTGGGATGAGAAGATTTCGGAACCTGAAGCCCGAACGTTGCTGAACATAACCTACTCCTGTCTCGACAACCTCGCCTTCGAGGATATTCTGATAGTTAGTCTTGCGGAACAAGCGAATGTAGCTTGAACCATCTTCTTTGGTGAGATATTCGAGCGAAGCATCGTTGATCATTGCATCTCGTTGGCCTTCAGATGCATTGTCGCCCGAAGAAATCTTGCCTCCCACTGTGACACGCACTCTGTCGTCGAAGAGCCTCTGGCTGACTTTCACGCTATAGTCAGTACGAACAACTCCATCAGAGTCGTATGTGTCAATGCCGAGGTTGATGTCGGTATTCTTGAGTTTGTTTGACAACAATGATTCAAGTTCTTTGTTTAGCAAGGAATTGAGGGCAGCATTGGCAGAAGCAAGTCCCATGGAAGAAGCATTGCCAGGACCCATGTATGTCTGGGCAATGAGCAAGAGCAAAGCCTGCTTCGAACGTTCTTCGGCATTGAGGCTGGAGAGTTCACTGGTAATGTTGCCGTCTTCTGGAGCTGAGCAGTCGAAGGTGATGTCGAGTCGGTTGAGCGTACCAGCAATATTGATTGCTACATCGAAATTTACAACTCTTGCACCAGCCTGATCATTGACTGTCGATTTGACACGCTCCACTGCTACAAGATTGATATTCGGATCAGCCACATCACCATTCCATGATATCCAGCTTCGATCGCTGAGAGAGAAGTCCTTGGTCATAGGAATCATAGGCAACTTGTAATAGACCTCTCCGCCAGTGATGTCGTACAATCCACTCAAGAGGAGACTGCCATCAGATGCACAGTCAAGTTGCAGCGAGCCACCACCGATGAGTGAGACATGGTCTTTCTCGTTGGTGGGCAGATTAACATAGACCTTGGCATTGTTGGCAATGTTCATCTTCAGATCCACCTTTACACCTTCGTCCTTGGCTGACTGTTTCCACGGACGGTCGAGATGGTCGGGCAGGATGCGGTCGACTTCACGGAAGCGCACGAATTCGACAAGTTCATCGACCTTGCAGGCACTGCTCAATGGGTCGTCCTCAAGATAATAGACAAGATTTGTGCCTTCGAGAGCCGAGACATTTCCCTTGATATCGAGATTCGACACTTTTCCTTTGATCGTCATATCTACATTGGCAGGAAGCACACCGTGGATATAGTTTAACTTGTTCTTGCGCTTCTGGTTATTGAATGCCTGAACCTTGTCGCCCTTTATGATTAGATTGATCTGAGGGTCGGCTATCTGCTCAGAGAAATCGACAGAGCCTCTCAATGTGATTGGATTGCTGTTGGCACACAATAGTCGATAGTCGCGCAGACGTATTCTGTTGCGCCTTATGCTGATAGTGTCTTCAGGGAAATGGACATCAGCATTGCAGTCGGCATAGTTGACAAGAGCATCGTGCATCTTGACAAAGCCATTGATTGCCGATGACTCAAAATCCTTTCCCTTGATGACCAGTTCGCCCGAAGTCTCTCCCTTGAACTGAATGTTATTTGGCAGGAATCCGTTGACAAGAGGAAGAGGGAACTCGTGAATACCGACATTCACATCCACACTATCAGCTATGCTTGCCAGCATGTCAAGTTTCACAATCTGATCGATAGTGAGTTTGCCGGCTAAACTGATGTCTCCCTGTTCGTCTGTAGCAAGTCCATTGAAAAGCAAGGTATCTGCCTTATATTCACCTATATGGAAATTCGACACGTTGCTATTGATGTTGGCATACAAGCTGTTAGGCAATAACTCTATGTCGGCACGCGCATTGATAAGACCTCCTGCATCAAGACCGAACTGCAATAGACGTGAGGTATTGGCAATGTCAAGATTCTGAATGTCAAGACAGACATCATTGCCTATGGAATCTTTCTTGCTGGTCAGCAGATTGACCGCCATACCTTTCTCATTGCTGAGTCTTAGATCGGCATTTATGCCTAAAGCCTGTGACTCAAGATTCTTGAACTGTGAAATCTGAATGAAATTATCAGGATTGACATTGAAACGTGTTGCATAAATGAGAGGATCTTCAGTAAACTGTAGCTTAATAGTATCGTTTCTCAAAGCCACAGATGCATCTACGTCATACATCTTTATATATTTGCCATTCTCATATTCGAAACAAGCAGAGATGCTATCTGTAAAAACCGAGCCTTTGCCATCGACAATAAACGAGTCTTTGGCTTTAGGAGCCGAGTAGCTGGCATGGAATCTATAGTCGTAGATATTCTTGTCGTGTTCAGGACGGAAACGCATCTGAATGGTATCAACGTGTTGGTCAACAGTATTGAACCCCAAGACGCGAAGCTGAAGGCTAAAGATAGAGTCGTTGCTGATATTCGACTTTATCTGACTGAATCGATAGCCTAATGCCCTTGCTATTGGATAGAACGAATTTTCGCGTTTGATGTCAAGTTCTGCCTTGAACCCTGGCAACAGTTCTTGTACCAAAGGCACATTGACAGTAGTATTATCAATCTGACGATTGACCTCAGCCGTTACCTTATCGATAGAAGTCAAAATCGAGGCAATGCTCTGGTCTGCATCGAGATTGAAGACAGCATCACCACTCTCAAAAGATGCTTCGAGATAGTTCTCACGCGACGTGAGCCGGATGTCAATTTCATCGAAAGGATGAATGGTTTCACCATCATCGTAAGTGAGACTGTGAACAAGAAGGTCGGCATAGGCATTGTCTTCATAGTCGTATGAGAGCATGACATCACTCTCCATCTTTACCTGTCCTGCGTCAAAAGACATTACCTGTGGCATGTGTAGGAGGTCGAGACGCTGAAGATCTATATATCCCTGAAGCGAGACTTTCTTCTTTTCAAAATCTCCTTCGAGCTGTGTGTCGACCATGAGATAAGGATGACCTGATGAAATCTGTGCGAAGTACCTGCCTTTCTCGAGCTTGGCTTTGAGACTGACATCATAGAGACTGTCACGTTCGCCTTTGCCATTGTTATAATACAATGTGTCGAGTTGAAAATTTAAGTCTGTAGATGTATGTCTGCTAGGAAAATCGAAATGACTTCCAGTGGCTTGGACGTGCGTAGTAAGCCCTTCGATGCCTGTGCTTGGCACGAAATCAGTGAGTCTCAGGTGATCGGTTTTGACATTGGCGACATAAGCCTCACTGTCCATATTGTATTCAGCAATTCCTTCAAGCACAATGTCATCGGCTTGCTTGAGCAATACATCGGCTTTTACGAAATTCTTTCTATATGAGCAATCGATTTCAGCAAACAGGTTCTGTGGAAGGAAGTAACTGCGATCATCAGGGTTTCCCACGAAAGTAGAAAGCAGGAAATCGCCATCTTGGAGCTGACAACGAGCCGTGGCATTTAGCTGTCTCATCTCATTGCTGAATGGATAGACACCGAATCCTTCGACCAAAATATCTGTATGTTGTGGAATACGAAGCACGAACTCATTGATTTGGAGAGTATCTCGCGAAAGAAAAACGTCAGTCGTAAACGAGGTCTGCTCCTTTGGCCAATATTGCTCGAAAGAAGGAATATAAGGAGAGACAATGGATATGAGATCAGACGATGACAACATACCAGTGAGACTGCTGTTGAGAGAGCCTTGTCCCAAGGTATCGAACAAAGACAAGTCGATAGAAAAGTCGCCATTAATTTTCGAATTAGGCATCTTGAAGTCTATATCCTTGGCAGTTATCAATTCTCCATCCATCAAAAAATGAGTCTGAAAATGTTCGATGGTAAGTGTGCTGTTTCGTTCTTGGGCTGTGAAGTTGTTAACATCAAATGCAATGTATCCGTCACGATAAACAAAATTGTCAATGCCGAAATACAAGTTACTCAAGTCAAGATGGTTGTAGTCAAGATAGTCGTCACGATTGACATATCCAACTGCTTCATCAAGACTTTTGCCCGACAAATCGTAACGCACATCACCTCCAGTGGCGAAAGCATGATTTAATGCGATAGTCCATGCGAATTTTGACTCATCGTCGATAGTGTCGGGTACAGATGGACCAATGCCGACTTGTAGGTCAGGATTGTCAATAACGATACGGTTGACATCCACCTTGCTCTCTTCGAGGTTGAGATAGATATTGCTGATATCAATATGGTCAATAAAACCCTTGAGCAGAACAGATTGGGTGAGAGTTTCAAAGCCAAGACGGATATCATCGGCTTTGAAACGCTTGACAAGAAAATGATCGTTGCCAAGAGGAATGGCATCGAGTGAAGTTTCAAGTTCTCCTAATGAGAAAAGAACCGTGGTGTCGTTCTTGACTGTAGCACCAAGGTCATAGACTTTAAGCCTTAGAGGGAAGCCAATTCGAATCTTTCCGACACTGAAATTCATTTGGTCGTTGGCACTATTCAGATAGCTGACAGCCTTGTCGCACACAAATGTCTGTACGGCTGGTATGTAGAGCAACACAGGAATGATGACCACAACCAGCAGCAGTGTCAGAAGAGTATATTTGATGACAGACAAGAACCTTCTCATTATAATATAATAGTATTTGCGTGCGACAAAGTTATAAAATAATAATTTATTTCCAAAAAGAATTTTGATGAAAATAATAATTGATGTTCATTTGTAGCAATAATTAACTTTTGCTTGCCTTCCTTTAATTTATTATATGAGTATTATGAACTGTATTTGAAGAAAAATTGTCTTGAAGTTATGACAATTTGGCAATAAGATACAATAACTGCACTTGTCGTTGGTCAAGATGAATGCTGTGGCACGAAAATTGAATAATGGTAGGTATAAACTATAAAATTTAAGCATTATGAACAATTATCAGAATCAAAACCAGAATGAGGAGAAGGCGCTTGACAAGTACGCCAACAACCTCTGTGAGAAAGCTCGGGCAGGAAAGCTCGATCCTGTGATTGGCCGTGATGATGAGATCCGTCGTGTGTTGCAGATTC
>JAEDEY010000096.1 GCA_016293065.1 Bacteroidales bacterium
ATGACGCAGATGACGCCATACATGCCATAGACGAACCAGAAGCCGAGGCTGTTGGCCATAGGCACGAACGATGTAGAGACAATCCAGTTGAAGATCCACTGGAAAGCCACGGCGATGGCTACGGCTGCACCACGGATGGTGTTAGGGAAGACTTCGGCAATGAGCACCCAGCAGATTGGACCCCATGAGAACATGAACGATGCCGAATAGACCATGATAGAGATCATGCAGAGGAGCTGGAGGTCGGGATTGCCGAAGGTGCATGCCACTCCGATGGCTCCTATTGCCATACCCAATGAGCCAGTGATGAGAAGAGGCTTGCGTCCGAGCTTCTCAACGGTGAAGATTGCCACACAGGTGAAGCCAAGGTTGACGATGCCGTTGAAGACGGTGAGCATCATAGGATCGTCGAAGCCCATTGCCTCGTAGATGCGAGGAGCATAATAAAGTACGGCATTGATGCCGACAGCCTGCTGGAACACCGAGAGCATGATGCCGACGAAGATGCAGAGGAAGCCGTAGGTCATGAGTCGCTCGGTCTTCTCGGTGACGGTGTTCTTGATGTCGTTGAGAATCTCCCTGGCCTTCTGCGCACCATTGATGCGGGCAAGGATAGTCTCGGCCTTCTCGTCCTGACCGATCATGGCGAGGTAGCGAGGAGTCTCAGGAACGAAACAGATGAGGATGGCAAAGAGTCCTGCAGGAACCATCTCCGATCCGAACATATAGCGCCAGCCAGTCTCGATGGCCCAAGCCGACTCGGCTGGATTGAGAATCTTGTTCATGCCTTCGCCAATGCTCTGGATGGCTGGAGCGATGTGGTCGCCAAGGATGAAGAAATTGACGAAATAGACCACGAGCTGTCCGAAGATGATGGCGAACTGGTTCCAGCTCACGAGCATACCACGGATATTGCTCGGAGCAATCTCACCAATGTACATCGGGCAGACAGCCGAAGCGAGTCCTACGCCCACGCCACCGATGACACGGTAGATATTGAACACTATGAGGAGAGTGAGGTTTGGCTCGCCCTCGGCAAGAACCATGGATTCAGGACACATCGATCCCCATGCAGAGACGAAGAACATGATACCTGCGAAGATTAGCGACTTCTTGCGACCCCAGTTTGACGCCAAGATGCCCGAGATGCCCGAGCCGATGATACAGCCGATGAGTGCGCTCGAACTGGTGAAGCCGTGCCAGAAATCAGTATAGGTGAAGTCACTTGCGCCCATAAAGAAGGCTTGTAGTCCTTTTTCCGCTCCCGAGATGACCGCTGTGTCGTAGCCGAACAGCAAGCCTCCGAGTACAGCCACAAGGACAATAGAGAAAAGATAGGCTTTTGAGCCTTTGTCGGTTTGTGCCATAAAGATAATGTTTTATTTTTTAAGATTAATATATTTTGCAGGTAATGTCGTTGCAAATTTCGCGGCAAATATATAAATATAAAATGAGAGTTCCAAATAAATAGAATAAAAAATAAATAGTAGATATGGAGTTCTGCTTTTTGACCAAAATATTTGGTAATTTGGAGAAACTGAAGTATCTTCGCGACGAAATTATCAAACAACTATGTCAAAGTTTAAGAACATTGTTGAAAGAAGAGCCTTCGTCATTCAGGTGAAAGACTATTTCTTTCTATTCTTGGGCGTGATGCTTTATGCAATCGGCTTCAATGCCTTCATCCTTCCCGAGAGGTTCGTGATGGGTGGTGTCTCGGGTATCGCCTCGATCCTGTATTATGCGTTTGGCTGGACTCCTGGTGTCATGATCTGGCTCATCAACCTCGGACTCCTTGCCATAGCCTTCACGGCTCTGACGCGACAGTTCACCATTCGCACCATCGTAGGTGTCACGATGCTTTCGACACTCGTGTCGCTCTTCCAATGGGTGTTCTCGATGTTCCCCGTGATCACACCAGGCGAAGACCGTTTCATGCACCTCGTGATAGGTGCCATGATGTCGGGTGCGGGACTCGGACTAGTCTTCACCCACAATGGTTCGACTGGTGGCACGGATATCGTAGTGGCATTGATCAACAAACATTCGACAATGTCGATTGGACGTGCCCTGCAGATGGTGGATATCGCCATTATCTGTTCGTCATACATCCTGTTCCACAGCTTCGAGGTCATTGTCTATGGTGTGGTTTTCACCCTGATAGCCAGCACGATGCTCGACTATGTGGTCAATGGTTCTCGACAGACAGTGCAGTTCATGATCATCTCGAAGCGATATGACGTGATTGCCGATGCCATCAACAAGGAGATGCATCGTGGCGTGACCATCCTCAACGGCGAAGGCTGGTACAGCAAGAAACCTGTGCAGGTGGTGATGGTGCTCTCGCGTAAGTACGAGTCGCAATATGTATTCAACATCATCAAGGCCATCGACCCAAACGCGATGGTTTCGCAGACGTTCTGCCAGGGTGTGTTTGGCGAAGGCTTTGACAAGATAAAATAAGAAGACATGAACATCAACAAATCGGAATACGTGGTCAGCAACCCTGATTACAGCAAGTGCCCACAGACGAATCAGCCCGAGTTCGCCTTCATCGGACGAAGCAACGTGGGCAAATCGTCGCTCATCAATATGCTGACCAACCACAATGGCTTGGCAAAGACGAGCCAGACCCCAGGCAAGACCCTGCTGATCAACCATTTCAGGATCAACGACAGCTGGTGGATAGTCGATCTCCCTGGCTATGGATTTGCCAATGTGGGAAAGGCTGGCACCGAGAAACTGAAGAGCCTGATCAACGGATATATCCTCCACCGTCAGGAGATGACCTGCCTCTTCGTGCTCATCGACTCGCGTCATGCGCCCATGAAGGTCGATCTCGACTTTATAACGATGCTTGGCGAAAACGGCATCCCTTTTGCTATTGTCTTCACCAAGCTCGACAAGATAAGCAACCGACAGTGGCAGATGAACTTCAAGGCATATAAGGAACGGTTGAGCGAGGACTGGGAAGAGCTGCCTCCGATGTTTGCCACTTCATCGAGCAAAGGCATAGGCCGCGAGGAAGTGCTAGATTTTATTGAACAAACTATTGAACACTTAAAAGACTAAAGAATTATGGCAATGAATAATTGGTATGAGTGCAAGGTGAAGTATGAGAAGACACTTGAGACTGGCACTCAAAAGAAAGTGACAGAAGCTTATCTCGTTGATGCAATGAGCTTTACAGAAGCTGAAAAACGCATTATCGAGGAGATGACTCCATATATCGTGGGAGAGTTTGAAGTGGCTGCAGTCAAGAAGGCTCGCATCAGCGAACTCTTCATCGACCCAGAAGGCGACAAGTGGTATCGCGCAAAGGTAATGTTCATCACTATCGACGAGAAGACAGGTGTGGAGAAGAAGGCTGCAAGTACCATGCTGGTGCAGGCAAGCGACTTCCAGCGTGCTGTCAAGAACCTCGAGGACGGCATGAAGGGCACCATGAGTGACTGGGAGATTAATACTATCTCGGAAACCCTGCTGATGGATGTCTTTGGTATGCAGGTCAAGGAGGTGCAGGATGCGAATCAGAATTAAGAGACAAGGATATAGAGACATTTGTCTATGCAAGTTGCAGAAAGAATAAAAGAGGTGAGAAGCGAACTGCCAGAGGGGGTGACTCTCTGCGCAGTGTCGAAGTACCACCCAATAGAGGCCGTGAAGGAGGCTTACGATGCAGGACAGAGGATCTTCGGCGAAAGTCGCGAACAGGAAGTGCGACTGAAATGGGAAACCCTGCCCCAGGACATCGAGTGGCACTTCATCGGCCATCTGCAGACTAACAAGGTGAAGTATATTGCACCTTTCATCAGCCTGATTCAGAGCGTGGATTCGGAACGCCTGCTCGACGAAATTCAGAAACAAGCGGCAAAAAACAGCCGAATCATCGATGTGCTGCTTGAAGTGCATATTGCTCAGGAGGAATCGAAATCGGGCTTCAATCCCGACGAACTGACCCAGCTGCTCGCCAGTGTGAACATCGGACAGCGTTGGCCTAACGTGAACCTGAAGGGCATCATGGCAATGGCTACTTTCACCGACGACGAGACTCAGATCAGAAGCGAGTTCCGCCGACTCATGTCCTATTACCGACAGCTGCTCGAGGGGCCATTGGCTCAACAGGGCATAACGGCAGAGCAATTCGCCATTCGTTCGTTCGGCATGAGCGAAGACTACAAGATAGCCATTGACGAAGGATCGAACATGGTGAGAATAGGCTCGCACATCTTTGGAGAAAGAGAGTATTAACGACATTTTTTTTCGAAAAGCGGAACTTTTCGAAACTTTGCTTTTTTTCTATTATGACAATCAAGATCAATACTATCGACGACCTGCCACAGGCAGCGCATGACTTCATCGCCAACATGGGCGACAATACGGTATTTGCATTCCGTGGCGAAATGGGTGCAGGCAAGACAACATTCATCAAGGCTATCTGCGACGTGCTTGGCGTGGAAGATGAGGTGAACTCACCGACTTTCGCCATTGTCAACGAGTATCGCAGCGCAACTGCCGAACTTATCTACCACTTTGACTGCTACCGCATCAAGGAACTTGAAGAAGCGCTCGACTTCGGATTCGAGGACTATATGGATTGTGGCGCTCTGTGCTTCATCGAATGGCCAGAGAACGTGGAGGAACTGCTCCCTGGCGATGTGGTGAATGTCAATATCACCGTGGAGGAAGACGGAACAAGAAACGTGATTATTGATTACTGATTACTGATTTTTTTATTGATGATGACTGTATTGATTATTATCGTTCTGCTGATAGCTGTATTGCTGTCGCTCACTGGCATTGTGGGGGCTATTGTGCCTGCCTTACCGGGTCCTCCGCTGTCGTTTGCTTCGCTTCTGACAGTCTATTTCATCTGTCCGGGAACCATATCGACCGAACTGCTGATATGGATGTTGGTGCTCACCATCATTGTGAGTGTGCTCGACTATGTGGCACCTATCTGGCTCACTAAGGTGGGAGGAGGCTCGAAGGCTGCGATATGGGGCTCGACATTAGGACTGATTGCAGGTCTGTTCTTCATGCCTATAGGTCTGATTGTAGGTCCATTGGCAGGTGCGTTCTTCGGTGAGATGACCAACAACTCATCGTTGGGCAAGGCTACACGCGTCGCATTGATGTCGTTCGTCTCATTCCTGCTGACTACCGGTGCCAAGCTGGTCCTTTCCGCACTGATGACCTTCTACACCCTCGAAGCCGTCTATTCATTCTCCATCGGACGTTTCTTCTCATAATCCATGCACCTCTTCTTCCCTTCCCACGACATAGCCCTCTCCATCGGTGTCAGGCACTTCAATCCGCCTTTCGCTGCCTTGAAACTGCAAAACGACCTTGCAGAGCTGGCCGATATATGGCAGAGAGACGGCAAGGAAGGCAAGATAGCTTGGGGATGGGACTATGACACACGGGCCTTGCTCAACAAGACCTACAAGACAAAGATGAAAGACCTGCCTTCTGACGATGACTTGCAGGCTTTGCGCGAGCTTTCGTCGAGGAAGACTACGGTCAGCATCATCGAGCGACTGAGGCATGAGCAAGATGAATTCAAAGCAATAGAAATGCCCACGATAATCGACAACGAAGAGAGTCTCGTGGCCTACGTAGAGACCCACAGCCGCTATGTGCTCAAGACTCCATGGAGCAGTAGCGGACGCGGTCTGTCGTTTTCGCACATCATTCCCAGAGACACCATAGTGAAGCATGGAGCAGCCACAATCAGAAAAATGGGAAGCATAATGGCTGAACCTTGGTATGACAAGGAGCAGGACTTTGCCATGCTTTTCTATGTCGGACGCGAGACGGTGGAGTTTATCGGCTATTCGCTTTTCGACAACGACGACTCGGGCACCTACCGCTGTGGCAAGCTTATGGCGAATGAACGAATCGAAGCCTCTCTCCCATCGACATGTGCCATTGCCAAGAAGACATTGAGGAAGATCTTAGGCGAGATGTTCGCTCCATTGATGAACAAGACTTGGGAAGTGGGATATGTGGGAATAGACATGATGACATTCCGTTCAGCTGGCAATACTGAGCTGATGGTGCATCCCTGTGTCGAGATGAACCTGCGCTGCACCATGGGTGTTGTGGCAAGACTCTATTTCGACCGAAACCTCACAACCGAACAGACCGGAGAATTCTATATCACACCAGCAGCAGACTATGCGACACTAGCACAACTCGACTCCCAGCTTACGGCTGAACATGGCTCAAAGTATCGCCGTTTGACCAGATTGACCACCGAAACAATGTTCATGGCATACGTCATTATTGCATGAATTATACATTGTAAATATAGCAAAGAAGGCGATTTTGTTGAACGAAAGTAGCGTTTTCTTGAATATTAGGCAGAAAAAAAGCAATTCTCTACCATGAAAACCAAAAAAATTATTATATTTGCACGATAAATAATCAAAGAAGGAAATGGAATTTACAGCTCAACAGATAGCAGCCTTCCTGCAAGGCGAAGTGATTGGAGATCCAAATGTGAAAGTGTCGGACCTCGCAAAAATCGAAGAAGGACACGAAGGAGCATTGTCATTCCTTGCCAATCCAAAATATACAGAACATCTCTACACTACCCAGTCGTCGATAGTGCTTATCGACAAGTCGATTGAGGTGGAAGGAGATGTCAAGACTACAATGGTCAAGGTTGCAGATGCCCGTGCTGCTATGGGTATGCTGCTCAATATGGTGCAGGCTGCCCTCAATCCAAAGAAACAAGGCATCGAACAGCCTTCGTATATCGACACTTCGGTGAGCGTCCCAGCCGATGCATATGTGGGTGCCTTTGCCTATATTGCCAAGGGCGTGACCATCGGCGAAGGTTCGCAGATTTACCCTCAGGTCTATCTCGGCGAGAA
>JAEDEY010000097.1 GCA_016293065.1 Bacteroidales bacterium
GGCACACCAACACACCCAAGATTGTCACCCTTGCCATCTTCCTCTTCTTGGGCTTTGTCATGCGTTCGCTTCTGCTTTGGAAGCAATATGTCACTATAAAGTAGTTTCGCCTTGTCTGCCGTTCTCAAATCACTCATACTATCAGCCATCATCACGGTCATTGCATTGCTGTGTATTCCCAAGGAATATTCAGCACAGATCACTCTGACCGATGAGGTTAAGGAGAGCGGGCTTCTCATAGGGCTCGACCACTGGGCAGCTCGCTTCCAGGAACTGCGAGGCAACGATGGATTACAGAATCCCGAGGTCTATTCGCGCATCCTCAACAACGACATTTTGGCCAAGGATGGCATTCGCTATTCTTTCTCCATCAAGAAACAGACCATAACCATCGAGGCTCGTGACCAAGACCCTCTGCAAGCTGTCAATAAGGTTGATTCGATCCATAACCTGCTCGACCAGACAATAGCCGAACATCGCAAGGCAATGAAGATTGAAAGCCTCAAGGCGGCAGAGAGACTCGTTGGTCAAACCAAGGCCAAATACGATACAGCCTTTGCCCAATATGCCAAGTTTCAGGATAGCCACAGGAGCATCGTGCTCGACCGATACCGTGCCTACGAAGACTCTCTGCGTCAGGATGTAGCCTCAAGCGAAGAGGCCTACATGAATGCCTATAAGATGTTGAAGCGAAGCGAGGCTTTGGCCAACATGCCATATCCGACATTCACCGTCCTGCGTGCTCCAGTCATACCTAACTCACCCATCTACCCCAACGGCTGGCACATCTTCATCACCTCCCTCTGCTGCTGCCTTGTGCTGACGAGCTGGATAAGTCTCTACCGCAAGAAGGTGCAGCTCTTCGGACCCGAAGCACATCGTCTCGACATCTTTCATCTCTTTGCCCCTTGGACACTCAACATCGTCCATTGGGGAGTCATCATGCTGCTGCTCTGGCTTGAATCAGGAATCATGGAGCCATTGCCGCGCCGCTTCTACATCAGCCTAACCCTTTGGCTCATCATCTTCACAGCATCGAGCATCATCACCTTCCATGTCATCCCCTGTACCATTCATAATCAAGATAGCAACAAGGGTCATCTCAATATCAATCAGCGAATATTCGACTTTTTTTTATATCTATCCATACTTCTCACCCCTCTGCATTTCTTGCAGATCTATCGCATAGCGTCGATGTTCGACCTTTCGGAAATAATGTACAACATCCGCATGATTGCCACTTATGGAGACACCAACTTCGGCCTACTCAAATATTCGATGGTGATCAATAAGGCAATGGTTGTGGTGGGCTTATGGCAATATCCGAAGATAGCAAAGTGGAAACTCTCTACCCTGTTTCTGCTCAACATCACGAGCTCATTGGCGATCATGGAGAAAGGTTCGATTTTCTTTATCTTCTTCTTCACGCTTTTTGTCTTCTTCGAGAAGCGCATCATCCGTGTGCGCACCATAGCCTTGTCGTCGTTGGTTCTGCTGGGAGTATTCTTCATCTTCACGCTCGGACGCGAATATCGCAGCGACCTTTCCGACAGCGACATCATGACATTCAGCGATTTCTTCGCCATTTATCTCCTTGCGGGTCCTGTTGCCTATGGTCGCTTGTTTATGGACATTTCCACACAGTTTGGCGCACATACATTCCAGACCGTCTATCTCGTCCTCGACCGCTTTGGCTTCGGTCCTTTCGTGCTCAAAGACAAGGTGATGGATTTCGTGTGGGTACCTCTGCCGACCAATACCTACACCATATTCCAGCCATTCTTCCAGGACTTCGGACAGCGCGGTGTAGCCTTCTTCGCCATGATTTATGGCGTGATGAGCGGCGCTCTCTACCGCCTCTACCGTCATGGCAACAGCACCTGCAGCAGCCTCTATGCCTACATGGTCGTTGCCCTCCTTCTCCAGTTCCATCAGGAAGAGATCTTCCTCAGCCTAGTCCACGTCATCCAATTCACCTTCTTCGTCACTCTTTTCACAACAAAATATATCACTATTAGTGGTCTTTTCAATAGTAGGTAATTGATTTACAGATTACAAATCATCACAAATTAGCTTGTAATAATATTCAGTCATTATTCAATAACCATTAGTCATTATGAAACCTTGAATTACCTTTTTTTTGCGGTATTACTGTTTTTTTTATTATTATTTTTTGGAAATAGAAATAAAGTGACTATCTTTGCAGCATCTTTAGGTGTGAAGGTGTAGAGATGTTAAGGTGTTGTTTGAAACTACACATTCAAGACGCTACGGAGGCAATGAACACCTTAACAAGCGAAGCGCCTTAACATCTTAACACCTTCACACCTAAAGAGTCGCATAGTTCCATAAACTGACCTGTTATGGATTAAAAGGGAATCAGGTGAGAGTCCTGAGCAGTCCCGCTGCTGTAAGCATCGTCCACGATGTAAGCCAGAATGCCTGCTATGCGGTGTCTGTGTAACTCACTTCCGCGATCGACGGAAGCAGACGTAATCTATTAGCAATATGTGCAAGCATCTTGTAGGGTCTTTATTTGGCTTATACTCAATACTTCTGTGTAGCAATAGCTATGCCCAGTCGGTTCTTCCCGAAGTCGCTGTCGAGGATTCGGCTGCCTTTCGTCGTGCCATCATCTCATCTGCCTCTCCCCTTCTGCATTTCTCGTCAGCCAACATCCAGGCTCTCGGTCTGAAGAGCGTTGCCGAAGCACTTCGCCTTGCCAATGGCGTGACGGTAAAAGACTATGGAGGACTAGGGGGAATGAAGACTGTGTCGGTTAGAAATCTTGGAGCCGAACATACTGGTGTGCTCTATGATGGAGTGCCAGTGAGCAACTGCCAGGCAGGTCAGATCGACATCTCACGCTTCTCGACCGACAATATCAATGCCATACGCATGGGCATTGGTGCGCCAACCGAAATGCTCACTCCTGCTTCAGCCGAACCATTCAGCGGCAATCTCTATCTCACTACTCCCAATGATGACAAGGCTTCTGAGCTGAAACTGTCGTATGGCAACTGGAACACAATCAATACGTCAGCTCGTTTTTCGAAAAGAATAATCAATAGCTTTGTCAATTACAGCCACACCGATGGCGACTATCCTTTTACGCTTACCAACGGAACGCTCAAGACCCACGAACGAAGAAACAACGGACGCACGGATGCCGTGAATGGCGAGATTAACGCCAGCCGTGATTTTGCCACAGAATCCAACCATAGGTCGCATCTTTCTGCCAAATTGTATTATTACTATAGCGACCGACAGCTGCCTGGTGGAGTCATCTATTATAATAATGAGGCTCACGAACGACTGTGGGACGAGAATTGTTTTGTCCAAGCCAAATATGAATTACAACTGGGCAGGCAATGGGAAATGCAATTCATAGGAAAATACAACCACTCGTGGAACAAATACTTCGACGGCAATCAGATTGATGATGGGGAAATCACGATGCATACCTACAGATATCGCCAAGACGAGACTTTCCTGTCGGTGGGTGTCAATTATCGTGCCGCCCGCACCAACGACCGCTTGCAGATGGCAGTCGTGGTTGATGAGACATGGAACACCCTTCGCAACAACATCCCTGAAGTCGGTCGCAAATACCGCACGACAACATATTCGACCTTACGAATAAGATATCATGAGCATTGGTTCACAGCCAATGCCTCTCTCTCATACACTTTCCTCAATGAGACTCGGAACCAGAAGCGATTCACTCCAAGCGTAAGCATGAGCGTGAAGCCGTGGAACGAACGGCAAATCTTCGTTCGTGCTTCATGGAGACAGGCATTCCGCTTACCTTCGTTCAACGACCTTTATTACTACCGCCTCGGCAACCGTGACCTGCGCCCTGAACGAACCAACGAGACCAACATCGGACTGACGTATTCTGGCCACTTGCCCGCTGGACAATTATCGGTGACTGCCGATGCCTACCTCAATCGCGTGCACGACCTCATAGTGGCTTTCCCAACGACCTTCGCATGGAAAATGTATAACTATGGGAAGGTAGATATCAAAGGACTGAACGTCATGGCCGAATACCGACAGAAGTCGGTCATGGTCAATGTAGGCTACAACCTCAACGATGCACGCAACATCACAGCATCGAGCACTTCGCGCTATAGCCGACAAGTGCCATATACAGCTCGCCACAGCGGCAATGCCTCGGTGATATGGCAGAACCGTCTTGTCAATGTGGGCTATGCATTGCAATGGATGGGCAAGAGATACTCGTCGCTGATGCACGAAAGGCAATATCGCTTGCCAAGCTTCGATGATCATAGCCTCACACTGACAAAGATTTTCATGGTGAGCAAAAGGCATTGCGAGGTGTCGCTGATGTGTAAGAACATCCTTGACCGACAGTATGAAATAATTCAATTCTATCCAATGCCGGGAAGAAGCTTCTTTTTAAGTGTTAAGATGTGAAGGTGTTATGATGTTAGTTCACTATAATTACAAACATATTTATTTTACAATCATGAACAAGAAACTATTATTTTCAGCTCTTTTGGCAATAATTTTGCCAGTGCTGGTATCGTGTGATGACAGCGATGATGCCGATGACAAGAAGTATGAGGCTCCCTATGCGCTCTATGTGCTCAACGAGGGAAGCTGGGGCAAGAACAATGCCTCGATCTCGGGCATTGCTCCAGGCAATTTTGAAGGACAATGTGACAGGGATATCTATTCGGATGCCAATGGCAAGGCTTTAGGCGATGTGGCTCAAGACCTTGTTTATGACGATGACACCCACTGTCTCTTTGTCTCGGTATCTGAATCAAGATACATTGCCAAGCTCGATGACCGCGGCCGTGAACTGGTGCGATACGCTACAGGAGATAAGGGTCAGCCTCGCTCGCTCGAACTCGAAAACGGTTATCTTTACGTGTCGATGTATGGCGATGCAGTGGCAAAGTTCGACACTGCCTCATTGTCGCTCGTTGCTTCGGTCAAGGTAGGCACTTATCCAGAGCAGATGGCAATCGAAGACGATATGCTGGCTGTGTGCAACTCTGGATGGGGCAACGAGAACACTCTTTCGATCATAGACCTCCGCACATTCTCGGTAGTCAAGACCATCACGTTGCCTCATGCCAATCCGCAGCACATCATTGCCTGCAACGACCGCTTCTATTGCAATACTACCGAATATGACAAAAACTGGAATTCGGTGAGCAACATTGTGGAAGTCAACACCAAGGACTGGTCGGTGAAGGACATCGCCGAAGGTTTCTATCTGACCGGTGGCGATGATATAGTCTATATCGTGAAGCAGGAAGTTGACTATTCGACTATTCCTTACTCTTACAAGAACACCTTCATGACCTACAACACCAATACCGGCACTTTGGGCAATGAGTTTCTCAGCTCAAGCAACCGTGAGACATTGGTCGATGAAGGCATCTATGGCATAACCTACGATGATGACACAAAAACAATGTATATCTGTGTCAGTGAGCAGGAAGGTGCGGAATATGTCAATAGTACTGTCATGAGCTTCGATGCCCGAAGCAATGTCAACACCGGCTATGCCTACACTGGCGTGTTGGCAAAGAAAGTGGTAATGGCAAGATGAAATGACTGATATAGGCCAAAATCCAAATGAAAAGACTGATATATCTAATTACAATTATAACGATGTTGTCCTGCACAGAGAAGAAGGCTGCGCAAGACAGCATCCATTCAGAAACACGTCATGCCACGCTGCTCAAGATGCAAAGCCTTGACAACGGTATGACACTATGCAGGATTGCCAATCCCTGGAAAGCCGAAGAATCCTTGGCGCAATATCTTCTGCTGCCTGAAACTGAAGGCACGCTTGAGGGCGGAATCCTGGATAAGATAGAATCGCAATACGGGAAGTGTATTGTGGTCAGCACACCTCTCCGACGCATGGCTCTCACCTCATCGTGCCATGGTTATCTGCTCTCTCAGCTTGGAGCCCTTGATAATGTGGCGGTCTATTGCGATGCCGAATATGTGGAATATGCAGTGACCAAGGAAAAGATTGCCAATAATCGGATTATCAACGGAGGAAGCAGCCTTTCGCCCAATATAGAGACCATACTGTCACAACATTGCGATGCAATATGGATCTCTCCGTTTGAGAATGCCACTGCGGGCAATATTGCTGTCCTTCCTCTCACCATTATCAATTGTGCCGACTATATGGAGAACTCCCCGTTGGGACGAGCAGAATGGATGAGATTCTATGGTCGTTTAGTGGGCAAAGGCGCAGAAGCTGATTCGCTGTTCAGCATTGTGGAAACAAGATATTTTGCAATAAAGGAAAAAGAATTGCCTGCTGATTCTGTCACACTCTTTGCCGAACTGCCATATCAGGCGACTTGGTATGTACCTGGAGGAAACAGCACCATGGGCATCATGTATCGCGATGCTGGCTATCGTTATGTATGGGCCGACGATGACCATTCAGGCTCTCTGGCCTTATCGGCCGAGATAGTTCTTGAAAATGCACAGGATGCCGACTGCTGGATTATCAAATATATGGCGGAAGAAGACTATGAGCTCGAAGAATTACTTTCACAGAACGACATCTATCGACAGTTCAAGGCTGCACAGACAGGCAATGTCTTCGGCTGCAACACTAATCACTCCGATTTCTACGATGTCATGCCTTTCCGACCAGATTCGCTTATCGATGAATTGCAGAACCTTGGCAAAGGCTCTTATTTCAAGATATTAAAATAACTAG
>JAEDEY010000098.1 GCA_016293065.1 Bacteroidales bacterium
ACTACAGTCTCGCAGCTCTTGCGGCGGTCGTTATAGGCAGAAGAAGCCAATTCGTGCTTCACCTTCGAGTTGAGGAGAACAAGCTTATAGCCCTGTGGGTCGAATGGGAAATACTCATATTCGAGCGAACGGCAGTCGAGACGAATAAGGCATTTCTCCTTACCAAAGACACTGGCAAACTGATCCATGATACCGCAGTTCACGCCAATGTACTTATGCTCTGTAGCCTGTCCGATCTTTGCAAGGTCGAATTTGCTTATCTTATTCTCGCCGAACATATCGTTGAGGGCAAAGGCAAAGGCACTCTCAAGAGCTGCCGATGAAGACATACCTGCACCAAGAGGTACATCTCCGGCAAACGCCGTGTCAAAGCCCTTGACTTTGATGCCACGAAGAATCATCTCACGGCATACACCATATATGTAACGAGCCCACGATGCACGTGGAGCATCGTAAAGTCCGAGTCCAAACTCTACATAGTCCTTGAGGTCGATAGAATATGCGCGAACCTTATCCTTGCCGTTAGGATTGATTTCCAGAACCATACCCTGCTGAACGGCTCCTGGGAACACGAAGCTTCCATTATAGTCGGTGTGTTCACCTATAAGGTTGATACGACCAGGGCTTGCATAAACTGAACCAGTTGTGCCAAAGAAATGCTTCTTGAAGCGAGAGCGAACGTATTCGATGTCCATAGTATAAAATAATTAATTTGTAAATAGGTACTGCTGTTTATTTGGTTGATAACCGGAAAAATAGGTATTTTATTTTAAGGAAAGAAGAAAGGGGTACACATGATGCACCCCTTAAAGGTTTCTTAGTCCTTCTTTGCAAGATAAGCAGAAACTGCCTCCGCATTAGCCTTCTGAAGCTTTGAGAGCTTGTTGAAAGGTGTGTGGAAACCGAAAATCTTCTTGCGCTTCTTTTCTGACTTTGCCATAATAGTAAATAATTGATTTGTTATTTGTTTTATTTATCTTTCTTTGTCTTACTTCACGCTGAAAGCGTAGATTGTAGTCTGAGAATAAGTCTCACCCGGAGCAAGCACACACTGCTCAAAGTTTGGCTGGTTGATGCAGTCTGGGTGATGCTGAGCCTCGAAGCAGATACCTGAGCGACGTGGGAAAACGCAGCCGTTAACACCGACAGTGCCATCGAGGAAGTTGCCCGAATAAACCTGCAAGCCTGGCTCGGTAGTGTAGGTGCTCAATACGCGGCCTGTCTCAGGGTCTTCGCATACAGCTGCCAAAGTGAGTTCTCCTGGATGCTTCTGGTTGATGCAGAAACTATGGTCGATACCTGATCCGTTCTTAATCTGAACGTCGTCGGCATTGATGCGCTCGGCAATCACTGTTGGCTTGCGGAAATCGAATGGAGTGCCCTCTACTGGAGCCTTCTCGCCGAATGGGATAGCAATTTCGTCAACAGGGATATACTTGTCACAGTTGAGTGTGAGCACGTTGTTGACGATTGGCTGAGTCTCTGCCTTGATGCCACCCAGATTGAAGAACGAGTGGTTGGTGAGGTTACAGAGAGTCTTCTTGTCGGTTGTAGCCTTATAGTCGATGCGCACCTCATTCTTGTCGGTGAGAGTATAGGTCATCTCCACGCTGAGTGTACCAGGGAAGCCTTCTTCACCATCGGCCGAAACATACTTCAGCACGAGAGTCTGCTTGTTGGTCTGTTCTGCATCCCAAACGTGATGAGAGAATCCTCTGAGTCCGCCGTGCAGACAGTTGGTGGCATTATTCTGAGGCAAAGTGTATTCTACACCATCGATAGAGAACTTGCCATTGGCAATGCGGTTGCCATATCGGCCGATAGCAGCACCGAGGTAAGGATTCACCTCATTTACCATGTCCTGAATGTTGTTCAAGCCGAGAACGACATTGTCCAGTTTGCCATTGCGGTCTGGCATCATCATCGAGACGATGATACCGCCATAATTGCATACACATATTTCTGCGCCATTGGCGTTTGTCAATACATAGAGTGCTGTTGACTTGCCGTCAACCTTTGCCTCATAATTCTTAGGATCAAGTCCCGATAGTGTATTCATAATATTGCCTGTTTTTTTTGCATGGCCCTAAAGCCACGCAGTTTAGAATAATGATAATATTTCTTATTTTGCAGACATAACTGCGCGGCAAAGATACTATTATTTCACCAATCTCACAAGAAACTATAATTTTTTTTTACTATACTCAAAACAATCGTTGTGTTTTTGCCACACGCAGTTTCTTTTTTTACTATGTTGTACCAACAAACGAGCAAAAAAGTGTTTATCTTTTTCAATTCGTTTGGTCAGTGTTTTTTTTTGCCGTAACTTTGTTTTCACTATTCATGAGAACAGTATAACATTATATATTATATATTAGAAATATGGCAAAAGCTTATGTTTTTCCGGGCCAAGGTGCCCAGTATGTAGGCATGGGCAAGGATCTCTACGAGAGCAACGAGCAGGCTAAGGCTTTGTTCGAAAAAGCCAATGAGATTCTTGGATTCCGTATCACCGACCTTATGTTCAATGGTACCGAAGACGACCTCAAGCAAACCAAGGTTACACAGCCTGCAGTTTTCCTCTGTTCTGTCATTCCAGCTATCTGTGCCAATGTCGAGCCAGACATGGTTGCTGGTCACTCGCTCGGCGAGTTCTCTGCTCTCGTAGTCAGTGGCGCTATCAGCTTTGAGTCGGGTGTCAGCCTCGTCAGCAAGCGTGCTTTGGCAATGCAGAAGGCTTGCGAACTCAACCCTTCGACAATGTCTGCCATCATCGCCCTTCCAGACGAGAAGGTAGAAGAGATCTGTGCATCTGTCGATGGCGTAGTAGTTGCTGCCAACTATAATTGTCCAGGTCAGATCATCATCTCTGGTACCAACGAGGCTATCGCCAAGGCCAATGAGCTCATGTTGGCTGCTGGTGCCAAGCGAGCCCTTCCGCTCAAGGTAGGTGGTGCTTTCCATTCTCCACTCATGGAGCCTGCACGTGCAGAACTCGCTGAAGCTATCGAGGCTACAGAGGTAAGTGCTCCAAAGTGCCCTATCTATCAGAATGTTGATGCTCAGGCTCACACCGATGCAGCCGAAATCAAGGCTAATCTTGTAGCTCAGCTCACCAGCCCAGTACGTTGGACCAAGAGCGTGCAGAACATGATTGCCGATGGCGCTGACACATTTATCGAGTGTGGACCAGGCGCAGTGCTTCAGGGTCTCGTCAAGAAGATCGACAAGACTGTCGTTGCTCAGCCTCTCGCATAATAGTTTTTCTCGAACTATAGCGGTTGTAATATAGGATGTCCGGCTTAGATAGCTGGACATCTTTTTTTCTTATATACCATAATCGCTGCGCACTATTGACATGTTTGTGCAACAATTTGCACAAATGATGCACGAAAAGTAGTGAATTGTGCAAATATTTGCTCTATTTCTTAATTTTTGTTTAAATTGTTTATTAACTTTGCACCACGAAAACATCATGCAATGTAATAAACTGGTTGAAAATCGATCAAATTCAGGTTGTCAAAACTAATAATAATATAAAATGAGAAAGCAACTAACTACAATTGCAATCGCATTTGCAACAGCTGTTCCTTCTGTCTTTGCAGGAGGTCTTGTAACCAACACCAATCAGAATGCCGCATACCTGCGCTTGATGTGTCAGGACGGTATCATCGATCTCTCTGGTCTCTATGCCAATCCTGCAGGTACGGCATTCCTCAAGCCAGGTCATCATTTCAGTCTGAATCTTCAGAACGCCAAGCAGAGCCGCAACATCGAGACTACATTCCCTCTCTTTGCGCTCAATGGCAAGAATCCAAGCACTACTCATAGATTCGAGGGCGATGCCTATGCTCCTGTCATCCCTTCGTTCCACTACAGCTACAACACCGAAGGCAAGTGGAGCTTCAACTTGAACTTCGCTCTTGGCGGTGGCGGCGGAAAGTGTGAGTTTGACAATGGTCTCGGTTCGTTCGAGGCTCTCTATGCCGGCACCCTCTATCAGCAGGTCCCAGCCGGTGTCAATGCTCAGCTCTCGCAGGTTCTCCCTGGTCAGGTTGCCGCTGGTCTTGTGCAGGCAGGTGTTCCTGAGCCATACGCTTCGCAGCTCGCAGGCACAGTCAGCTACGACAGCAAGATGACTGGCTACGACCTCAATGCCTACATGAAGGGCAAGCAGTATTACTTCGGTCTCAGCCTTGGTGCTACCTACAAGCTCCGCGACAATCTCGCAGTCTTCGCTGGCGCACGTGTGGTATATGCAATGTGCAACTACAACGGATTCGTCGATGATATCAAGGCTACATACAAATATGAGTATGAGGTGCCAGCCAATGCTGCTCTCGGTTTCCCTGGAACAAAGGGCGAAGGTGCCGGTGAACTCGATCTCAACTCTATCAGTCTCGACCTCAATACCGACCAGAAGGGCTTTGGCGTGACTCCAATGGTAGGTATCGACTGGAAGATCAATGAGCACTGGAACGTAGCGTTCAAGTATGAGTTCAAGACCCGCATGCGTCTCAAGAACAAGTCACAGATGAACGAGTTTGCTGCATCGATGGCAGAGACTAACTCTGTACTCGGACAGTTTGCCGATGGCAAGAAGGTAGCAGCCGACATCCCATCTATCCATTCGTTCGGCGTGCAGTATAGCCCAATCCAGCCACTCCGCTTCAATGCAGGTTTCCGTTTCTATGGCGACAAGAAGGCAACACAGTATGGCAACAAGCAGGACCTGATCGACCACAACACCTGGGAGGCTTCGGCAGGTGCTGAATACGACATCAACAAGTATCTCACAGTATCTTGCGGCTACCTGCGCACACAGTATGGTCTCAGCGATGCCCACATGAACGACCTCAGCTTCAGCCTGTCGTCAAACAACATCGGTCTTGGCTTCCGCGTCAATGTCTCTGAGCGTTGCGCACTCGACTGCGGCTACATGCAGACCTTCTATGAGGATCGCACAGTGGTTACTCCTTCGGCAGCAGGCAACAAGACCGACAACTACGAGCGCAAGAACCGCGTGATTGGTATCGGCGTGACTCTCTCACTCTAATTGTATAGAGCATATTTGCAAAAAAATCAGGTATTATACTTATCGCTGTGTCAGCTCCGATTGTCAGGAACTGACACAGCGTCCTTTTTTTTGAGAAAAATCTGCCAAAACTTGCACGTTTATTAATAAACACTTATCTTTGCGCAAGAATAATAATAGTTTTTTTTCTATGAATCGAATGATTAAGTTCACGGCTTTTGCTACGCTTTTGGTAATTTTCGCTTCTTGCAAGGAAAGTGTAACCCCGACCCTGGATGTCGAGGGTGGAAAAATTGAAGGAATTGAATTAGATAATTCGGTTGTATATCGAGGCATACCATACGCTGCTCCTCCTGTGGGCGACCTTCGTTGGGCAAAGCCTCAGCCTGTTGCCGACTGGCAGGGCACTCGCAAATGTGATAATTTTGGCAATGCTGCCATTCAGGCAAAGCACGACCCTAACGATGGTGTCTATGGCACGGAGTTCTATGCCGAGGATGCCCCGATGAGCGAAGACTGTCTCTATCTCAACGTCTGGACTCCAAAGATGGCGTCGGCTCATCCTGAGAAGAAACTGCCTGTTGCCGTATGGATCCATGGTGGTGCCTTCATGGCTGGCTGGGGTCACGAGATTGAGTTTGACGGCGATGCTTGGGCAAAGCGCAATGTGATCCTCGTCACCATCAACTACCGTCTCGGTCTCTATGGCTTCTTCTGCCATCCGCTGCTTTCGGCTGAAGACGAGAATGGCATTTCGGGCAACTACGGACTCTACGACCAGGCAAAGGCGATCGAATGGGTTCATAACAATATCAGCGAGTTTGGCGGCGACCCCGACAACATCACCATCTTCGGACAGAGTGCGGGAGCCATGAGCGTCAAGTATCAGGTGGCTTCGCCTGTCTCTCAGCAGTTCATCTCGAAGGCCATCATCATGAGTGGTGGCGGCATTGGTGGTCTCTCGCTCAACCAGACGGGCAATCAGGAACAGCTCGATGCTCCTGGCCTTGACATGATGAACATGGCAGGACTCTACACTCTCGAAGCGATGCGTGCTGCCACACCGGAGCAGCTCGACAGTATCGTGCAGAACTATCAGAAGATCATGCATCGTCAGCTCCCTATGCGTCCTCACAATGATGAGGTGTTCGCTCCTCTCACATTCGACGAGGCTGTGGCCCAAAGCGCCATTGCCGACATTCCTTATATGATAGGAGGCACAGCCGACGACCTTGCCAACCTCGACAAGGGCTGCGACAAGTTCGCATTCCTGCGCAACAGTCTCTCTGAGCAGCCAACATTCGTCTATCTCTTCGATGCACCTGCACCAAGCGACGGACGTAAATGTCTCGAGGGTTCGTTCCACAGTTCTGAGCTCTGGTATGTGTTCAACACCCTCTCTCGCAGCTGGCGACCATACACCGATGCCGACCATGCCCTGAGCGAGAAGATGGTCGATTACTGGACCAACTTCGCAAAGTTCGGCAACCCAAATGGCAATATTAGCAGCACATCTGCCAACGACAGCCTTATTTGGAAGCCTTGCACTATCGAAGAGCCTTATATTCAGGAGCTTTGTCGTTAAGGCGTGAAGATGTTAAGGTGTTAAGATGTTGGGTGAGAAGGCTAACATACGACGTGAAATACG
>JAEDEY010000099.1 GCA_016293065.1 Bacteroidales bacterium
TTAATAATGAAACATCTATTGTCATTCATATTCATCCTGCTTCCGTTTGTCCTTCAGGCTCAGAATGTGCTTGATGGCATCGAGTATTTGTATGAATCACAGATCTCGGTAAGCAGCCATAAGACTCCACTATGGCTCAATGCCAACAAGTACGGACTGAGCTCACTTGACAAGTCGAATGGATATGTGCGTGCTTTGGTCAAGCGTGACATCAGTCGCGATGCCGATCGCAAGATTGGCTTTGGCTATGGTGTCGATTTTGTTTTGCCTTACAACTACCAGACCACCATCGCCATTCAGCAGCTTTATGCCGAAGTGCGATACAAACGCATGACTCTAAGTCTTGGCAGCAAATGTCGGCCGATGAAGTTGAAAAACCAATCACTGAGCAGCGGTTCTCAGGCATTGGGTATCAATGCTCGTCCAGTACCTCAGTTGCGCCTTGCCCTTGACGACTATTACTCTCTGCCATTCACTCGCGGCTGGCTTGCAGTCAAGGGGCATTTTGCTTATGGATATATGACCGACGGACGTTGGCAGAAGGATTTTGCTGCCGAGTCGATGAAATGGACCGATGGCGCATTGTATCACAGCAAGGCCGGTTACTTGAAAATTGGTAAAGAGGAACGCCCTGTGTCGTTCGAAATTGGTCTGGAAATGGCAACAGTCTTTGGCGGAACTGTGCATTGGTATGACGAAAAGCAGAGAGAACAAGTCACATTCAAGGGTGGTCAAGGCTTGTCTGACTTCTTTCATGCCTTTATCCCTGGTGGCAGTGACTTTCAGGAGGACGAGAAAGGCTATGTCAATGTCGAGGGAAATATGTTAGGCAGCTGGGTGGCGAGTCTCACCTACGACCATGAAGCGTTTTCCATCGCCCTCTATGCCGACCATTTCTTCGAGGATCAGTCTGCCCTCTATCATCTAGGCACTTATGGCTATGGCGAGGACGGCGATTGGCAGAAACGCAATCACAAGCTCTATCTTTATCCTCTGAAGGATGGAATGTTAGGCTTGGAAGTCGCATTGAAAAAGCAGGACTTCCTCAAGAATATCGTCTTGGAGTTCATCAACACTCGCTATCAGAGTGGTCCAATCTACCACGACCATACACCCAACATCCACGACCAGATTGGCGGTATGGACAATTATTATAACCACCAGTTCTACCCAGGCTGGCAATACTATGGTCAGGTTATGGGCAATCCGCTTTACCTCTCTCCTATCTACAACAATGGAGAGCTCGAAATAAAGAACAATAGGTTCTTCGCATGGCATTTCGGATTCTCAGGTTCTGTATCCGAACGTTTCCATTACCGCTTCCTTGGCACATGGCAGAAAGGCTTAGGCACTTATCGACAGCCCTTTTCTGTGGCACGAGAGAATGTCAGTCTTCTGCTTGAGACTGAGTATGCCTTGCCTTGTATCAAAGGTGTGTCACTCAAGGCGGCTTTCGGTATGGATCATGGCAAACTGCTTGGCAACAACAACGGAGTCCAATTATCGGTTTTTTACTCGCGATGAATTAAAGCATGAAGAAATATATGAGATCAGAACATAAGTCTATTTTCGATGGCGTGATTGTTTGTTTCTTGCTCGTGCTGCTCACTGCTTGCGATGGCTTTCAGGTGTCAGATAATGGCGACCTTGACGGCATGTGGCATCTTGTCGAGGTCGATTCATTGGCAAATCAGACAACTGCCGACTTCACCTATTGCGGCATTTACTGGAGTGTTCAGAGCGATCTGCTTGCTCTTGACGACAAGCTTGAGAGATACGAGTCATGCCTTCTTCGATTCATCGGGTCAGATGGTCAGTTGCGAGTTTTCGACCCTTATGTCAACAACCGCGACGAAGGCGACATTCCGATTGCCGATGTTGCAAAGTTGTCTCCTTTTGGCATCAATGCAATCGAAGAGGTATTCGAAATAGAATCATTATCACGCAAGAAGATGATTCTGAAGAGTCAGTCACTACGATTACGTTTCAAGAAATATTGATATGAAAGCATATAAGACCGTTATTTTCATTTCATGTGTCATAGCAATGCTTGCCCTTGTCTCTTGGTCTTTCCCATCAGATGGAATCAGGGCAGGCGAGCTAACTCTAAGGTTTCCGTCTCTTAATGAGGTGCTTGCCACCGAAGAAGAGGCTGACGAAGAACCGCTGCTTTCTCCAGAGGAACTGCTACAGCAACGTCTCGATGCCATATTGGCAGCAAAGGACAATGAATATCTCGACTATATTCTTTCGAGCGAGGCACGTTTCCATCTGCCCGATAGCGACTTGACCTATTTCGACGATTTCTTCGTGCGTCTTGAGCATTGTGGCAAGCAGCTGATACGCATTGTTCATTATGGAGACTCTCAGCTTGAGGAAGATCGCATCACGTCGTTTCTCCGAGAGAATGTTCAGGCAAAGTTCGGTGGCTCGGGCATAGGTATGCTCCCTGCCGTGCCAAAGAGCGGAGCTACATTGACAGTGGCTCATAGCATCAATCCGACCGACCGCATCCCTTATTATCTGGCCTATGGCCCAGCTTCTTCTCGTGCTTCTCATAACCGTTATGGCCCTATGGGACAGATTGCCCATATCGACACCACCACGGTCATAAATTTCCGCACTCGTCAGCCCAACGTCTTTCCTCATTGCCAGACATTCCAGCGCATTCGTGTACGTATTCAGGGCTACGGTTCGATGACCTTCATTGCGGGCAACAACCGTGTTAAGCTGACTTGCGACACCGCGCGATATAAGGAAGGCACTCGCGTATATGAAGCCCTGCTCCCATCGCCAGTCAAGACTGGTTCGCTTGTCATAAGTGGTGAGATGGATGTGCAGTCTATACAGCTCGACGGCACCAAGGGTGTCGTAGTCGATAATGTGGCTATGCGAGGCTGCTCAGGCACGATGTTCACATCCATCGAACGCAAGTCGATCGAGAGTTTCTTCAAAGACGAGAACGTCGCTCTCATCATACTTCAGTTTGGCGGCAATTCCATGCCTTACGCCAAGAGCGAAGCAGCTATCGAAAAGTTCTGCCGAGACACACGCCGTCAGATTGACTTCTTCCACAAGATTGCACCCGATGCCAAGATTCTCTACATCGGTCCTTCAGATATGGCCACTTCCATCGCTGGCGAGATGCACACCTATCCGCATCTTCCTGCATTTGTCGAGGCACTGCAAACCACTGTGACACAGTCGGGTGCGGCTTTCTGGAATATGTTCGAGGCAATGGGTGGCAAGGGTTCTATGGCTCAATGGGTCAAGACCAGTCCGCAGCTTGCCGGAGCCGACCATATCCACTTCACTCAGAAGGGCGCTCAGCGAATATCTGAGATTCTTAACGGCACATTCGACATCTACTATAACTACTATCGATTCCGCAATTATGACCGCTATAGCATGGCTGACAGTATTTCTGCTGTCTGTGACTCCATTTGAAAAAAAACTTATAAACTGGCTAAAAGTTCCGCGTCAGGATAATTATGCCTGCGTGAATGACTCTCTCCACGGCTCACTCTATTACCCTGGAAACCGTTCGGGCATGGAGCATTTTTATCAATGTCTTGATTCAATGCTTACTGACGGCTGCAATGTCAATATCCTGCACATTGGAGGCAGTCATGTTCAGGCTGGAGATTTCTCTGGTCAGATGCGCAGCAACTTCTCGCGTCTTGGCGAATCGACCATTAGCGACCGTGGCATGATTTTCCCATTCAAGGTGCTTAAGAGCAATGGTCCTTGGAACTACTTCGTCCAATACACAGGCGAATGGGGTCGTTCGCGCTGTGTATCCGAAACACCAGATGTATCTCTTGGCCTTTCTGGTGCTGCTGCCATAGCCAAAGACCCTAACGACTCTGTGTCGTTTGACTTCCGTGGTGATATGCGCTGGGCTTTCAACCGTCTTCGCATCATCGGCGAGCCATCTTCTCCTGAGGTCTGCCCTATCATCATCACCGACTCCGATACTCTCAGTTTTGTTGCTCGCGATGAGGCTCACGAGAGCTATATCTTCGACCTTGGAGAAGAAAAGAACTCTTTCCAGTTGGCATTTCGTGGACTTGACTCGGCTCAGTTTGTGCTTCGTGGCATCATGCCCACCAACGACCGTGAGGGTATTGTCTATACAGAATCAGGTGTCAATGGCGCATCTGTTCCTTCATGGCTTCGTTGTACGAAATTCAAGCAGGATCTTTCGCTCATCCCTCCCGACCTTGTCATCTTCGGAATCGGCATCAACGATGCCAATGTGCCCGAAAAAGAATTCAACCCTGAAGAGTTCAAGGCCAACTATCGCACTCTCATTGGCAGGATTCGCGAGGTGAGTCCAGCGTGCTCATTCCTCTTCATTACCAACAACGACTGCTACCTTAGTCTCCGTCGTAAGCGCAAGCGTTTCAATCCCAACACAGCAAAGGCACATCAGGCTTTCATCGACCTTGCCAAGGAATATAATAGTTGTGTCTTCGATGTCTATTCGCTGATGGGAGGCTTCAAGTCGAGCGATAAATGGCTCAAGGCAAAGCTCATGAAGCGCGACCATATACACTTCACTCGCGAAGGCTATCAGCTCCTCGGCGACATTCTTTACAATTCCATTATCGATGATTACTTCGTGCAAAGAGAAAAGAAATAAATGTTGCAGTTATTCGAATATATAAAGGGCATTTTTGCTTTCGACCCCAACAGCCCGTTGCTGTTCACTCATTTTCAGTTCTGGGCTTTCTTTGCGATAGTCTTCGCTCTGTTTGCGCTTTTCCAGAGCAGGACGTTGCTGCGCAATGCCTATCTGTTTTTTGTCAGCCTGCTGTTCTATTACAAGACCAGCGGACTGTTCGTAGGTCTTTTGGTGTTTGTCACTATTTCCGATTTCTTCATCGCTCGTGGCATCTATCATTTCCGCGACAGGTCGCTTGTGGTCAAGCGCTTGCTCCTTTGTCTGTCGGTCATCATCGACCTTGGCATACTCTGTTATTTCAAATATGCCTATTTCTTTGCCGATGTCGTCAACCAGCTGTTTGGCACCAGTTTAGAGGTCTCCAACATCGCTGCTGCATGGGCCAACGATATGACCGGCAGCAACTTCTTCAGCATCGATCGCATCATCCTCCCTGTGGGTATCTCTTTCTATACCTTCCAGGTCATCAGCTACACTGCCGATGTTTATAAGGGCTTGGTCAAGCCTGTGCGCAACATCCTCGACTTCGGCTTTTATGTGAGCTTCTTTCCGCAGCTCGTGGCTGGCCCTATCGTCAAGGCGAGCGACTTCATCCCGCAGCTCTATCGTCGATATTCGTTGAGCCGGATGCAGTTTGGCATGGCCGTGTTCTGGATTCTCAATGGTCTTGCCAAGAAGATCATCCTCAGCGACTATCTTGCAGTCAACTTCATCGACCGAGTCTTTAACAACCCTCAGTTCTTCGGAGGCTTCGAAAATCTCTCGGCACTCTTCCTCTATTCTCTTCAGGTCTATGCCGATTTCTCGGGTTACACCGACATCGCTATCGGCTTGTCTCTGCTCATGGGCTTCTATCTGCCGCTCAATTTCAATTCGCCCTATAAAGCTCAGAATGCAGGCAACTTCTGGAAACGCTGGCACATCTCGTTGTCTCGCTGGCTTCAGACCTATCTCTACATCCCTCTTGGTGGCAACCGCAACATCACCTTCGGAACATATTTCTGGATTTCTACCATCACTCTGATAGCCCTTATCCTTTCGGGAAATCTATATGTGGCACTCACTGTCCTTGCACTTGCGCTTGCCGTCATCTTCACAGCTTGGCGTTATCCTGAGAAGCGCAAGCACATCTATGCCAACCTCAATTCGATGATCACCATGCTTCTCGGTGGTCTGTGGCATGGGGCAAGCATGAACTTCATGATATGGGGCGGACTGAATGGTATCGGCATGGTCATCTTCAAGTTCTGGCGCGATATGTCACTTCTCAGCCGTGCTCTTGTCCCTACTCTTCTTTCGGTCGTGCTTTATGTTCTCAAGCTTTATTCATTCTTGCCACTATGGAATCTTCTGCTCTTCTTCATGCTCTTCATCGCAGCAAGTGCATGGATTCGTTATATCTATAATCTCGCCGGTTGCAAGAATCCATTGACCTGGCTCAATCGTGGATGGTCGATTTTGGTCACTTTCACCTTCATCACCTTCACCCGACTTTTTTTCCGTTCGGGATCCAACCTCGACCCTGCCATTGCCAACGAAACGGCGTGGGGTATTGCCAAAGACATGATCAACAGCATAGGCACTCAGTGGAATGTCAATGTCCTCGATGTCATCTCTGCCTATCGCAGTGTCTTCATACTCTTTGTGCTTGGCATGATCATCCATTGGCTTCCCACACGCTTCAAGCGTCGCTATCGCATCTGCTTTGCCAAGATGCCATTGCCTCTCATGGCAATAGTCACAGTTCTCATCATCTTCATCTGCTATCAGTTTGTGACAGCCGAGATGCAGCCTTTCATCTATTTCCAATTCTGATCTATTCTTTTTTCAATAGATTGCCAAAACTATAAAAACATAGCAATGAACCCAGCTGTCTTTGTACCTTGCAACGGCAGCTGGTTTTGTGATGTTGTGTTAGATTCCTATACGAAGATTCTGAGGTCTGCCATTGTCTATTTGTTGTTTCCCATATCTTCTGTT
>JAEDEY010000100.1 GCA_016293065.1 Bacteroidales bacterium
CAAGGATGTCTTTCAAAGCTTGATGTGAGTTGCCCTTGCCCATAGTTCCTCCAACGGACCACGGCGGAATCGGCTTGTCCAGAAACTGCAGAAGAAATAGAGGCCGATGCAGAAGATGATGCCGAGCACGAAACTCATGGTATGGCCGCTGACTGTATAGAGACCAAGTCCCCAGTTGTAGAAGATGAAACCGCCGATGATGCTCTGTAGCAGGTAGTCGGTCAGACTCATCTTGCCTATGCACTCAAGGCGAGAGATGGCTTTCTGCATACTTGTCTTATAATAAAGGAGAGTGATACCACCCACATAGAATGTCATCATGGCAAAGTTGCGCCATGCCGTGAGTTGTATGTCAAGGCTCATGCTGACACATTTTGGCATCTGGTCGAACGAAAGGGTGAGGAGCAGCACTTGGGTTATGGCAAACAGCACCACTGCACATGCCATTGCTTTCTTCCAGAAGTTGAGATTGGTGGCTTCGTTGATGAACAGTCGTTTGCGTCCCAACAGCATACCGACCACAAACAGCATTAGCGTCTGTGTGAGACGCCCATGCTCGATTGCCCAGCCGAAGTTGATGGGCAGACCAGTGGTCAAGCCAGCTTTTGCCACATCGAGGAAACTGCCATTGGCACATGCCTCGTAGCATACGTTCCACAGATGTCCATAGCCAAGATCCATCGGCATGGCATCGGGCACGATGAGTCCCTTGACGATGTAATAGACCTCGATAGGCTGGATGAATAGTATTGCTGCAACAACCATCAGCATCTTGTCGGCTGCCTTGACCAATGGGATGATAAGCAAGCCAAGAACGGCATAGGTGCACAGTATATCGCCATTGAAGAAAACCAGGTCGAGCATTCCCCATCCGAAGAGCAGTAGCATTCGCCATGCGAAACGCAGGCGGAAGTCCTCGCCGCGTTTCTCGGCATTATGGTGCTGGATGTAGCAGCTCAATCCGAACAGCAGGGCGAAGATGGCATACATCTTGCTTGCACCGAGATAGAACACCGTGTCCCACAACCCCTCGTCGAATGGAGTCAGTTCGGGGAAGGCATAGAAATTGAGGTGTTCGAGGAAATGGATGATGATGATGCCCACTACGGCAAATCCGCGCAGGCTATCGACAACATTGATACGCTGTGACTGAATTTTATTTTCCATATTTTTGCAGATAAGTTTGTGCAAATATACTTCTTTTTTCTGATCTTTTACAATTTACAATATTTTTTTCGACATTTATCATTCCACGAACCCATCCATGATGGCAGTAGGGCATCCGTTTGGGTCAAATGCACCGAGTCGGTAACCACCAGGAAGCATCTGTGGTTCCCAATAGAAGACGCCTTTGCATCGGCCATTGGTCATGTTGCGAGCTTCGTTGATGATGCGAGCCAGCTGACGCTTTCCCTCATCCATCACTTCTGGATGTTCCATATCGACCTCCATGCCAGTTTCGACTATCATGATGTCCTTGCCTGTCTTTTCAGCCAGACGCCTGATGTTTGCCATGCAGTCGGTGATGACCTGGTCGGCATTGCGCTCAGGGTGTCCTTGCAATGCCCAATAAGGGTAGAGCGACATTCCTATCATGTCGTATTTGCCGCCATATCGGTTGATGATGCCAAGGTTGTAGTCATAGAGCTCTGCATCGAAACCATTGTCGAGATGCACAATGACTATCGCATCTGGAAAGACCTCTTTGACGGCCTCATATCCTGTGCGGATGAAGCCGGCATAGTGCTTTGGTTCGGTCTTGATGTGACCCATCGACTTGGTTATTGTGGTATTGCCGTTCTCATCCTTCACTTCCCAGCCTGTCGCAGGGTCTTTCTTTACGCTCCATAGCATTCCGTTGGTAGTCTCGTTGCCCACTTGCACCCAACGGGGTGTGATGCCGTTGTCCTTGAGCAAGGTTAGCACTTCGACTGTATGATTGCGCAGGTCTTTCTTCATCTTTCTGTAGCTATGATTTTCCCAAGCCAAGGGAATAGGCTGCTTGGCAGGATCGGCCCACCAGTCGGAATAATGGAAGTCGATCATGACATCCATTCCCAACGACTTGGCATGAAGAGCCTGACGCAACACATCCTCCTTGCCGCAGTATTTGTCTTTCGGATTGACCCATACCCTGAGACGAATGGCAGAGATCTGGTAGTCCTTTAGCAAATCAAGGCATTCACGCTCATTGCCTTTCTTGTCGTGGAACTTCACACCGCGGTCGATCTGCTCGCTGAGAGAACCAACATCAGCACCCTTGACAAAGTCGCTCGGCTGAGCAATGATAGAAGAAAAGAAGCAAGCGTAAAAGACAGATAATAATAAATTTTTCATGATGTCTGATTTTTGAATTAGAGGAACAAAGATAATGAAATTTCACGATTGACGTATGGTTTTTGCTCAATTTGAAGCAAAAATACATGAAATCTATATGAATTTGCAAAAAACATGAAGGGGAAATGTAGGGAATGGTAAGGTAAAAGGTGGTTGATAAGACCTTGATGAGGGCAAAAAGAACAGACTTTTAAGTCTTTTTTCACAAATTGAAAAAATGACAATAATACAAATACTAAATGACTAAATTTCAATATTCTAACCTTTTGTAATAATAAAGTTGTCAAAGTCATTTCCTTTTCGACTTTGACAACTTTGACATCATTATTCGCTTATGCTTTCCTCTAATTACCTATTTGCCGTAATCCATGTAGAGGAGGAGCAGGTGAGCAGAGCTCCAGCTGAAATGAGGAGCTGTCAGTCCAACACCGTTGCTGCTGTCGTAAGTCTCGTTGATAGGAGTAGAGCCAACTAATCCCTTGATGCGAGTGAAAACCTGCTCGGTGTATTTATCGGCCAAATCTGCATAGCCATAGTTGCGAAGTCCCTTAATGGCATCGTAGGTTTGATCCAGCCAGATTGGACCGCGCCAATAGCCATCCGACTGATACTTAGGGTTGTCGGCAGCAAGAGTAGGGAATGGGATGTAGGTGCTGAACTTGGCAGTGTCGGTAAGGATTGGCAGTGCCTGCTTCATCTGATGATGAGTGGCAATCTGTGTCCAGAATGGGATATATGCCTCACAGCCTTCCTCATGAACAAACTCCTGAGAGCCGAGACGGCGGTCGAAAAAGAAGCCTCGCTCGTCATCGAAGAAATACTGAGCGGTGAGTTCTCCATAGTTGGGATCGTCGAACTCTTTGCCGATAATCTTGGCAAATTTACGGAGTAGAGTGTTTTCGTAGGCAAGATAAGCATTGAGATCGACACTTTCCTGATTGAAACTCCAGGCATTCTCGCCATTCTGCACCATTTGGGCATCGTCGAAGCGCACGGCATTGTCCATTCCGCTCTCCCATGCAGCCGCCTCGGTGGTGCCATCGACCGAACCGAATTCGCAGAGATGGTTGCCGTCGTGGTCGCGCTCATTGTACCACCAGCGGTAATAAGCCACCAGCTGAGGGAACATCTCCTGAAGGAAAGCCTCGTCATGGCACTGTTCGTAAATCTCGTTGACAGCCCATGCAGCCAAAGGCGGCTTGCTATCGCGATAGTTGTTCTCGGACGGATCGACATAGATGCAGTCGATAATCATGCCATTAGGCTGCTGGAAATCGAACATAGCGCGGATATTGTTCTTCGCCAATTCAGGTTCGAAATGAGCCAAGGCAACCGAGAATTTCCAGCAGTCCCATGCCCAGAACCCCACGAAATAGCCAACCGCATGACTTGGCACTATGCCATCATGAAGCAGACTGCCACGATTGGTGCGCCAGTTGCTGATGAGAGTGACAACCGACTTCACAGCCACCCGATTGAACTCGGTCGAAACATCGTCGCGCAAGATGCGGCGAAGATAGCCATCCCATCGTTCGTGATGAGCTCGCATGAAGCCAGTAGGCTCCTTGAGAATATTGCTGGCACTCTGGACAATACCTGCCATCTCCTTCTTGTTGCAGACAAAAGACAACGTCAGATAAGCCTCGTGGCTGCTGCTCTGAGCCAAATAGCCATGCTCATTGACCGTGATTTGCATATCGTTGGGAAAGCCGATGACGAGACTTTCGCCAGATGGATGATTGGCAGTGACGAATTGGTTGTGGCGTTCTAAGGTGACGCCATCGGCCCACTTGCCGCTGCCGATACTGAGATTGCCGTTGCCGCTGATGTGAAGCAGGGCAGTATTGGCATCGATAAACCACATCTGCTGCTCGACGTGACTGTCGCCCGCTATACTGCTTATATATGTCTCGCCTGGACGGTAATCAGCCGAGTCCTTCACAAAGTCGCTGAAAGAGTGATTTCCACAGGCAGCCTGCACGGCACAGTCGGCCATGAAGTAACGGTGGTTGATGCTGAATGGTCCGCAGAATCCATTGTACCAGCAAGTGTCGGCTGGCAGGGTGAAGCCCATCCACGACCCGGCATCGGTGTAGCAACCCACAACTTTTTGACGAACGTTGGGGTTGTGACGGATGTCGAGAATATTGTCATACTGGCTGCACAGACGTGTTGGCTCGGTTTGTGAATGCGTACAAGCCACACAGCTGAGGCACAGTATTACTGATGAAAGAATATTGAATCTCATAATAATGATAGAATAGTGTTATTTGATAGGTTCGATGGTGAAGCCATAGCTCCATTTGTGAGGAGTGATGGTGTATTCTGAATGAACAGGTGCTCCCCAGGTATTGTCGCCACCTACGCCCATCTGTTTCATATCGACATTGACCCATACCAGCGGCTGGCGCACGATGCTTCCTCCGTGACGACGGCCTTGTGAGAAGCTGATATAGTCGATATCCGACTGACGGAAGTTCCACGCGCTGACGCTGAGAGGCTCGTCACCGACGAATCGCAAGCCGAGACCCTGTGCATTGGCAAGGCTGAAGTAACGGACATCGCACTTGTTGCCAGTCTCCTGAGCTCGCACGTATGGGTGGAACTGTTCCCATACGTCGGCAGTGTATTTGCCGACCAATGCACTTGTCTTGCGGTCTTCATAACTCTCGTGTGGTCCGCGTCCGAGCCATGTCATAGTTTGATATTCCTCTGGCATAATGAGACGCATACCGAAGCGAGGCATCTCAGGAAGAGGCTTCGAACCAGGTACGAACGTCATCTGGACGTGGATCTGTCCTTCGCCTCGGCAGGTGTATTCCACGATCTGCTTGGCATCAGCCTCTTCGAGCAGATAGACCGAGGTGACTGCCACTGCATTGCCCTGCTGACGACTGTCGATGTCGATGAGTTGAGCTTTCTCTCCAGCATTCTTCCAAACGGCGCAACGTTTCATCATGTTGTTGGCTACGTCGTTGTCGGTTGCAGCACGCCAGTAGTTGGCTTGAGGTCCTTGTTCAATCATTGAGTGACCTTGCCAGATATAGCTTGTCATCTCACCTGTCGTCTTGCTGAAGCTTACGCTGTAGTTGCCATCGCCAATGGTAATAGCCTCATTATCATCCTTCAAGACAGAAGCCTTGGCAGTTGTTGCCTTTGCGTAAGAGCCGTCCTGTAGCACCCATTGAGCATGTGCCACCTCATGTCCTTCAGGGAGGTAACCTAGGTCTTCATGCGTAGATGCTCTGAGTGTGAGCAGATATTCCTTGCCGGGAATGAGATGAGACTTGAATGGAATGGTGATCTTGCTCTTGGTTCCCGCCTTGATGTCGCCGAGAACGATATCGCCATTCTCGACCGATGCACCATCCTGCTCGATGCTCCAGTGAAGGGTGTAAGGCTTGAGCGACATAAAGTCATGACGATTGTGAACCTCGATGACATTGTGGGCAAAGAGAACTGGCTGGAAGTCGATATATTGATATACATGCTTCACCTCCCAGATGTGCGGATGTAGGCTGCGGTCAGCGGCTACGAGTCCGTTGGTGCAGAAGTTCGAGTCGTTAGGCACGCCCACGAAGCCCATGTCGCCACCGTATGCCCAGATGTCGTTGCCTTTATCGTCCTTGATGGCAAACGCCTGATCGACCCAGTCCCAGATAAAGCCGCCCTGCAACTGGTCGTACTTGTAGATGAGATCCCAGTAGTCGTGCAGGTTGCCCACACTGTTGCCCATGGCATGAGCATATTCGCAGAGAATGAGCGGACGAGGCTGACGCTGGTTGACAAACTCACGCAAGTGATAGACTCGTGCGTACATCGGGCAATAGATGTCGGAAACGCCTGTCTTGCGCGAGCCCTCGTACTGCACTGGTCGTGTGCTGTCTGCTTCATGTGTCTGGTGGTAGATTGTCTCGAAGTTCTTGCCATATCCCGATTCATTGCCAAGACTCCAGGTTACGATTGATGAGAAATTGCGCAGATAGCCGACCATACGCATCATACGTTGTTGGAAAGGGAGAAGCCAGTCGTCGTAGTTGGCCAATGTGCCGTCGGGATGGTCTTCCATGCCGTGGCTTTCAAGATTGGCTTCGGATACGAGATATAGTCCAAGTTCGTCGCATATCTTATACCACTGCCATGCATTTGGGTAGTGGCAGGTACGCACAGAATTGATGTTGAACTGCTTCATCAGACGGGCATCCTGAATCATGCTTTCGATGGTGACGGTGCGTCCGTTGTGGGCATCATGATCATGACGGTTGACTCCCTTGAACAGCACAGCCTTGCCATTGATGAGCTGCTG
>JAEDEY010000101.1 GCA_016293065.1 Bacteroidales bacterium
TGTCAACTTGATTTTCGACGAACAGGTTTCATTTCCTAATATGGTAGCAGATGAGACAATTAAATAGCAATACTTGACAAACAATATTATAAGAGCAGTATCGACACAAAATCGGTACTGCTCTTATCTTTTTATCGTTCATCACATCTTCTTCAGCATCTCAACAAGTGCTTTGCGGGCTTCAGACCATGTGGCGAAGTTGTCGGCATTGAGGGTGATAGCATCGTTGGAGACAAGAGAGTCGTCGTCAACGAGATAGAGGATGCAGGGCTGACATTCGCCAGAGGCGATCATCTGGTCGAGGATCTGTTGTGCCTTGCCTATCTTCTGCCATGCCTGGAAGGTGGCTTTAGCGCCGGAATGAAGGAAGATGGTGTGCTGGATAGTGTCGGTATGCTGATTGGGGATGACCATTGCGTATTCCTTACCTTCAGCTGTGCGCTGAATTCTTACAGGCGAATACTTGATTGACTTGGCTGGGTCGTCTCGGTTGACGCCAAGATTGATGGAATATGGCGAACCTGGGAGTTCGACTATGCTGCGCTTGAAGCCAATTTCGGGTGCCAAGTACATATTAGTCGGATCCATCACCTCGGTGCCATCGACAATGTAGTTGTAGCAATAGACATCGGGGACGATATCTGACAAAGTGACCTCCCACACTCCTACCGAGTCGCGCTGCATTGGCATAGGTGCAGTGAGCATTTCGCCAGAAAGCAGCACCTCTTGGGCATTCTCAGCCTTGATGCGGAAGGTGACGTTGCCTTGACCGAACTCGGGCGATGTGACCTGAGGAGGGAAGAGGCGGGACAACATGACGAGCGGATTGAATTCCTCCTCGTCGCCTTTCAGTTCAGGCAAAGGCATTCCGCCATCAGACATTGCAGCAGTAGCCTTTTCCTTGTTGAAAAGCAGAGGCATGGTTTGGGCAAGGAAGTACTTGGCATTCATCCATGTATGTCCGAATTTTCCTTTGGTAAATTCGAGCATGTGGTTGATGCCTTTCTTGCGGAGAAACTCGATGTAGTCGTGGCTGGTCTTGTAGAGAAGATCGTCGGTGCCGATGCCGAGCCAAAAGAGGTTGATCTTGCTGTTGGTCTCTTTGGCATGGTCATAGACGTATGGCAGTTGGGTCGAGGTGAACGAACTGTAAGAGCAAAGATAAGAGAACTTGTCGAGATTCATCAGTCCATTGCTCAATGCCTGATTGCCTCCGCGCGAGAATCCACCTATCGCACGATGTTCGGCATCGTTGATGGTGAGGTAGTTGGCCTCGACATACGGCATGAGGTCATTGATGAGATCTTTGCTGAACAGGTCCATAGCAAAGTCGGCTGGTTGATCCATTAACTTCACAGGGTTGCCGTAGGGCAGTACGATGATCATCTCCTCGGCCTTACCCTCGGCAATGAGGTTGTCGATGATGGTGTTCATGCGTCCTACCTTATAATATACCTCCTCGGTGTCGGTGGTTCCTGAGATGAGATAGAAGACTGGATAACGTTTATTGTCGGCAGGATTGTAGGATGCTGGCGTGTAAATCAGTGCATTGTTATAGCAGCCGATGGTCGAAGAATAATAAGTGACGTAATCGACCTTGCCTTGCGGATTCTGCGACTGATAGGCATGAATCAGCGGATTGTCCTTACCTGGGATATCGAGAAGTGAGTTCTTGAATCCCTCATTGGGGAAATACTGAATGTTCTGGGGATCCATGACACTCACGCCATCGACCACGAAGCAATAGGGATACATGTCGGGGGCAGCAGGACCAAGAGTGAGAGTCCACAGACCCGACACAGAGTCTTTCGCCATGGCGTGGCTGCCAGCAAACTGCACGCTGACCTCGACGTTCTTGGCATTGTCGTTACGATAGTTGAAAGTCACTGTTCCGTCGGGATTGACCACAGTCGATGCTGGGTCGGCTGGTTGTGGTGTCTGCGAACAAGCTGCAAAGAGCATTGCAGCCGATAGATAAAGGTAATGTTTCATTTTCGAAATAAATAATAAAAAAGCAGTGTATTGAAAAAAAATATCTTATAAGCGCAACAACATTGCAGTTGTTTTGCCAAAGAAATATATTTATGCACTTTCAGGTCGCAGGATTGAAAACACCTTCACATCTTAACATCTTCACACGTTCAGGAATTCGCGAATCTGTGACAGATGAGCGCGTGCCGTTTCGATGCCAAGCTGATGTACGGCACGCATCTTGGCTTCGTTCTGTTCGATGCGTCCGATGTCGAGGCTGTGAGGAGGGAAAATCAACAATGTCTTGCCGAGGCGTTCCTGTTCGAGCACATAGTCGAGCTGGCTGTTGTACATCTCGTGGCGATGAGCCATTGCCTCGACCACCTTCGGATACTTGCGCATGATGAGCTTGAACAGAGGCATGAGCGAAGTCTTCTTCTTGCGATAGTCGCGAGGCTGGGTGAGCACGACAATGTTCTTCTCGTAGCCCTTCTCCTGCCAGTGGCGCAGAGGAATAGCATCGGACATGCCGCCATCGAGCATAGTGAAGCCATCGAGCGTCACAGGTTTCGATACCAAGGGCAAGGAAGCTGACGCACGGATCCAGTCGAGCGTCTGGTCGGTCACTTCATCGATCTGTCGATAGACAGGCTTGCCCGTGTACACATTGGTGCACACCACCTCGAACACCATCGGGTTGGCCTTGAAAGCCTCGCGGTCGAAATAATCGACATAGGTCGGGATATAGTGGTAGGCATAGTCGGCACCAATGAAATCGCCAGTCTTGATGAGATTGCGTACGCTCATGTATTTAGGGTCGTTGCGCAAGAGGACATTGTAGCGCAAGGCTCGTCCGACCTGACGCGACTTGTAGTTGCAGCACAGGCATGCGCCAGCCGAGACACCCACCATGCCATCGACAGTGATGCCTTCTTCGAGCAAGACATCGGCAATACCCGTCGAGAAGAGTCCTCGCATGCCTCCTCCCTCAAAAACAATTCCAGTTTTCAAAATTCTATTATGTTTTCTTTGTACAAAACTGTGCAAATGTAGCACATTTGGCGAATAAAACCAAAAATATTTGGACTATTTGCAAGAATTCACTACTTTTGTCACTGTTTTAACACTTACCTTATAATAAATATGAAGAAAATTATTGGTGGCTTTATGGCTTTATCGGCATGTCTCACAGGCTGCAATGATGGCACTATCAATGCGGATTTCCGCCTTCGTGCCGTCGATCATCCGATTGCGGATGCTGTAATCGAACAGAAAGTGAATGAACTCTATGACAAGATGAATCCGCAGGAGCGTCTTGCGCAGTTGCATAGTATGTATCTTGCCGATCTGTTTGGCAAGGATGGCAAGCTCGACACGTTGAAGTGCCGTCAGCTCATCCCGAATGGCGTGGGTCACTTCTCGCAATATGCAAGTCAGGACGTGAAGGATCCTGATGAGATACGCGACATGGTGGCTCAGGCTCAGCAATGGATCATCAACAATACTCCGTCGGGTGTGCCTGCCCTCTTCCACGAGGAGATCATCTCGGGCGTGGCAACACGTGGCGCTACGGTCTATCCTCAGCAGATTGGCTTGGCTTGTTCGTTCAATCCTGATTTGGCTTTCGTCAAGACCCAGCAGACTGCCAAGGACATGCGCATGATTGGCGGTTTGCTTGCCCTCTCGCCAATGGTCGATGTGGAACGCAACCCTCACTTCAACCGCAATGAGGAGTCGTATGGCGAAGACGGATACCTCTCGGCTGCCATGGGCGTGGGCTTCGTGCGAGGATTGCAGGACGGCGGACTGAACAAAGGCATTGCTGCCTGTTCGAAGCATTTCCTCGGCTATGGCGGAGGAGGCGAATCGGACGAGAAGGAACTCATGGAAGAGATACTGATGCCACACGAGGCAATCATCCGCATTGCAGGAGGCAAAGTCGTGATGACCGGCTATCATCAGTTCCACGGCATCAACTGCGTGGGTAATGCCGAACTGCAGGAGGATATCCTGCGCGATTATCTCCATTTCGACGGAATGATGGTTAGCGACTATGGCTCGATCACTCAGCAGACTCATGTTCAGGGACTCACCGAACAGGGAGCATCGGCAATGAATGCCGGCAACGATGTGGAGTTCCCTCGCAACGACACCTACCAGCATCTCTATGAAGCCATCGACAAGGGACTCGTGACTCAGGAACGATTTGAGAAATCAGTGAAGCGAGTGCTCACGCTCAAGGCTGCATTGGGTATGCTCGACAAGGACGCGAAGCTGTATGAGGAAGGACATATCGAACTGGATCGACCAGAGGAACGACAGACGGCTTATCAGCTTGCTACTCAGTCGGTAGTGCTGCTAAAGAACAATGGCATCCTGCCGCTCAAGGACACCAAGAAGGTGTTCCTCACTGGCCCGAATGCCAACAACATGTGGGCAATGCTGGGCGACTACTCTTACCAGGGAATGTCGTACTTCTGGAAGGGCAATAACCCAGACGACGAACACCCTCACATCGTGAAGCTCAAGGAAGGTCTGGAGAACAGCCTGCCTGAGGGCTTCAGCCTCAGCTACACTCGCGGTTGCGACTGGACAGAGGTCAACGAGACACAGATCGAAGCAGCAGGCGACGAACGAGCACAGGCTTGGCTCGTGGCTCTGCTCGACCGAAAGATTGACGGCAAGGAAGAGATCGACCGAGAGAAGGCTATCAGGATGGCAGCAGAGAGCGATGTCATCATTGCCGCTATGGGCGAGAACACCATGCTCTGTGGCGAGAACCGCGACCGCGGAAGCCTGCGTCTGCCTGGTTCGCAAGAGGCATTTGTCGAAGAACTCATCGCCACAGGCAAGCCAGTGGTGCTCGTGATGTTTGGCGGACGAGCACAGGTGATCTCGAAGATTGCCGACCGATGTGCTGCCATCATTCAGGCATGGTACCCAGGCGAAGAGGGTGGAAATGCTGTTGCAGACATCCTCGTGGGTAAGGTGGTGCCATCGGGCAAGCTCAGTGTGAGCTATCCTAATGTGGAGCTCAACGAGAATATCTGCTACAACTATTCGACCGAACAGGATCCTCGCATCGAGTGGCCATTCGGCTTCGGACTATCATACACCACATTCGAATATTGCAACCTCGCAGTGACAAGCAGTGTGGGCACAGGCGACAATGCGATACGTGTTGCGGTAGAAGTGCAGAACACAGGTTCGGTAGCTGCCGAGGAGATTGTCCAGATCTACGTCTCTCCTACTACTGCCGACCAGCATCTCAAGCCAATCCAGCTCCAGGGCTTCGGACGTGTGGCACTTGAGCCAGGCGAGAAGAAAGAGGTGGTCTTCGCAATGTCGCCTCAGCAGTTCGGCTACTATGCCAACCGCCAGTGGAACATCGACCCAGGGCAGTATCTGATCAAGGTGGGCGGTTCGTCGCAAGACCTTACACTCTGCGCTCCAATTAACCTCACAGGCGAGAAGGCCACAATGCCACTGCGCACAGTATATTTCTCTGAGATGCAATAATATTATAATGAGAAATTTTCTGTTTTTAGCTTTGACTCTGCTTTCGGCTTCGGCAATGGCACAGATCACCGACCGCGAGTTGCCAGCCGAATGGGAGAACCTCGTGAAAGGCGCACGTCACATGGATCGATTCCTGCCTATGGAAGGCCGTGTGATGAGTGCCGATGTATGGGGCTGCCAGGATGTAAAACCCCGACTTGTAGATAATGGCATCGAACAGGAAGGGGTGTCGTTCTGGGGCGGTAACATCATCAAGGGCGAAGATGGGCTATACCATCTGTTTGTGTGCGGTTGGCCCGAGAACTCCCCCCGCGGACATATGTTCTGGTCGAAATCGACAGTCTTCCATGCCACGAGCGAGAACTCTTATGGACCGTTCAAAGTGGTCAGTTCGATTGGCAAGGGACATAATCCCGAGGCATATCGCCTTGCCGACGGACGATGGCTGGTCTATACCATCGACGGCTACTATCATGCCACCGACCCTAATGGCATCTGGTGGTTCAGCAAGTTCAATTTCGACAATCGCGACCGCAAGATCATCGAAGGCTTGTCGAACCTCACCTTTGCCCGTCGTCAGGACGGCTCGATGCTTATGGTGTGCCGCGGTGGTGGCGTGTGGATCAGTCGCGATGGAGTCAACGACGACTGGCATCAGATCTCGGACGGAAGGGTTTATCCTGCCGTGAAGGGTGAGTTTGAAGACCCTGTGGTGTGGCGCGACAGTGTGCAGTATCACCTCATTGTCAACGACTGGCTCGGACGCATTGCATGGTATGAGCGTTCGAAAGACGGATTGAACTGGATTGTGGAGCCAGGTGAGGCATATACCATCAACTTCACTGCACACAAGGACGGATCGGTCGAGAAATGGTTCAAATACGAGCGACCGAAGGTGCTGCAGGATGAATACGGACGAGTAGTGCAGATGAACTTCGCAGTAATCGACACCATCAAATGGGAAGACTTGCCAAACGACCATCACAGTTCGAAGAACGTGTGCATACCGATGAACAAGGGACTGCTCATCTCGGTGCTCAATACCTCAAAAGTGACCACTAAGACCAAGGCAATAGAAGTGCTGGTGCGCTCGGAAGAAGGGTTCGATGCACAGAACGACCTCGACATCGAGTCGCTTCGCTTTGGCTC
>JAEDEY010000017.1 GCA_016293065.1 Bacteroidales bacterium
TTTTTTTTCCTCGCGAGCCCGCAAAATTTGCCACCCGTGGTTACCTCGGTTACTCGGGTTACTCCTCATGTTGGTATTAACTTACAAATTTCTTTGTCGTTTTCAAAATCCTGGACAAGGGGCTTCAACACTCTGGACAACTATTGGAAATGAGTGGAAAATGTCGTATCTTTGCAGCGTGAAGAATGATCAAACACCGCATCAAAAATGACAAGACATAGACAAGCAAAAATGAATCCATACTCTACTCCTTCTTTCCATATCTGTGGAAAAGGCCCGAATCCGCCCTTTTGTATTGTTATTGATATCTTCCCCAATTTGTTCTGATTTATGCTTTATTTGTCGATATATATGCCCAAAACACCCTCGAATCCACACTTTTTCCTCTGAACATTTGCTTCGTACAAAAAAATGATGTATCTTTCAACCGCAAACCATAACTTTATCGGTAAAAATAATATTATCAAAGAGAAGATTGAGATGAACATACAGATAATGCAGATTGTGGTCGATACGACCGTCGATGGTCCAGGCTGGCGCACGAGCATCTATTGTGCCGGATGCCGTCATGCGTGTCCAGGGTGTCATAATGCCGAGACATGGCCATTCGATGCTGGCACAACGATGTCGGTCGATGAGGTAATGGAGCAGTTGCGTGCGACTGATGGCAACATCACCTTCTCGGGTGGCGACCCGATGTATCAGGCCGAGGCTTTCACCGAGCTGGCCCGCCGCATACGCGATGAGCTGCATCGCACGATATGGTGCTACACGGGCTTCACCTTCGAGCAGGTGCTTGCCGACCCAGTGATGAGCCGTATGCTGCCCTATCTCGAAGTGCTGGTCGATGGACCGTTCGTTGCAGCTCAGCGCAGTCTTGACCTTTTGTTCCGCGGAAGCAGCAACCAGAGGCTCATCGACGTGCAGAGATCGCTCAGGGAGAACAAGGTCGTGGAATATGAGTACAATCCTTATCCCACATTCTAAATAATGGTTTTAAGTCTCAAAAATAATTGAAAAAGACAAGCTAAATGACGAGCGATTTCACCCCAGTATTGACCATCACAGGTTCGGACAGCACTGGTGGAGCAGGAGTGCAGGCCGATATCAGGACGATTTCGGCACTTGGCGGCTATGCTCTCTCGGTGGTGACTGCAGTAACCGTTCAGGACACCCATGGCATCCATGCTCTCTATGAACTGCCTGTCGATATTGTGGTTGGGCAGCTCAAGGCGATAATGGAAGATATGTTCCCGCGGGCCATCAAGGTGGGAATGGTGAGAGGAGTCGAGAGCATACGCGCTCTGTCGGACGAGATAGTGGCGTGCAGCAGTGTGGTGTGTGACCTCGCACTGGTCTCTTCTCGCGGTGAACGTCTGGCGAGCGATGATGAAATTGCCGTGTTCATGAACCGCATGCTGCCCCGGGTCAAGGTGCTGACGCTCAAGAGTGCTGATGCAGAGGTGCTGCTCGGCCGAAAGGTGGAGGGCATCGACGATATGACCGACATGGCGCATAGGCTCATCGCCCTTGGTCCAGAAGCCGTACTGATCAAGGGAGGTCGAGGCAGGGGCAAGATGCTCACCGACGTGCTTGTGCTCGAAGGAGCCGACGAGCCAGTCTTCTTTTCTTCGCCCAATGTCGATGGCTGGCTGCTTCATGGCATCGGAGGGACGCTGTCGTCGGCCATTGCCACCTTCCTTGCCAAGGGCGAGGATGTCGAGAAGGCTGTGCGTCGGGCTCACGACTACATGCGCAACCTCGTGGTCTATTCGCTTGCCTCATCGCGCGATCGAGGCGCATTGCTCGACAAGGTGCCTGCATCGAACGTGAGCGCGCGTCATGTCGAACTCTACAACAGCTTCCTTGCACTTGTGGCACGTTTCCATCGCCAGTCGCGCAACGTGGCTTTCTATGCCAAGGAGATGGGAATAGGAGAGAAGTATCTGCGCACCATCACCAATTCCATCACGGGCAAGTCGCCCAAGCAGGTGCTCGCCGACTATCTGATGCGCGAGATCGAACGCTCGCTCATGAGCACTACGATGACAGTTCAGGAGGTGGCATATCACTACGGATTCCAGTCGCAATCGCTCTTCAGCAAGTACTTCTTCCAACAAAGAGGATGCTCGCCATCGGACTTCAGAAACTCGCATTCTGTTTGAAAAATTATAATGTGTGGTTTGAAGAAAGGGAAAAGAATTTGAATATTACGGAATAAAGTTTTGATAAATAGGAACAGTTTCTTCGCTGTTCCTATTTTTTATATCAAATTTGCGTCAAATTTTTTACACAAAAGAATTATTTTTGTTATGCAACAGAACGATCGACAGATTTTGAACCGCAACTTGGCACAGATGCTCAAGGGCGGTGTGATTATGGATGTAACAACTCCAGAGCAGGCTCGTATTGCCGAGGCTGCAGGTGCATGTGCTGTAATGGCTTTGGAACGTATTCCTGCTGATATCCGTGCTGCAGGTGGCGTGAGCCGTATGAGCGATCCAAAGATGATCAAGGGTATTCAGGAGGCTGTGAGTATTCCTGTCATGGCAAAGTGCCGTATCGGCCATTTCGTAGAGGCACAGATTCTTGAGGCTATCGAGATCGACTATATCGATGAGAGCGAGGTGCTTTCACCAGCCGACGACGTATATCACATCAACAAGAACGAGTTCAAGGTGCCTTTCGTGTGTGGTGCAAAGGATCTCGGTGAGGCTCTTCGCCGTATTGCCGAAGGTGCTTCGATGATCCGCACAAAGGGTGAGCCTGGTACTGGCGATGTCATTCAGGCTGTTCGCCACATGCGTATGATGCAGAGCGAGATCCGTCGCCTCACATCAATGGCTGAGGACGAGCTCTATGAGGCAGCAAAGCAATTGCGTGTGCCATTCGACCTCGTGATGTATGTGCATGAGAATGGCAAGTTGCCAGTGGTCAACTTTGCAGCAGGTGGTGTTGCTACTCCAGCTGATGCTGCTCTTATGATGCAGCTCGGTGCAGAGGGTGTGTTCGTAGGCAGCGGTATCTTCAAGAGCGGTGATCCTGCAAAGCGTGCCCAGGCTATCGTCAAGGCTGTCACCAACTATAAGGATGCCAAGATCATTGCTGAATTGAGCGAGGATCTCGGCGAGGCTATGGTAGGTATCAATGAGAGCGAGATTCAGCTTCTCATGGCTGAACGTGGTAAATAACCGGGGATAATGACAATAGCAATCTTGGCTCTGCAAGGAGCTTTTGTCGAGCATGAGCAGATGCTCAACAGCCTTGGTGTAGAGACTTTCCTTATCCGCAAGACCGAAGACTGGCAGCGCCATAAGGATGGTCTCGTCATTCCTGGTGGCGAGAGCACTGCCATGCTCAAGATTATGAAGGATGAGCTGTTGCTCGAACCTATCCGTGAGGCTATTGCCAATGGCTTGCCGGTGTTCGGCACATGCGCTGGCATGATACTGCTTGCCAACAGCGTGGAGAACGAGGAACGCGAGCGTCTGGCTACGATGGACATCTTCGTGCGTCGCAATGCCTACGGACGTCAGCTCGGCAGTTTCTACACCGTAGCGCCTGTCAAGGGCATTGGCGACGATGTGCCGATGACCTTCATCCGTGCTCCATACATCATCAGCGTGGGCAATGGGGTAGAGGTGCTCGCAACTGTCGATGGCAACATCGTGGCTGCACGTCAGAACCATCAGCTCGTCTGCTCATTCCATCCCGAACTTAACACCGACACCCGTTTCCACCAGTATTTCGTGGAGATGGTGAAAGGTAAATAATATCACATTATGATGGGAGTCTTTGTCCCATCATAATGTTACGCCCGACTTGAAGATCGCGATTTCGTGGATATCTGCCAACTCATTGTTGGTACGTTCGCCATCAGCAACATCGAGAATCTTGGCGACGAACTGCTGCAAAACGTCGTTCATCGCTTGGTCTTCGGCCAGCACGCCCGCATTGAAGTCTATCCACGAAGGCTTGCGTTTGGCAAGTGTGCTATTGGTGCTCACCTTCAGAGTTGGGACAAAAGTCCCGAAGGGAGTGCCTCGTCCTGTGGTGAAAAGTACCATCTGGCAGCCTGCTGCGGCGAGAGCCGTCGATGCCACAAGGTCGTTGCCTGGGGCAGAAAGAAGATTCAGTCCATTGTGCTGTATTCGGTCGCCATATTCCATGACACCGCATACGGCACTTTTTCCTGATTTCTGGGTGCAGCCGAGAGCCTTTTCTTCGAGAGTGGAAATGCCTCCAGCCTTATTGCCTGGCGAAGGATTTTCGCCACATGGCTCACCATGACTGAGGAAGTAGTTCTTGAAGTTGTTGATGAGCGATATGGTCTGGTCGAGCAATGTCTGAGAGGCGCATCGCTCCATGAGGATGGTCTCTGCTCCGAACATCTCGGGCACTTCGGTGAGTATGGTGGTGCCACCTTGTGTCTCGCACAGGAAGTCGGAGAATGCGCCAAGCAGAGGATTGGCAGTGATGCCAGAGAATCCGTCGGAACCACCACATTTCAGACCAATGCGAAGCGTTGAGGCAGGTACTGTCTCGCGCTTGTTTTTTTGTGCATTGGCAATGAGTTCCCTGAGAATCGTCACACCATGATCGACTTCATTGCCTTCGACTTCCTGGCACACCATGAAACGCACACGGCTCTTGTCGTAGTCGCCACAGAAACTCTCGAACACCTTAGGCTGGTTGTTCTCACAACCCAAGCCGACTACCAGAATGGCACCTGCATTGGGGTGGTGCACCATGTCGCGTAGTATCTTCTTTGTGTTCTCGTGGTCGTCCGAGAGCTGAGAACAGCCATAGTTGTGGGGAAAGTGGAAGATGCCGTCGATGCCCTCGATAGAGTCGCCTAATTCAGCTTTGGTCTTTTCGACTATCTGCTTGATGATGCCATTGACGCATCCTACGGTAGGTATTACCCATACCTCGTTGCGAATGCCGACTTGGCCATCGCTCCTCACGTATCCCTGATAGGTCATCTGCTGACCGTGAGGCACTCCACGCTTTAGGCCTTTGAGACGTATGCCGCTATAGTCGAGTGTGCCTTCGAGATTGGTTTGAATGTCGTTATGGTCGAGCAGAGAACCACGGGCAATAGCGTGACGGGCATGACCGATGGGGAAGCCGTATTTGATGATGTCGTCTCCTTCGGCAAAGTCCTTCAGTGCGCATTTGTGTCCTGCTGGCACGTCGGTCAGCAGTGTGATGTCGTCGTCACCGACCCTGAGGGTCGTTCCTGCCGACAAGGGCTGCAGAGCCACAATCACCGTATCGGCAGGGTTGATATGTATATATTCTTTCATAATGGAGCAATCACCGTTAATTGTCATTCCGTGACAATTCCCCTAACAGTAGCCAACATACCCTTCTCCTGTATCTGGTCGAGATAGCAGGTCAGCATGTCGGTCAGACCTGGGATGTCGTTGAGGTCGCCATGTTCTTTCCAGACGAGATCCTGAGCACCGAGCACGCCCTCAGCCACGGTGCGCGTGCATCCAGTAGCCCATAGGTCTGTGAGCAACTGCATGATCTTTGGGTCGTCGTTTGGCTGGATGGCAGTACCATCGGCACGCTTCCCGCCTTTATAATAGGTAATGATGGCTGCGAGACCAAGCACAAGTCCCTTTGGCAGTTCGCCCTTGCGCTGGAGATAGGTCTTGAGGCCTGGGAGGTCGCGTGTCTGGAACTTAGGGAAACTGTTGAGCATGATGCTGGTAACGGCATGATCGACATAAGGGTTGTCGAAACGTTCGAGCACGTCGGCTGCAAACTGCTGTAGTTCGGCAATTGGCAGATTGAGCGTCTGCATCAGTTCTTCGTACTGTACCTTTTTGATATATTTGCCGATGACAGGATGATGGAGCGCATCTCGCACAATATCCACTCCACTCAGGAAGGCGATAGGAGAGAGCACGGTATGAGGTCCATTGAGCAACGTCACCTTACGCTCGTGGTAGGGAGCCTCAGATTCAGCTATCAGCACATTGAGTCCAGCCTTTTCGGCAGGAAACTCCTTGCGCAAGGCAGCAATAGACATGTTGGCAGGTTTCTCGATGACCCAAAGATGGAAGATCTCGGCCTGAACCACTAGGTTGTCGGCATAGCAGATCTTTTTCTGTATTTGGTCAATCTCCTTGCGAGGGAAGCCTGGGACGATACGGTCAACGAGGGTGGCACAGACATAGCAGTATTTGTTGAACCATCTCTTGAAGCGTGCGTAGTCCTTGCCGAAGTCATCTTTCCACAGTTCGATATACTGGCTGATACATTCCTTAAGGTGATGTCCGTTGAGGAATATGAGTTCGCAAGGCATGATGATGAGGCCTTTCTTTGGGTCTCCGTTGAATGTCTTGAAACGACGGAAGAGAAGCTGGGTGAGCTTGCCAGGATAGGACGATGCCGGAGTGTCGGAAAACTTGCATGAAGGGTCGAAGGCAATGCCCGCCTCGGTGGTGTTGGAGATGACGAATCGCATCTCGGGCTGATCGGCAAGAGCCAGGAATGCAGCATTCTGACTATATGGGTTGAGTGCACGGCTGATGACATCGATGCGCGTGAGCTGGTTGACAGGCTTGCCATTCTGACGACCCTGGAGGTTGACGTGATAGAGGCAGTCCTGGCCGTTGAGCATCTCGACCATACCTCGTTCGATAGGTTGCACAACCACTACACTCGAATTGAAATCTGTCTTCAGGTTCATGTTGTAGATGATCCAATCGACAAAAGCGCGGAGGAAGTTGCCTTCGCCAAACTGAATGATACGTTCTGGGGCATAGCTCTTGGGAGCCGTCTGCTTGTTCAATGTTTTCATTTTATGTTGTATTAGTATTATTTTTTGATAATATAGTATAAAAATGCCAAAAAGAATGTAACTTTCAACACGCAAATATAATAATAATTATTCTTTTTTGAAAAAAAACTACGTCTTTGAGCGTAAATATAAAAAAAATAGTTAACTTCGCTCGGTAAATAAAGCAAAAAAAGCAAAGTATAAGCCAAAGTTTGTTGTTTTTTGCATTACTTTTAGATCTTAATGAATCACAAATCATAGACAATTATGAAAGCATTTATGGATGAAAACTTCCTGTTGCAGACCGAGACTGCACAGAAGTTGTATCATGAACATGCGGCAAAGATGCCGATCATCGATTATCATTGTCACCTCAGTCCGCAGATGGTGGCTGAGAACAAGCGTTTTGAGTCTATTGCTCAGATCTGGCTCATGGGCGACCATTACAAGTGGCGTGCCATGCGTTCGAATGGCATCGACGAACGATATATCACAGGCAAGGACACCACCGACTGGGAGAAGTTCGAGAAGTGGGCCGAGACTGTGCCTTACACTTTCCGCAACCCTCTTTACCACTGGACACACCTTGAGCTCAAGTCGGCATTCGGCATCAATGAGACTCTCAATCCAACCAATGCACGCGCCATCTTCGACCGCTGCAACGAGATGATTGCAGGCGACGAGAAGTACTGCCCACGAGGCATGATGGCTCACTACAACGTCGAGACTGTCTGTACTACCGACGATCCTGCCGATTCGCTCGAATGGCACAAGATCGTGGCCGACGACCCTACTGCAAAGACCCGCATGCTTCCTACATGGCGTCCTGATGCAGGTATGAACATCGACGCGAAGGGATGGCCTGCATATATCGAGAAGCTTTCGGGCGTGAGCGGTGTAGATATCAAGAACTTTGCCGACCTCGTGAATGCGCTTCAGATCCGTCACGACTTCTTCGCTGCCAATGGCTGCCGTCTCTCTGACCATGGTCCTGAAGAGTTCTACGACGAGCCATACACAGTGGCAGAGATTGATGCCATCATGGACAAGGCTCTCGCTGGCAAGGAGATCTCGGTGGTCGAGGCTCATAAGTTCAAGCATGCTTATCTGCACGAGCAGGGCATCATGGACTATAACGCAGGCTGGGCACAGCAGTATCACTATGGCGCTATCCGCAACAACAACTCGAAGATGTTTGCATCGATTGGTGCCGACACAGGCTTCGACTCAATCGGTGAGTTCAATACTGCCAAGGCTATGAGCCGTTTCCTCGACGAGCTGAACAGCAAGGGCAAGCTCTCAAAGACTATCCTCTACAACCTCAATCCATGTGCCAATGAGGTGATTGCTACTATGCTCGGCAACTTCCAGGACGGCACAGTGCCAGGCAAGATTCAGTTCGGTTCAGGATGGTGGTTCCTCGACCAGAAGGACGGCATGGAGAAGCAGATGAATGCTCTTTCGGTTCTCGGATTGCTCTCTCGCTTCGTGGGTATGCTAACCGACAGCCGTTCGTTCCTTTCTTATCCTCGTCACGAATACTTCCGCCGCATCCTCTGCAACCTTGTGGGCAACGACATCGAGAATGGAGTAATCCCATACACCGGCTACGAGGCAGAGCGCGTCAACCAGATGATAGAAGACATAAGTTATAATAATGCCAAAGGATATTTTGATTTCTAAATAGAAGGAAGATAGATAAGATAAAGACAAATGAAGCTTGTCACAAGGATTATTATCTCCTTAAATTTCTTTATCTTCTTTATCTCTTTCTGCAAATTTAATCACAAAATGAGTAAGATAATAACATTGGGCGAGATCATGCTTCGCCTTTCTCCTAATGGAAACGACCGATTCATTCAGACCGACATGTTCCGCATCATCCCTGGCGGTGGTGAGGCAAATGTGGCAGTGAGCTGTGCCAACTACGGACACGAGGCTTACTTCGTGAGCAAGTTGCCAAAGCACGAGATTGGACAGATTGCTGTCAATGCTCTGCGTCGCTATGGCGTCAACACCGACTTCATTGCTCGTGGTGGCGACCGTGTCGGACTGTATTATTGCGAGACAGGCGCATCGATGCGTCCTTCAAAGGTCATCTACGACCGTGCTCACTCTGCCATTGCCGAGGCCAATCCTGAGGATTTCGACTTCGATGCAATCTTCAAGGGTGCCGACTGGTTCCATTGGTCAGGCATCACACCTGCCATCTCTGACAAGGCTGCCGAGATCACTCGCTTGGCTTGTGAGGCTGCCAAGCGCAACGGCGTGACTGTTTCGGTCGATCTCAACTTCCGCAAGAAGCTCTGGACTTCCGAGAAGGCAATCTCTATCATGCGTCCGCTCATGAAGTATGTCGATGTGTGCATCGGCAACGAGGAGGATGCAGAGCTCTGTCTCGGTTTCAAGCCAGATGCTGACGTAGAGGGCGGCGAGACCAATGCTGCTGGCTATCAGGGCATCTTCAAGCAGATGAAGGAGCAGTTCGGCTTCAAGTATGTCGTTTCTACTCTCCGAGAGTCGTTCTCGGCTACTCACAACGGCTGGAAGGCTCTCATCTACGACGGTAAGGAGTTCTACGAGTCAAAGCGCTATGACATCAATCCTATCATCGACCGTGTAGGTGGCGGTGACTCATTCTCTGGCGGTCTCATCCATGGCCTTCTCACCAAGCCAACCCAGGGCGAGGCACTCGAGTTTGCCGTGGCTGCATCGGCTCTCAAGCACACTGTCAATGGCGACTTCAACCTCGTGTCGGAAGCAGAGGTAGAGGCTCTTGCCGGTGGTAGTGCTAATGGTCGTGTACAGCGTTGAGAACTGCTGTGCAAACAATGTTAATTTTATGTTATTTGCAAACTATAAAAGATGGCAAAATATTCAAAGTTTGAGGTGATGGCCAAGATTGCGGCTGCACCTATGGTTCCTGTATTCTATAATAAGGATCTTGAGATATGTAAGAATGTGGTGAAGGCATGCTACGACGGTGGTGTACGTGCGTTTGAGTTCACCAACCGTGGCGACTTCGCTCATGAGGTTTTCGGCGAGTTGTCGAAGTGGGTCAACAAGGAATGTCCTGACTTGGCTCTCGGTGTTGGTTCGGTAGTCGATGCTCCTACAGCTGCCATTTACATGCAGCTTGGTGCCAACTTTGTGGTTGGTCCATTGTTCAATCCTGACATCGCTGTTGTGTGCAACCGTCGCTGCGTGACCTATTGCCCTGGCTGTCTCACTCCATCGGAGATTGGCAAGGCACAGGAGGTAGGCTGTGACTTTACCAAGGTCTTCCCAGGCGATGTTGTGGGAGCCAACCTCATCAAGGGTCTGATGGCACCTATGCCTTGGTCGAAGATCATGGTTACGGGTGGTGTCGCTCCTGAGGCCGACAACCTCAAGAAGTGGTTCGAGGCTGGTGTCTTCTGCGTAGGCATGGGCTCTAAGCTCTTCCCTAAAGACAAGGTGGCAGAAGGCGACTGGGCATACATCACCAACAAGTGCAAGGAGTGCTTCGACGCCATTGCAACATTCAAGAAATAAGCTAATAGATACACACTTACAAAACAGACTATGGGAAATCCACAAGAAAAAAAGACCAACTGGCGATGGTATCTCTGTTCGCTCCTGTTTGTGGCCACCACCATCAACTACATGGATCGTCAGGTACTGTCGATGACCTATAAGGAGTTCATTGCTCCTGAATTCCACTGGACCGACAACGACTACGGAACAATCACCTCGCTCTTCTCTATCATGTATGCCATTGCGAGCCTTCTCGCTGGCAAGTTCATCGACTGGATGGGCACCAAGAAGGGCTATCTCTGGGCTATCTTCATATGGTCGTTCGGCGCGTGCCTGCATGCAGCATGTGGCTGGGCAACAGTGACTTTCGGCGGATTTGAAGGTATCACCGAAGTGGCTCAGCTCGGCAAGGCAACAGGTGCTGTCACCCTTGCCATTGCCACTCTCTCGGTCTATCTCTTTATCTTCTGTCGTGGTGTCCTCGCCCTTGGTGAGGCAGGCAACTTCCCTGCAGCCATCAAGGTCACAGCCGAATACTTCCCTAAGCGCGACCGTGCCTTTGCCACATCTATCTTCAATGCCGGTGCGTCGGTAGGTGCTCTTGCAGCTCCGCTCACCATCCCTGTGCTTGCCAAAGCTTATGGCTGGGAGATGGCATTCATCATCATTGGTGTGCTCGGTTTCGTGTGGATGTTCTTCTGGCAGTTCATGTACGACAAACCAGAGGATTCGAAGCATGTCAATGCCGCAGAACTTGCCTATGTGCATCAGGACGATGCCGCAGAGGAAAAGCCTGCTGAGAGTGCTTCTGCAGCAGACGAGAAGACCATCAGCTTCTGGAAGTGCCTGACCTTCAAGCAGACTTGGGCTTTCATCACAGGTAAGTTCTTCACCGATGGCGTGTGGTGGTTCTTCCTGTTCTGGGCTCCAGCCTATTTCCAGGATCAGTTTGGCTACAAGGCTTCATCGGGCATGGGACAGGCTCTCATTTTCACCCTCTATGCTATAGTGACCATTCTCTCGATCTATGGCGGTTACCTGCCTAAGATCTTTGTCGAGAAGAAGGGCATGGAGCCGTACGCTGGACGCATGCGTGCGATGCTGATCTTTGCCTTTTTCCCATTGACTGCACTTGTCGCTCAGACACTCGGTGTGCATAGCGCATGGTGGCCAGCCATCATCATCGGTCTGGCTGGTGCGGGTCATCAGGCATGGTCGGCCAATCTCTATTCGACCATTGGCGACATGTTCCCTAAATCGACCATTGCAACCATCACTGGTATCGGCACAATGGCTGGCGGTATCGGTTCGATGATAGTTCAGAAGGCGGCTGGCGCACTCTTCACCTATGCAGGCGAACAGGGCTCAGCATTCAGTGTCCTTGGCTTCGAGGGCAAGCCTGCCGGTTACTTCTGTGTCTTCTGCTACTGTGCCGTTGCCTATGTTGTGGCATGGGTCATAATGAAGACTCTCGTGCCTCGATACAAGAAGATTGAAGCATAAGAAAGGTCCTGAATAAGGTGTCGTGTTGTTGGGTTAACATAACACACAGCCTTTTATTTCATAAAAAATAGTTTGAAAGCACTGCTTTTTTCCATAGAAAGGCGGTGCTTTCATTTTTTTTTTGTAACTTTGGCGCGTTTTATGTGTTAAAACTATTGCCCGCTAACTCCATTATCTCCCGATAACTCCCTGTGCGCAGCAGTAACTTCCTTTTAAGCAAAATACAAACATATACATAACAGATGAACAAAAACACTTTAATTGGCACCGTGTTGATGTGCCTGATCTTTATGGCGATGGTCTGGACCAGCCAGCCTTCAGCTGAACAGCTCGAGGCTCAGCGTCGTGCCCAGGACTCTATCGCCCGTTTGCAAACAGAAGCTATTGAAAACTCAATGAACGCTGGTGCGGCTGCATCAGAAGAGCCACAGGACAGTCTTTCGCTTGCCCAGGCCGACAGCATCAAGCAGGCTTTGCGTCAGCAGAAGTATGGCAACATCGCTGCTGCAGCAACAGGCGAGGAGAAGATCATCAACCTCAGCAACAATGTCCTTTCGGTAGATATTTCAAGCAAGGGAGGCGTTCTCCAGAAGGCTACATTGCTCGAATACGAGAACTACAAGGACGAGCAGTTGGTATTGTTCGATGCCAAGAACAATCATCAGTACTTCACTTTCTACAGTGTCTATGGCAAGTACATCACTACTGAAGACCTCTATTTCACTCCTCTCGCCAAGACCGATTCGAGTGTGGTGATGCGTCTGATGAGCGATGATGGAGGCATTCTCGACTTCGTGTATCGCCTGTCGCCTGACAGCTATCTTCTCGACTTTACCATCCATACTGTCAATCTCGACAATATCGTTGCGCCTACACAGCCTTCTCTCCAGCTGACATGGAACCAGAAGCTAGTTCGCACAGAGCTCGGTCGCAGCTTTGAGGAGCGTTACAGCTCGCTCTTCTACAAGTACAGTGGCGAGAGCGTCAACGACCTCAGTCAGACAGGTTCGGACAGCGAGCGCCTCGATGGCCCTTTGGCTTGGTTCAACTTCAAGAACCAGTTCTTCAGCACCATCCTTGCCAGCAACGACCTCTTCCGCTCGGGTTCGCTTTCGAGCAATGCGCTCAAGGAGGATGTTTCGCCAGAATATCTCAAGGAATACAGTGCCGATGTCGAGATAGACTTCACCGATCGTCTGAAAGGTGAGCAGATTGTGCCAATGACCTATTTCATCGGTCCTAACAACTATAGTCTCCTGCGTGATATGAACGACGAGATTGCATCGCGTGTGGGCAAGACCAATGAGAATCTCGAAATCCAGAACTCTATCTACCTCGGCTGGCCTATCGTGCGTCACATCAACCGATGGATAGTGATCCCAATCTTCCACTTCCTCGACAACTTCAATCTCGGCTACGGACTCATCATCCTGCTTCTAACCATCTTCATCAAGCTTGTGACTCTGCCTTTCACCTACAAGTCGTTCAAGTCATCGGCTAAGATGCGCATCGCACAGAAGATGCCGGAGGTGCAGGCCATCAACGAGAAGTATCCTAATCAGGAAGATGCTATGGCAAAGCAGCAGGCTCTCATGGCTCTCTATGGCAAGATGGGTGTCAACCAGATGGGTGGCTGTCTGCCAATGCTCCTCTCATGGCCAGTGCTCATTGCCCTTTTCTACTTCTTCCCAACAAGCATCGAGCTCCGTGGTGAGTCGTTCCTTTGGGCAAAAGACCTCTCGACCTACGATGCCATCATCACTTGGGACGAGCCTATCCCTGTGGTCAACTGGATCTTCCACGGTCATATCTCACTATTCTGCCTCATCATGACAGTGGTGCAGATCTTCTACACTTGGCTCATGCAGAAGCAGAACCCAGCACAGCAGGCTATGCCTGGAATGGCAATGATGATGTATCTCATGCCACTCTTCTTCCTCGTGTTCCTCAACGACTACTCAGCAGGTCTCTCTTACTACTACACTCTCTCGCTCTTGTTCAGCATCATCCAGACCTACGCTATTCGCGCTTCGATGAATGAAGACAAGATACTCGCCGAGATGAAAGCCAACCTCAGCAACCCTAACCGCAAGAAGGGTGGCAAGAAGGCAAGTGGTTGGATTGCACGACTTCAGGAGATACAGCGCCAGCAGCAGGAAGAACTCCGCAAGCAGCGCGAAGAACAAATGCGTAAACAAAGAAGATAATATACTATTATGACAGATCAGCGTTATATGCTTCGCGGTGTAAGTGCCTCAAAAGAGGACGTACACAACGCAATCAAGAACATCGACAAGGGTCTTTATCCGCAGGCTTTCTGCAAGATTATCCCAGATATCCTCGGTGGCGATCCAGAGTATTGTAACATCATGCATGCCGATGGCGCAGGTACCAAGACCAGCCTCGCTTATATGTACTGGAAGGAGACGGGCGACCTCTCTGTATGGAAGGGTATTGCTCAGGACTCGCTCATCATGAACATCGACGATCTTATCTGTGTGGGTGCTGTCGATAATATTCTCGTGAGCTCGACCATCGGACGCAACAAGATGCTCATCCCTGGCGAGGTCATCTCGGCTATCATCAATGGCAACGACGAGCTCATGGCTGAACTCCGGGAGATGGGTATCGGTGTATATGGCACTGGTGGTGAGACTGCTGATGTGGGTGACCTTGCCCGTACTATCATCGTCGATAGCACAGTGACTTGCCGCATGAAGCGTAGCGATGTGATCAATAATGCCAATATCCAGGATGGCGATGTCATAGTGGGTCTTGCTTCTTTTGGTCAGGCTACCTACGAGAAGGAATACAACGGCGGTATGGGCAGCAATGGCCTGACCAGCGCACGTCACGATGTGTTTGCCAAGTACTTAGCTGAGAAGTATCCTGAGAGCTACGACCATGCCGTGCCAGAAGACCTTGTATATAGCGGTGGCCTGAAGCTCACCGACAAGGTAGAGGGCAGTCCGCTCGACGCTGGCAAGCTCGTACTCAGCCCTACCCGTACCTATGCTCCTGTGGTGAAGAAGATGCTCGACGAGATGCGTCACGAGATTCATGGCATGGTACATTGCTCGGGTGGCGCACAGACCAAGGTGCTCCACTTCATCAAGGATCTGCATGTTACCAAGGACAATCTCTTCCCGATACCTCCGCTGTTCCGCACTATCCACGAGCAGAGCGGCACCGACTGGAAAGAGATGTACAAGGTGTTCAACATGGGTCATCGTCTTGAGGTTTATCTCTCACCGGAAAACGCACAGCGCGTGATTGAGATCAGCAAGTCGTTTGGCATCGATGCTCAGGTCATCGGCCGAGTAGAGGCAAGCGATCATGCTCATGTGACTCTCAAGACAGAGAATGGTGTCTTCGAATACGAATAATTCTCGAAAATGGCTTTTGCATAAATATATATGAGTAACAACCAGCTGCTTGATAAACTGGATGGTTTAGTGAGTCGGTTCGAGGAGGTGAGTCTCCTCGTAACCGACCCTTCTGTCATTGCCGATCAGCAACGCTATGTGAAGCTCTCGCGCGAATATAAGGAACTCGAAGACGTGCTTGCCGCACGTAAGGAGTATATCCAGTGTCTGCAAGGCATAGATGAGGCTCGTCAGATGCTTCTGGAAGACGACCCAGAGATGAAGGAGATGGCACGTGAGGAGCTTGCCGAATGTGAACGTCGTCAGCCAGAACTCGAAGAGAAGATCAAGCTCCTGCTCATTCCTAAAGATCCAGAGGATGCACGCAACGCTGTGCTCGAGATACGTGGTGGCACTGGTGGCGATGAGGCGGCACTCTTCGCAGGTGACTTGTTCAAGATGTATCAGCGTTACTGCGAGTCGAAAGGCTGGCAGGTGTCGGTACAGAGTTTTTCGGAAGGAGCCGTTGGCGGTTTCAAGGAGATTGTCTGCATGGTAACGGGCGAGAATGTCTATGGTACGTTGAAATACGAGTCGGGAGTGCATCGTGTGCAACGTGTTCCTGCTACCGAGACTCAGGGACGTGTACACACCTCTGCTGCTACCGTGGCTGTCTTGCCTGAGGCCGATGAATTTGAGGTGCACATCAATGAGGGAGAGATAAAGTGGGATACCTTCCGCAGTTCGGGTGCAGGTGGTCAGAATGTCAACAAGGTAGAGTCGGGTGTGCGTCTGCGATATATGTGGAAGAACCCAAATACTGGTGTGACCGATGAGATACTGATCGAATGTACCGAGACACGCGACCAGCCGAAGAACAAGGAAAGGGCATTGTCGCGTCTGCGTTCATATATCTACGACAAGGAGCATCAGAAATATGTCGATGATATAGCTTCACGACGCAAGACTCTCGTCTCGACAGGTGACCGTAGTGCCAAGATCCGTACCTACAACTATCCGCAGGGACGCATCACCGATCATCGCATCAACTATACCATCTACAATCTTGCGGCATTCATGAATGGCGATATTCAGGACTGTATCGACCACCTGATCATTGCCGAGAATGCCGAGCGAATGAAAGAATCGGAACTTTAACGTCGCAGACGCTGTTCGAGGGCTGGAGAATAGACTATCTCATATCCGCCATTGCCGTCGGCATCTGGAGCGTCAACAATGAAATACGCCATGAGGGTTGTGTCTTTTGCCAGAACCTCCATGGCTTTTTCTTTGCCCAATACCATGAAGGCCGTGGCATAGGCATCGGCTGTCATGCAGTCGCGTGCGATGACTGTGCTCGAAAGGATGTCTTGTTGGATTGGGTAGCCTGTATGTGGGTCGATGGTATGGGCATATTTCTTGCCGTCTTTGTAGTAGAAGTTGCGGTAGTTACCACTCGTAGCCACGCCACCCTCGCTCATGTAGAGGATGTCCTGCAGTTCGCTGTTGACCTGTGTCGAATCGTCGGTAGGCTTGTTGATGCCGATACTCCAGCGGCTGCCCTTTGGATTGACTCCATTCAATGCCACCTCGCCACCTATCTCGACCATGTAGTTCTCTACGCCCTGTTCCCTTAGGAAGTCTGCCACCACGTCGCTCATATAGCCTTTGGCTATGCTGCTTGCGTCCATAATGGTGCGTGGGTCATCCTTGTGCAAGCGACCCTCATCGTCGAGATGTACTGTCTTGTATCCTACAAACTGCAATATGCTGTCGATGGCTGCTTGCGACACGTTGTCGCTGTTCTTGAAGCCAAATCCCCAAAGGTTGACCAATGGTGCCACAGTGATGTCGAATGCTCCGTCGGTGGCTTCTGATACCTCCATGGCCTTGGTGAAGACTTGTCGGAAATAGCGGTTGGCAACGACACTCGTGTCGCAGTTGTTCATGCGAGTGATGATGCTGGTGTCGTTGAACATCGACAGACTGCCGTCAAACTCCTTGAACAGGCGCTTGATATCGTCGTGATAGTCTCTCTCTCCCTGATAGGTGATGTGATATATGGTGTGGAACACTGTGCCCTCAAGCTTATGATATGACAGTTCATGCGATTCCGCATCTTTTGTCCTGCACATAGCTAATGCCACAAGGCCGATAGCCACGATGATGTAGATAATCTTTTTCATTATCTTTTCTTGAATATCTCGTAATAAAGATTAAACTCGAATGCAAGCTTGCTTGCTCCCTTGCCTGGTACGAAATAGGGGTCGCCGTATTTGGCATCACCTTTTGATAGGAGAGGGCGGAAGGATAGTTCCCAACCGAGGGAAATGGGTCCTGCTATCTTGACCTTGATGCCTCCACCTATCTCTATCCAATGGCAAGCGAAGTCCAGTCCGGTCACTGATGTCGGTCCGTACTCTGGCCAGTAGCCGTCGGTATAGTGCATGTTCTCTATATCGGCTGTGCTCTTCGAGAAGCCATAGCGGAAGAGCAGGTAGTAGAAGTTGTCGGGACGGTAGTCGTTGTACTTGAAGTTGTAGAGCATACCCACCTTGAAGAATGGAGCTGCCTTGATCGAATACTTCACGCCATCGTCTGACACCTCGTCGCATACGCCCATGCCCATTGTGAACTGAGGGAAGAAGCGGTGATGGATATCGGCAGTCACCGTTGCCTCATAGTTGGCACGATCCCACTTGAAGAGGTTCATCACAGGGTCGAAGAGGTTGGTCGAGACGCTCAGTCCATTGAACAGAGGGAAGCGGTACTTCACGCTGTCGGGCAGTATCTCTGGCAGCTCGGCAGCCTGCACCTCTTGCACCTTGCTCGTTGTGGGTATGCTTCTGCCTTGGGCAAATGCCGTGAGTGCGAAGTTAATACTCAATAATAAGATTAATATTCTGTTCATTGGTTACCTCGTTGTTTTTGATAGTGATATTGCGCAGGAAGTTCTTGGTGAATGTCACCTCTTGCAAAGAGAAATACATCGAGCAGCCACAGTCCATGTTGATGAAGTATGGGTGTGGGTCATAGACGAAATGTATAGTGTCTTCGTGCTGGAACTGGTCACCGTCGAGGGTGATGTTCATCTTCAGGCGTATGTCGGTCACAGTGGAGTCGGGGTTGAGAATGAACTCGAGCGACGAAGGGTTGCTGGCATTCAGCATCTCCTTGTCGGCAGCAACACCGGTGGTATCCACTTCTCCACCTCCTTGTCCGATGCCGAACGCATAGAGATTGTTGATCTTGGCTCCACTCAGCGACGTCATCTGTGCGTAGCAGAAGCTTTCGCGCACCTCTTCACATCCATTGTTGCCACAGCCGCTGATGGTGAGCAGCAAAGCAGGGATTATCAGATATAGTATTCTTTTCATTTATTGTCTATTAAATCTTTTCTGCAATGTCATATTCGTTGCGTTCTCCAGCCTTGCGCGAAATGAGCTCTCCAAGAAAGCCGGCGAGGAAGAGCTGGCTGCCGAGGAGCATACAGGTCAGAGCAATGTAGAACGACGGCATATCGGTGATGAGCGTGCCTGTGCCTATGGTATAGAGCACATAGATCTTATGCAGCACGATATAGAGCACGGCAATGAGGCCAATGAAGAAGACCAATGAACCCCACAGGCCGAAGATGAGCATTGGCTTCTGTCCGAAACGGTTGAGGAACCACAGGGTGATGAGGTCGAGATAGCCATTGACAAAGCGGTCGAGACCGAACTTCGTTGTTCCGTATTTGCGTGCCTGATGCTGCACTACCTTTTCGCCAATCCTACCATAGCCGGCATTCTTGGCGAGCCAAGGTATGTAGCGATGCATGTCGCCATAAAGCTCAATGTGCTTCACCACCTCGCCTCGGTAGGCTTTCAGTCCGCAGTTGAAGTCATGCAGGTTCTTGATGCCGCTTGCCTTGCGCACCGTAGCGTTGAAGAGCTTGGTTGGCAATGTCTTAGACAGTGGGTCGTAGCGTTTCTTCTTCCAGCCCGACACCAGGTCATAGCCCTCTTCCTTGATCATGCGGTAGAGCTCAGGTATCTCGTCTGGCGAGTCCTGTAGGTCTGCGTCCATGGTGATTACCACATCACCCTGTGCCATGCCGAAGCCCACATGCAGGGCAGGAGACTTGCCCTGGTTGGTGCGGAATGCCATACCATGCATATTAGGGTATTTCTTGTTCAGGCTCTTGATCACCTCCCACGAGTTGTCGGTCGAGCCGTCGTTGCAGAATATCACTTCATAGCTGAAGCCATTGGCTACCATCACTCGGTCGATCCATTCGGCGAGTTCAGGAAGAGATTCTGCCTCATTATATAAAGGTACGATTACGCTTATATCCATTTCTTAAAATATTATTGTCAGAAGTCTGCCGACTTGCTTGTTAATGTTCATTTCTTTTTTCTTACGATAGGAGCCACGAATGCCATGATGAGCATTCCGAAGAAGATATCGTTCGTCAGCATCGAGATAGCTGTCTCGATAGCAGAAGCCACGGGAGCCTGCTTGAGCATGTCAATCATCTCCTGCAACATCGGTATCATCGACGATGCCATTGTGTTGGTCGATGAAAGTCCCTCGATTGTCGTGAGTGCCGATTCATATTGTTCGATGAGCTGGTTGTGGACAGTCACGAGGTTGGTAGGCACGATGAACTCGTTGTAGATATAGATGAATGTAGCCTCGATGAGTCCAGCGAAAAACATCAGCTGCACTCCGAATGTCCATGCCATGAAGCCGGAAATCTGTCCGTCCAGAATCATGTCACGCAGTTTTCTGATGGCGAGGAACAGCAGTATTGCCGTCAAAGCCATCATCGGAAAGTTCAAAAATCCAAGGAAGATGTTGCTTGCAGTATAGTTGCGAATCAAATATTCGATGATGAAATATCCGCCCAGCGGAAGGGCTGTTTTCATCAGATATTGGTTGATTGCAACACCATTTGGATTGACTGTAATATTCATTTTCGTTGTCTTTTTTGTCTAAAGTTCGTCCTTAAAATATGTAAATAAGCAAATATTCCTTTATTTTGTTAATTTTTTTGTTCCAAAATTTGGAAATGTCAAATTAATATCCTACTTTTGCGGCTGGATGAGTGCCTTACGGCATGCTCCTTCTAATCCCCCAGGGCTTGACCGCAGCAAGGGTATGAGGTTGTAGCGGCGCGATAAGGAGAGCTCATCCTTTTTTTGTTATACCCCATTCATAACCTTACGTCCCCATTTTGTCAGCTCGTAGCACACGATCAACTTCTCTTGTTGTGAGGTAAGGCCGAAGAATTCAGGGATGCTTACGCCCAAGCCCTTGCAGCCGCTGAGGTTGATCTTCTCTAAGCCGCCATCGGAGAAATATGGGCTATTTGCGTATGCCACTACAATATTATTGCTGTTGATCTCGGATAGTATAGCCTGGATGTTGGCATCTCCATCCTCTGCCATGTAATCTACATAGTCAGCAAGGTCGTAAAAAACATATCTTGTGCCAACTACTGCTCTTCCGTAGTGCTGCATCCTTGCCTCATAAGCTTTTGGGTTGGCTGATAATTCGGTCAGCTTGATTCCCGAAGCCTTCCTGAGCTTTGCCACAGCTGTAGCGAGGTCATCGGCTTTTTCTGTCTTTAGCAAAGTGATGGTATAGCCATAGCCGTCGAATGAGCTCGACTTTGAGAAGTCATCGACACACTCTACCAATGCACTTTCCACCGATGTCTTGTTTTTGCACGAAGCAAGGATTGGTAGCATAGTGTCATAAGGGAAGCCGAAGCTCATGATCTCGGTGATAGGACCATAGATGTAGTCGCACACGCCGTCAAGCTCGTGTGCCACTTCAGCCATGCCTGTAAAACAAGCGTCGAAACTGATATAGTCCAGTTTCGGACATTGCTCCAACGCCTTGCGGATATCCCATAGTTCCAGAAAGTTGTTGTTATCCTGTCCGATGTAACGTGTCGAAGGCTGGAACTGGTAGGACGGAATCCATGATAATCCGTGTGACCAGAGCTCCATTCCCTTTACCGTCGTGTTGAACGACTTGAAGGCTGTGTTCACCACTTCTGCCATGACTGAAGGATCGCAAGAATTCAGATCTTGGGTATATTTCTGAATATAGACCGTGTCGATTTTTGCAGCATTTGTCTTCTTGTCGTATGTGCGTTTCAACTGAAACAATACAGGCAAGCCGTCTCCGGTATCGCGGTTGTCTTTATAGATCAGCAGGTTGATGTCGTCAGGCGAATTAAGCAGACCTTTCTTCATTAGTTTGATGTTGTCCTTGCAATTGCTCGACAGCGAGTTGTCGCCAGCAATATATATAAGGAGAGTATGATCGGCCTTTGTCTCAGGCATTGGATCATCGTTGCTTTTATGGTCGCAGGCTGTAGCCATCATCAGCGTGAAGCAAGCCACAAGTACGTTCAGCAATTTCATAGTTTGTTTCCCTTTCGCATTAAGATGTAATCGAGAATAGTCATTGCTGCCATTGCCTCAACGATAGGCACGGCACGAGGCAGTACGCAAGGGTCATGTCGTCCGCGTGTCTTCAGCACGGTAGGAGCGAGGTCCTTGTCGATGGTCTTGATGTCCTGGAGCAATGTTGCCACAGGCTTGAACGCACAACGGAAATAGATGTCTTCGCCGTTGCTTATTCCTCCCTGTATGCCTCCCGAGTTATTGCTGACGGTCTTCACCATGCCGTCTTTGACATAGAAGTAGTCGTTCATCTCTGAGCCTCTCCTGCTCACGCCCTCGAAGCCCATGCCATATTCGAAGCCTTTGCAGGCATTGATCGATAGCATGGCAGCGCCCAAAGCAGCATGTAGCTTTCCGAAGACAGGTTCGCCAATGCCCACTTGTACTCCCTTGATGACGCAAGTAATGACACCCCCAATGGTGTCGCCAGCCATCTTTACCTCCTTGATCAGGGCTTCCATTCGTTCAGCCGTTTCGTCATCTGGACAGCGCACTGCATTGTTCTCGATGTTTCCGAGGTCGTAATCCGAATATGAGCCCTCAAGACGGATATCGCCAACCTGTGAAGTATAGGCTGTGATGGAGATGCCCAACTGACGCAAAGCCATCTTGGCAAAAGCACCGCCCACCACGCGCGACAGTGTCTCGCGAGCCGAGCTTCTTCCTCCACCGCGATGGTCGCGTATGCCGTATTTCTCGGTGTAGGTGTAGTCGGCATGTGACGGACGGAACAGGTCGCGCATGTTCTCGTAGTCGTTCGAGTGCTGGTTGTTGTTGCGCACCTCAAAGCCTATTGGCGTACCTGTGGTCTTGCCCTCGAACACACCCGAGAGTATCTCCACATGGTCGGCTTCGTTGCGACTTGTGGTTATTGACGATTGACCTGGGCGACGACGGGCCATCTCTCTCTGGAGAAACTCCTCATCGACGCTGATGCCTGCAGGGATGCCGTCGATGACACCGCCCACAGCCACACCATGGCTCTCACCAAAGGTCGTAATCCTATAAATGTTGCCGAAAGTATTCAAAGCTAATCTTTCCTTTTTGGTTATAATTATCAGTGACAGCCTCCGCAGCCGCCCTCGCCGCACGAACCGCAGTTACCGCTGCAGCTGCCGCCTCCACAGCCTCCGCCACAGTTGCATTCTGCATGTCCTGTCATCTGCTGCATGTAGCGTTTCTTGTCTTCTTCTGTAGTGTCGCGCACCTCTACCACTTCGCCCACAAAGTGAAGCGTCATGCCTGCAAGTGGGTGGTTGACGTCGCATATCACTTCAGTGTCGGTGATCTTCTCGACTGTTGCCTGAATGATGTCTCCGTTCTGGTTCTGGAGAGGCACTTCGCCGCCTTCCATCACAAACTGACTGAGGAACTTGCCTTTCTCGTCGCAGAAGAATTTCTTTGGGAGAGCGATGACCTTTTCTGGGTCAACCTCGCCGTATGCCTGAGCAGGAGAGAGATAGAAGTCGAACTTAAATCCCACTTCCTTGCCTTCAATGTTCTTTTCGAAGTCCTGGAGCAACTGACCTACACCAAAGATGAAGGTGAATGGTCGCTCAGGTGTCGTATGTTCAATCTCCTCGATCTCTGGTTCTGTCTCAGGGTTCTCTGGAGCCTCAAATCCTGTGAGGTGATATTGTATTCCTACAAACTTGCCTAATTCTATTTGCATTTCTAATAAGGGAAATAAAGGGATGATAAAAGGGAACTAAATGGGAGTCAACGGAAAAAAACGTTTCTCCCATTTATTGCCAGATATTAAAGAATAGTGCAACCAGGGTTTGGCTTCAGCTGCTTGAAGAAGTCATTACCCTTGTCGTCAACGAGGATGAATGCTGGGAAGTTCTCAACCTCGATCTTCCAGATTGCCTCCATGCCGAGTTCTGGATACTCGACGCACTCGATGTTCTTGATGTTGTTCTGTGCGAGGATAGCAGCAGGTCCACCGATAGAGCCGAGGTAGAAGCCACCGTGATCCTTGCAGGCGTTGGTAACGTCGATCGAACGGTTACCCTTGGCGAGCATGATCATCGAACCACCATTGTCCTGGAACTCATAAACGTATGGATCCATGCGTCCTGCAGTAGTTGGACCCATTGAGCCGCAAGCCATGCCAGCAGGAGTCTTGGCAGGTCCTGCATAGTAGATTGGGTGATCCTTGAGGTACTGTGGCATACCTTCGCCTGCATCGAGACGAGCCTTGATCTTGGCGTGGGCGATGTCACGACCCACGATGATTGTGCCGTTCAATGAGAGACGTGTGCCGATAGGGTAGTTGGTGAGGATCTTGCAGACATCAGCCATTGGCTGGTTGAGGTCGATCTTCACTGCATCACCTTCGCCAGCATTGCGCAGTTCTTCAGGGATGAGCTCGTATGGTTTGTCGTCCATCTTCTCGATCCAGATACCGTCCTTGTTGATCTTTGCCTTGATGTTACGGTCGGCAGAGCAAGATACGCCAAGACCGATAGGGCATGAAGCACCGTGGCGAGGCAGACGGATGACGCGAACGTCGTGAGCCATGTACTTGCCGCCGAACTGTGCGCCGAGGCCAATCTTGTAGCACTCCTGAAGGAGCTGCTCCTCAAGGGCGATGTCGCGGAAGGCACGGCCTGTCTCGTCACCTGTAGTTGGCAGGCTGTCATAGTAATGTGTCGAAGCGAGCTTGACGGTGAGGAGGTTCTTCTCAGCCGAAGTACCGCCGATCACGATAGCAATGTGATAAGGAGGACAAGCGGCAGTTCCGAGGCTCTTCATCTTCTCAACGAGGAATGGGATGAGCGTGCCGGGGTTCTGGATACGTGCCTTTGTTTCCTGATAGAGGTATGTCTTATTGGCCGAACCACCGCCCTTGGTGACCATGAGGAAGCGGTATTCCATTCCCTGTGTAGCCTCGATGTCGATCTGTGCAGGGAGGTTGCACTTGGTGTTCACCTCGTTGTACATGTCGAGAGGAGCGTTCTGTGAGTAGCGGAGGTTCTCCTCGGTATATGTCTTGTAAACGCCTTCTGCTATTGCCTCTTCGTCCTCGAATCCTGTCCATACCTGCTGACCCTTCTCGCCGTGTACGATAGCCGTACCGGTGTCCTGACAGAGAGGGAGCTTGCCCTTGGCAGCGATCTCGGCATTGCGGAGGAAGGTGAGTGCCACATACTTGTCGTTGGCACTTGCCTCTGGGTCGCGGAGTATCTTTGCCACCTGCTCGTTGTGCGAACGGCGCAGGAGGAAGCTGACGTCGCGGAATGCGGCATTGGTCATCTTGGTCAAAGCCTCTGGAGTGACCTTGAGGATAGGTGTACCTTCAAATTCGCTGACTGAGACACCTTCTTTTGTCAGCAAGTAATATTCAGTCTCGTCCTTGCCCAATTGGAACATAGGAGCATACTTGAATGGAACGTTTGCCATTGCTTGTTGTTTTTTATGTTAATAAAAATCTAAAGTTGAAACTTCATTTCGCAAAGATAATAAAAAAACACCGAATAGAACAAGCTATCCGATGTTTTTCTTTCTGACAACGCGATTTTCGCATATTTATGCTTTTTTATAACCTTTATTTTCCACTTTTACCACTTCATGAGGGTAAATATACCAAAGGTATCCTTCGACTTTTTCGAAGCCCATCTGTCGCAGCAGATTCATGTATTCCCTTACTTGGTTGGTGTGGGACCTGCGTTTCTCGCCTGTCTTGTAGTCGATCACAGTGGCTTCTTTTCCGTTGCATACCACGCGGTCTGGTCGCGACAGGTCTTTCGTCATTCCTTCGTAGTTTTTCGTTCTGGCCAATATCGTCTTCTCGTTCAATATCTTCTGTCCAGGCTCGAACCATCGTCCTATCTCGGCAATGTCCATCAGACGGTGTATTTCGGCTTTCATCTCTTCACACGTCATTATCTCGTCATTGATTCGTCCCAGACGGTACAGCTCCTCTATTGGCTCATCGATGTTTTTTCGGTCGATGATGGCCGACAGCGCTTCGTGAATGCAGTTGCCTCGGTCTATTGCTTCGATGTTCTTCGTCAGCTTGTCGTGCTTGAGCGACAGCATAGGCAGTTTTCGCTGCAATGCCAGGTCTGTGGCATCTTGCGTTATTGCTTCAGCTTTCTGTTCGTCGTCTTTATCAAAATTCTTTTTCCTGCTGTATTCTCCAATCACGCAATCTATAGCGTCATCAGTTTCTTTGGTGACGTAGTTTTGATTTTTTATAAAAGTGTAGAGGAGTTCGTCCTGAGTCACGCCTTCGTCTTTTTTTCTCTCGGTTTTCGATAGAGGAGCTATCAGCACCATCGCTTCCTTGGCTCGGGTATATGCCACATAGATAGTATTCAGATTGTCGATGATAACTTTCTGGCGTTCTGCTTGATAGTCTTCCTTGAAAATGGTGTCTGTCAATTTCTTACTGCATTTTATTGGCAAGAATAATCCGTCCCGATAGAATGGCGAATCTTTTTTCGGCTGGCACCATAGTATGTCATCTCCTCGGTTTTTCATATCGGTTGTACCTTCGCAATATGGCAGTATCACAGCAGGCATACCCAAGCCTTTGCTCTTGTGTATTGTCATGATGCGTATGGCATTCTGTCCTTCGGGCGTGGTTATACACAAATCTCCACCATATTGTCCCCACCATTCAAGGAACAGCGAGAGGTCTGCTTTCTTGCTGTTGCAGTAGTCCATCACACAGTCTCTGAACGCCTGCACAAATGCGATGTTGTGTCCTGCCGACGGGAGTAGGCTGATGATGCCTTCTGTCATGTCATACAGCGACCTATTCGCAAGGCTCAGGAACTTGTCGATGTCTGTGTTGCCAGTGAATGTTGCGCTCACCGATTCCTGTTCGTCCATGCCACATTCTTGAAGGTAGTTGCACGAAGCAGTAGCCCTGATCAACTTCGATTCGGGCTTCTGTATGTATTTCATTATGCTGATGATGGTCAAGATGATATGGCGCGAACTGAGCAGCAATGCCTCGCTCGATATGATGTCAAAGACATACTTGCCTGTATCGCCAATGCTGCTCTTGTAGCCCAACAGCGCGTCGGCCACCTTCTTGCATATCGACCTTGTGCGGCATAGTATGGCAATGTCTTTTGCCTCAAATCCTGAGTCTTCCAGTCGCATCACGGCTTCTGGTATCTGAGCCATGGCAAGGTCAACGAATTTCTGGTCTTCCTTTACTTTCATGAAGCGCAGATGCACCACACCAGGCGAGTCTTCATTTTTGTTGTCCGGTATCTTTTGGTCCACGTCTTTGTATATTTCCGTGATATCCTCACTGCCATACACCTTGCTCAACTCATTCGCCACAGCCTGAAAGAAAGAGTTGTTGAATGTGATTATCTCTTTTTGCGAACGATAGTTGGTTTTCAATGTTGTGGTATCTTCAAGAGACAATCCACGGGCAAAGTTCCTCAGACCAGAGTGCAGCAATCCCCAGTCACTGCCTCTCCATCGGTAGATGCTCTGCTTCACGTCGCCCACGATGAGGTTCTGACGTCCGTCGCCAAGCGAGTTCTCGATCAGTGACCGGAAGTTGTTCCACTGCATCTGCGACGTGTCCTGAAACTCGTCGATCATGAAACTGTGAATCTTGGTTCCTGTCTTCTCGTATATGAATGGCGCATCGTCCTGACTAATCAGTTTGTTCAGCATCTCGGTTGTGCTCGATAGGAGCATGGAGCCCTCCTGATTGCAGTATTCAATCACTTCGCTGTCGATGTCGGCAAGAATTCCCAACTGATAGATGTTCTCTCGTATGATTAGAGCCGAGTTATAGTTCACAAAACTGCCATCATACTTCATCTCCACAGCCTCTTGCATAAGGCTCATAAGTTTCTGAGAATGTGCTTCATCGAGTTTTATTTTTGCCGTTTTAGCATACCATAGGCTATTGTCGTTTGCCCATTTCTCAAATTCTTCGTCCGGCACTTTCATCTCACCCTTTCTCCACATCTCGAATAATCTCATCTTGCTTCTTACGCCGCTCTTGAAGTCATACACGGTCATGCCCTGGTCGCCTATCACACGCACACCCTCTTCTCCCAGGCTCTTCAGCTTGTCTTTCATTGTCCTCACTATGTCATTGAGCATATCGACATATTGTTTCAGTCCTTTCTTGTCGTTGGTGAACAGGTTGATGGCTTCGCTTCGGGTACGGTAATCTTCGGTGGTGAGTACCGACTTGGCGAGTTTTGCCAGGTCTCGTTCCAGTCGCCATCCTGCGCCTTCTTCTATTTTTTTGTTCGAGAATTGCATCATCCAGTCGAATGTCTGGCTGCGATGGCTGAGGCTGAGCTTTTCGATGAAGCTCGATACAGCAGCATCGAGTATGCGGTTGGCATTGAGTTCAACCTCGTAGTTGCTCGGCAGGTTCAGTTCGCGTGCAAAGCTTCTTACGATCTTCTGGAAGAAGCTGTCGATGGTGCTGATGGCGAAGTCGCTGTAGTTGTTCAGTATCTCTGTCAGAATGGCCTTGGCCTTGGCTTTTATCTCGTCGTCGCTCAGTGTGCCGCCAATCTTGTCATATTTGACGTCCTTGTAATAGTGTGATTCAGTTGGGTTCTGGCACAGCTGGTGCAGTTCCTTTACTATACGGGACTTCATCTCGGCAGTCGATTTGTTGGTAAAGGTGACTGCGAGTATCTCGTCGAAGCGTGTGTCGTGTTCTGCTTCAGCTGGCTGTAGGTCTTTGCGGAACAGCAGTTTGATGTATTCGCCGGTCAGCAGGTGGGTCTTGCCAGCGCCAGCCGAAGCTCGGTATATGTTTAGCATATTGATTTGTTGGAACCGTTAAATGACCTTTGTTTTATATCCCTCGTTTCTCAGTATCTCGCCGGCTTTCTGTCGGCAGTCGCCTTGCAGCAGTATCTGACCGTCGAATGGCTCTTCGCTGTTGAAGCAGTGCGAACCGCCAGTGCCGAGTTTCTTCTGAAGCAGCTTGGTGAGTCGTTTCAGTTCGTCTTCATCTCCATAGAAGAGTGTCACAAGAGTCACAGGCTTGCCCTTGCGTCCTTTCTTGTCATATTCGATGCGCAATGCAGTCTTCTGCTTCGAGGCCGATGTCTCCTGAGCCTCGCCGTTATCAGTGTTTTCCTGCTCTACGTTCTTCAGTTCGTCGGCAAACTTCCCTGCCAATAGGTCTTTCCAGTCGTTCATATTTTTTTTCATTTTGCTAATGCGAAGATATATTCTTTTGGCGACTCTTGCAAATATTATCCCACAAAATAATGAAAAATCGGAATATATTTGTCCATCAAATATTATTTATCTATCTTCGCACGTTGAAAATCTTTGTTTATATCCCAATAACTCATAATTCGAAATGAAACATAAATTGGTTTTTGCGACTAACAATCGTCATAAGATTGAGGAAGTGAAGGCACTGCTCGAGGGCATCGGTGGCACTCTTGCTGAGAAATACGACATAGTATCATTGTCCGATATTGGCTGTCACGACGACATCCCCGAGACAGCCGACACCTTCGTGGGCAATGCCCGCCAGAAGGCTTATTACGTTAAGGAACATTATGGCTATGACTGCTTTGCCGACGACAGCGGACTCGAAGTCGAGGCGTTAGGCATGGAGCCTGGTGTGCGTTCGGCTCGCTATGCTTCCGAAGCAGGTCACGACCACGAGGCCAACAACACCAAGCTTTTGCGCAACCTTGAAGGAGTCACCAACCGCAAGGCTCAGTTCCGCACTGTCATCTGCCTGCTGCTCGATGGCGCTGAACACATCTTCGAAGGCATCTGCCCAGGGCGCATCACCACCGAGCGTTCGGGCAATCGAGGCTTTGGCTACGACCCGGTTTTCTGTCCCGAAGGTTATGACGTCACCTTTGCCGACATGCCTCTCGAATTCAAGAATTCCTTAAGTCACCGCAGCAAGGCTTGTGCCGAGCTGGTCAAATTTTTGAATAAGAACAATTAAGGAGTTCATTCATCATGTCAATCACATTCGTCGATATTATCGACTATCTTGGCACCTTCGCCTTTGCCGTCAGCGGTATTCGTCTGGCATCGGCAAAGAAGTTCGACTGGTTTGGTGCATTCATTGTCGGCATGGCTACGGCTGTGGGTGGCGGTACCTTGCGCGACGTCATGCTCGGTCAGAGTCCATTCTGGATGACCCAGCCCATCTATTTCGCCATCACTGGCTTTGCCCTTCTTCTCTTCGTTTTCCTTCACAAGCAGATCAACCGCGTATCAAACACTATCTTCCTCTTCGACACCATCGGACTAGGACTCTTCACTGTGGTAGGTATACAGAAGACCCTCGACGCAGGCTTCCCATTGTGGACAGCCAACATCATGGGTATGTTCACAGGTGCCGCAGGAGGTGTGATCCGCGACATTCTCATCAATGAGGTTCCTCTCATCTTCCGCCGCGACATCTATGCCCTTGCATGCTGTGCCGGAGGTATCTTCTTCTCATGGGGCATCACCGAAGGACTTCCTCTCGAAGCCTGCACAATAGGCTGCGCGATGGCAGTCATAATCATCCGCCTCCTCGCCGTAATGTTCCACTGGCAGCTGCCTTTACTCCATGATTCGGA
>JAEDEY010000102.1 GCA_016293065.1 Bacteroidales bacterium
GTGGATTCGGCGGCTTTCTTGGCTGATGCGTAGTTGTCGCGAGCCTTGGCTGCATTCCAATATGCTTGCTGAATCTCCTTGCCGAGGGTTTGGCGAGCCTCTTCGAGCGCCCAGTTGTAGCTCTGGACACTGAGACGCGCCTGGCGCACACTATTGCGCGAAGAGAAGCGGTTGAAGATAGGGATGCTGAGCGAAAAACCTACATACTCACTGCCATTGTCCTTAAGCTGTTTGCCGAACGACTTGTTGTAGTCGGAGTCGTAGAGATGGTAGTAGCTGTTTCTGTAGTAAGCAGTGAGCGAAAGCGAAGGCATCATATAGCTGCGAGCCACCTTTTCGGAGTAACGGCTCTGTTCGAGGTTATATTTAGCAGCCATGATGGCAGGATGGGTCTCTACGGCATAGGCAAAGACTGTCTCGGGCAGAGGCATATCGCCAAGCATGGACGTAGTGTCGAGTTCGATGACCGAGAACTTATCGGCATCGCAATCGAGGTTGAGCGCCTGAATGAGGTCGAGACGCGCAATCATCTCATTGCCCTCGGCTTCAGTGAGCGAATGTTCGGACATTGCGACCTGAGCGCGGGCATTAGCCACCTCCGACTCTGGCTGGCGACCAGTTTCGAACAAAGCCTCGGCCTTGGCAAGAGCATCGCGATCGAGGGCGAGCTGCTGACGCTGAATCTGGGTCAGACCCCTATAATATAGGGCATTGAGATAATAGCTTGCCACTGTGACAGTGATGTCTCGCTTTGCCTTTTCGAGATTCTCGGTAGCAGCCTTGAGCGAATAACGGTCGGCCTTAATCTGGTTGGAGATACGGAAACCAGTGAAGACAGGTACCTGAGCTCCAATATCGAACGACGAGCTGGTTGAGGTCTGATCGACTGTCGAACCATCACGTCCTGTGCTTCGTCCGAAACCGAAACTCTGACCCAAAGTGGCGCTTACCGAAGGCAGGCGGCTAAAGCGAGAAGTCTCAAGGGCAATCTCGGCATTCTGTTCCTGGAGTTTTCGCTGTTCGATGCCGATATTATGGTCGATGGCATACTGCACGCAATCGTGGAGCGACATTGTCTGCTGTGCATGAGCCGAAGAAAGGCCGACGAAGCACAACGCAAGAATATAGAAATACTTTATCATAATCATTCATTTTTATCACTCGGCCTTTTCGTTACCTCTCAGTTTCATATCCTCAGTGACACCCTCAAGCACCTGTATATAGATGCCATCGCTCATGCCCACCTTGACAGGGATGCGTTCGAAAGACTGAGGAACGGCAGTCTCGTCGGAAGTGAGCTTATAGACGAAGGTGGAATCGTTGGAGAACTCGATGGCAGTTTCTTCTACTGAAAGAACATCAGAGACACGGTCGAGCACAATCTCAGCATTGGCACTATAGCCAGCTCGTACCACAATGCTATCGGGAATATTTGTAGCAGCAGCCTTGATTTCGAAAAGGACAGCACCATTGTTCTCGATGCCCTTTGGCGACACATATTCGAGCACGGCAGGGAGCTTGACGCCCTGGATAGCTCCGATGGTGAGGGTGATGTCCATGCCGCTGTTGAGACGACCCACCTCTGTCTCATCGACCTTTCCACGGAAGATGATATCGCTCATATCGGCAACAGTGGCAATGGTAGTACCGTCGCTATAGTTGCTGGCATTGACCACGGTAGTACCCTTCTTGACAGGGATATCGAGTATTCGTCCACTGACGGTGCTGGTCACTATTGTAGTATTGATCTTGCCCGAACGCTTGCTGATACCGCTGGTGACGATGTCGAGAGCATCCTGAGCCGACTGTGCCGACTCGCGAGCCTTTTCGAGAGTGTTCTTTGCTTTCTCATACTCCTCCTTGGCAATCACTCCCTTATTGAAGAGCACTTCAGTGCGAGCAAACTCCTTTTCGGTTTCCTCAAGAGTGAGCTGAGAAGTGCGCACATTGCTCTGTGCACTGCTGAGCTGAGCCATATCAGGGATGACCTGGATCTTTGCGATAGGGTCGCCAGTATAGACGAAATCGCCTGGTTCGCGATAGAGTTCGGTCACGATACCCTGGATCTGAGGCTTGAGGTTAACCTCATCGCGAGGCTCGACCTTACCATTGGCAATAGTCTTCTTCTCGAGGGTTCGGACAGCAGGAGTGAGACAGTCATAGACCTTCTCGACTGGTTGCGACTGCTTCCAGAGGAAATAGAAAGTGTAAAGAACCAATACGGCAACCAATGCCCATGCAACTCGCTTAATAATCTTTTTCATAAGTCTTTATGTTGTTTTGTGGCAATGCCACGATGTTTTATTATTCTGTTTTATTCATCTCTCAAAGCATCGATTGCCTTGATTTTCATTGCTCTGTTGGCTGGCATCCATCCAGCGACAAGTCCGCCTATGATGAGGATGATGAGAGCCACCACTGCTATTGTAAACGGAATCTGCGGATTGTCGAAGCCCTGGAACTCGGTGCCACTGCCATTTTCAATGGTCGAAGAGCCCTTGGTGACGATGCTTATGGCTTGCAAGATCCAGACTCCAAGCGTGAGACCCGCAATGCCTGCAGTCACCGTGATAACGATGCTCTCGGACATTATCTGGGTGAGGATGGTGCGAGGTGTAGCACCGATAGCTCGTCGGATGCCTATCTCCTGCGTGCGCTCCTTGACCGTCACAAGCATGATGTTCGAAACGCCGATCAAGCCAGCTAAGAGCGTTCCTGCACCGATGATCCAGATGAGGATGTAGATGCCGAGGAAGAGAAGGTCGAACATCTCGATGATCTCGGCAAGGTTGAAGTATTGGATAGCCATGGTGTCGTCGGGATGAGCATAGTGGATTTCCTTGACGACTCGGAGAATCTTGTCCTCCCACTCCTGAGCAGGGGCATCATCCTTGAGCGTTACGATCAGTGCGTGGATCATATCACCTTGTCCGTAGGTGTTCTGACCCGTTGTGAGCGGGATATGGATCGACTCATTGACCCCAGCTCCGAGATTAATCATACCCGAACTTTCTCGCACAACACCTACAATAGTATAATACAGCTCGCCTGCCTTGATGAGCTTGCCACAAGGGTCGCCACCGCGCTTGAAGAGCGAGCGATAGACCTGATAACCAATGACACAGACCTTACGCTGCTCACGCACATCCATCTCGTTGAGGTATCGGCCAAAGAGCTGCTTCTGGGGGATACACTGGAAATAGCCCTTGTGAGTGCCCACAACCGAGAAATCCTCTGAAGCATCTTCATAAGCACAACGGAAACTGCCAAAGTTGTTGAGCGGCACGATGCGCTCAGTGATATTGCTGAAACGGCTCTGCAGGATGTCGATGTCTCGGTTTTCTAGCATGATGCTTCGTCCCTTGGAATAGCCCTTGTAAGCCATCGAGGTGGTTCCTCCGAAGAAGAAGACACTGTTGGCAGGGATGGATTTGAGGGCAGCGACGATACCATTGTTGAAGCCGAAGCCCATACCGACGAGGATCACGAGCATGAGCATGCCCCAGAAGATACCGAAGGCCGTCATGATTGATCGCCATTTGCTGCGTCGGATTGTCTGATATATTTCTGACCAAAGTTCTCTCATAATGCTGCAAGTGCTTCTACAGGTTTAATACTAACGGCTCGCTTGGCAGGGATGTAACCGGCAATGAGGCCTGCGATGATCATAGTGATATTGGCAGCAATGACCACGCTGAGATCGACCTGCGGATCGGCAAAGACCTGTTCCGCCTGCGGGTAGATTGAATAGGTGACTATGGTAACGACGCGCACCAGCACCATGCCGAATATCATGCCCACATAGCCAAAGAGCATCGTGATTCCGATCGATTCAAAAAGCACGAGCGAAAGGATCGACCGTGGAGTGGCACCTATTGCCTTACGGATGCCGAACTCACGAGTTCTTTCGCGCACTGTGATGAGCATGATGTTCGAAACACCCACGATTCCTGCGATGAGCGAAGCAATGCCAATGAGCCAGATGAACGACTCAAGGGCGCGTGTCACAGTCACATTTTGCAAATAGTTGGCATAGGAGTTGTTGACCCACACTGCATTTCGGTCGTTTTTTGCGAACATACGGTAGTCAGCAAGCGTCTCGACGATACGCTCGTCGAATGCCTCATTCTCCTTGACTGTCTGCAGCTGATTGGTTAGCAAGGTAATGTTGCGATACAAACCCTCGGGGTTATAGATCATGTTGACCGTGGTGATAGGCGCATAGAGCGGATAACTTGCGCCCTGAGTGGCATTCTTGATCACTCCGACAATCTGGAATGGAATCTCTCCTACATTCACCATCTCCCCTATGAAACCATCGTCACGATGGAAGAGGTCCTTGGCTGTCTTCTGGTCGATGAGCACGACCTTGCGTGCCTCGCGCATGTCCAATTCGTTGAGCTGACGGCCCTCGATAAGCTTGGCATTCATTGCCGTCAGGAAGTCGGTGCGCTGGCCAGTGAGCGAAGTACTCATGCTGAACTCGCCATGCGACACGAGAGCGCCCACGCTTACCGAAGGAATAGCGTCGATAATCTCGGCATTGAACTCAGCCATCAGAATCTGGCGGTCGTTTTCGTTCATCTTGACCTGTCGATACTGAGGCAAACCTCCATAAGGAAGAGTCGTCCAGCCAGGAGTGACGCGAATCCTGTTGACCGAATCCGAGGCAAAGTTCTTCTGCATTGCGTTGAACAAACCGTCGCCCGCACTGAGCAGGACTATCAGCAGGAAGATGCCCCAGGCGATCGAGAAGCCGGTGAGCGCAATCCTCAGTTTATTTCGAGACATCGACTCGTATATCTCGGTCAATAAGTCCATCATGAATGTGAATCCTTCTATCTGTTTGGTTTGCAATATCCTGTTCGTGAGTCACGATCACTACAGTCATGTTCTGTTCACGGTTGACGCGACGGAGAATATCCATCACCTCCTGAGTGGTCTTTGAGTCGAGCGCACCCGTCGGCTCGTCGGCAAGGATGATTTTTGGCTGAGCGATGAGCGCACGTGCAATGGCCACTCGCTGCTTCTGTCCACCCGACATCTCGTTAGGGAAATGGTCGGCCCATTCGCGCAATCCCATGAGATCGAGATATTCGAGAGCCATGGCTTCGCGCTTGCGTCGTGACACACCTTTATAATACAGAGGCAGAGCCACATTCTCCATAGCCGTCTTGAAGCCGATGAGATTGAAGCTCTGGAAGACAAAACCAATGAGCTCATTGCGGAGCTTGGCCGCACGAGTCTCACTCAAGTTCTTGATGTGTGTTCCAGCCAGGTAATAGTCACCCTCGTCATAGCTGTCGAGAATGCCGATAATGTTCAAGAGGGTTGACTTACCCGAACCAGAGGCACCCATGATACTTACCAGCTCGCCATTCTCGATGTGCAGGTCAACGCCCTTGAGCACATGCAGAGGAGTTGCCGACTGGTAAGTCTTATGGATTCCTGTCAATTTAATCATTTTTCCCTATTTATTTAATCAATTGTAACTGCTGTTCCTGTTGCCGACACCATGATCATCGACTCTCCTATTGTCTCGTAGTCGATGTCGATGCCGACCACAGCATTGGCTCCCATGCGAGCTGCACGATCCTCCAATTCCCTCAGAGCATTGGCGCGTCCTTCGATCAATACGGATTCGTAGCTGCCCGATCGTCCGCCCACTACATCGCGAATCGAAGCCAAGAGGTCGCGCACGATGTTTGTTCCGAAAATAACTTCTCCATTCACGATTCCCTTATATGAGAGAATCTTGTGTCCCTCGATTGTTGGGGTTGTTGTAAGTAACATATATTCCAAATTATTAAGTTGTTAATCAATTCTTTCAGTTTGCAGTTTAGGCTTATGGATTCTTGGCTTTAGCATCAATCTCCTTAATCCAAACATCTTGTTATTTCCTTCGATTCTTGTCCTATTCCTACATTCATCATCAACAAGCCTCGATCCATAAACCCTAAACCTTAAACCTTTGTTTGCCTATTAGACGCAACGACATTCAGTTTTGTTGCATCAATAGTGATAATTTTTCTGAAATTTTTTCAGTAGTGATTCCAAGGAGCTTCATTTCGCGTGCGATAAGCGGCAGTTGCTCCTCATAGAAACGCTTTGAACGCATCTCCTGAATCTTGTCGATAGCGCCATCGGCGAGGAAGTTGCCCTTACCTCTCTGGCTGTAGATGATCTCGCCCTGCAGCAGTCGTTCGATGGCACGCTGCACGGTGTTAGGGTTGACCTGCATCTGCATCGCCAGTTCGCGCACCGAAGGAATCTGTTCATCGGTCTTGACCTCTCCTCGCAATACTCGGTCGCAGATTACATCGACAATCTGCATGAATATCGGTTGATTATTCTGAAATTCCATTGTTATCTGTTTTATGTTTGTAAAAATCCTATTCCAAATCATC
>JAEDEY010000103.1 GCA_016293065.1 Bacteroidales bacterium
GCTGGTTCGGCACAACATGACGAGAGCATGAGTGCCGAAAGAGCAACAAGGGACAGTGAAAGGATTTTCTTCATAATTAATATTGAGTTAGCTAGATAACGGGAATTACACTGGCATATTGCCGTGCTTCTTAGGAGGATTCGACTGATTCTTGTTGCGGCAACATTCAAGACCAGCGATGATAGCCTTGCGAGTATCGGCTGGAGAAATGATATCGTCGATATAGCCGAGTTCGGCAGCGCAATATGGATTGCTGAACTTTGCCTCATATTCCTTGATGCGCTCGGCCTGCTGTTCTGGTGTCTCCTTGCGATAGAGGATGCTGACAGCACCCTTGGCACCCATAACGGCAATCTCTGCGCTCTCGTAAGCGAGGTTGACGTCGGCACCCAGCTGCTTGCAGTTCATCACGATGTATGCACCACCGTAAGCCTTGCGGGTGATGAGAGTGATCTTTGGCACAGTAGCCTCGGCAAAAGCATAGAGGAGCTTTGCACCATGACGGATGATGCCACCATGTTCCTGATTGATGCCAGGCATGAATCCAGGGACGTCCTCGATAGCCACGATAGGGATATTGAAGCAGTCGCAGAAACGCACGAAGCGAGCACCTTTCTCGGAAGCATCGATGTCGAGCGAACCAGCAAGCACCTGAGGCTGATTGGCGATGAAGCCGACAGTGCGGCCTGCCATGCGTCCGAAGCCGACGACGATATTCTTTGCGAAGTTTGGAGCAATCTCGAAGAAATACTGATGATCGCAGATAGGCTCGATGATATCCTTGATGTTGTATGGGATATTTGGGTCAGAAGGAACGATGCCTTCGAGTTCGTGACATTCGCGAGAAATCTCGTCGGTCACAGGGTGGATGGGCGCATCTTCCATGTTGTTGTTTGGCAAAAAGCCGATGAGTTCGCGAATAGTCATGAGACATTCCTCGTCGCTATCGCAGACAAACTGACACACACCCGATTTGGTAGAGTGAACGTCGGCACCGCCAAGGGTCTCCTTGTCGCACTCTTCCTGAGTAACCTGCTTCACCACGTTAGGACCTGTGATGAACATCTGAGCCTCTTCGCGCACCATGAGAATGAAGTCGGTCAATGCTGGCGAATAGCAAGAACCACCTGCACAAGGACCCATAATGGCACTGATCTGAGGGATAACACCCGAAGCCTGGACATTGCGATAGAAGATATCGCCGAAGCCTGAGAGTGACTCGATGCCTTCCTGGATACGTGCGCCACCAGAGTCGTTGAGACCGATGATTGGAGCACCGTTCTTGAGGGCAGCGTCCTGCACCTTGGCAATCTTGGCAGCATTGGCAGCCGAGAGTGAACCGCCGAGCACAGCGAAGTCGAAGCCATAGACAAAGACTACGCGGCCATCGATCTTGCCATAACCACACACTACGCCATCACCAGCGACTTTCTTGTTCTCCATGCCGAAGTTGGTGCAATGATGCTTGACGAACTTATCCACTTCGACGAATGTTCCCTTATCTAAGAGTATATCAATTCTCTCACGTACAGTGAGTTTTTTTGGTTCAGCCATTGTTATTACTTTTTATTATGAATTAATGGGAAAGTCAATGAAGACTATCCAAGTTTGAGAGTCACGAGCACTTGTTCTGCCATCACGCTGTCGCCCTCGGCACACTTGACTTCAGCAACTGTACATGCCTCGGTGACATTGATGTTCGACTGCATCTTCATAGCCTCGATGGTGATGACAGTATCGCCAGGCTGGAGTTCTTGACCCGGAGTGACATAGACCTTGACAACCTTGCAAGGCATCGGTGCCTTGATCTTGTCGGCCTGTTTCTCGTTGTCAGTCTTCTTTCGCATACGCATGTACTTTGCTTGAGTGTCGAGCATATCGATCTCGTAGTTTGAATAATTCAAGCCCACGCGATAATGCTTGCCAGTATCGCTCTTTACAAGTGTTGCGTTATATGAAAGACCATTATTAAGGATTGAGCACTGACCATTGGCAAACATGCAGATATCCACATTATAAACCTTTCCGTCGATCTCAATCGCAACCTTATTTCCTTCTTTGCTGAGCAATGTTACTTCAGCAAGTCTGTTACCTATTTGTATTTCCATATCGATGGTGTTAAGGTGTGAAAAATTAGACCCTGAGAACGCCCTTCTGGAGGCCGAATGCACGCCAGCGGTTGAGAGCTGAACTGTTCTCGTTGATGTTGTCGCCCTTGTTCTCTTCGTAGTTCATGATGAAGTCGATGTAGGCAGCTATGATGGCCATGTCCTCGGAATCGTTCTTGAAACCTGGACGCGGACGGAGGCGTGCCTGGTTGGTCTCGATGAAAGATGTATCATAGATACCTTCCTTGAACTGAGGCACATCGATGATGCGGCGCAGATAGCGGATGTTGGTGACAAGACCTGTGACCTTGTATTCGTAAAGTGCACGTCGCATACGCTCGATGGCATACTGGCGGTTGGTTGCCCAAACGATGAGTTTGCCAATCATTGGGTCGTAATACATCGGAATCTCGTAGCCCTCATACACTGCGCTGTCGATACGGATGCCAGGACCGTGAGGCTCAACGAGACGACTGATGATGCCAGGAGCCGGACGGAAGTTGTTGTCGGTATCCTCTGCACAGATACGGCACTCGATGGCATGTCCTCGCTGCTTGATGTCGGCCTGGGTGAACGAAAGCGGCTGGCCATCGGCAATGAGAATCTGCTGCTTCACGAGATCCATGCCCACAACCTCCTCGGTGATAGGATGCTCAACCTGAAGGCGGGTGTTCATCTCAAGGAAATAGAAGTTCTTGTATTTATCGACAAGGAACTCGATGGTACCAGCTCCCACATATCCTACTGCCTTGGCAGCAGCTACAGCTGCAGCACCCATCTTGGCACGGAGCTCAGGATCGAGGAATGGCGATGGAGACTCCTCCACTACCTTCTGATGACGGCGCTGAACAGAGCACTCACGGTCGCAGAGATGAACTACATTGCCATGCTTGTCGCCAAGAATCTGGAACTCGATGTGATGGGGGCCTTCGACAAACTTCTCGATATAGACGGTATCGTCGCCGAAGCCCGACATGGCTTCAGACTTGCAGGTGTTGTAAGCCTCGGCAACATCTTCGGCACGATGCACAAGACGCATACCCTTGCCACCACCACCCATCGAAGCCTTGATCATCACAGGGAAGCCAATAGCCTTGCACACACCGACAGCCTCTTCTGCCGAGTTGAGCTGATCCTGAGTGCCAGGGACAACAGGGACACCGGCTGCAATCATGTGACGGCGAGCCTGGATCTTGTCGCCCATATCAATCATTGTCTGTGGATTTGGACCAATAAAGATGATTCCCTCTGCTTCGCAGCGGCGAGCAAATTCGGCATTTTCACTAAGGAAGCCATAGCCAGGATGAATGGCATCAACCTTGTGCTTCTTGGCCACCTCGATAATCTTATCTATACATAGATAACTTTCGTTGGATGGAGCGGCACCAATGCACTCAGCCTCGTTGGCATAGAGCACATGACGGCTCGTACGATCAGCCTCACTGAAGACTGCGACCGATCGGATACCCATCTCATAGCAGGCACGCATGACACGTATCGCTATCTCTCCTCGGTTTGCAATAAGAATTTTTCTGATCATGAATAGTAAATATTAGAATTTGGTTAGTCATGCAAAGGTAATTATTTCGACCGAGATAGACAAATATATAAATACTTTTTATATTGTTATACTCAAAAATTGCAGCTTTTGACAATTAGAAAGAAAAAAATAAACAGACTCTTAGAAGAATCTGTTTATTATATATCTGTGCTTGTGGATTAAAACTCTGCACTCTTTGGTGTGCGAGGGAATGGGATCACATCGCGAATGTTCTGCATACCTGTTACGAAAAGAATGAGACGCTCGAAGCCAAGGCCGAATCCTGCATGAGGACAAGAACCAAAACGACGTGTGTCGAGATACCACCACATATCCTTCATCGGGATTCCGCGCTCCACGATTTCGTTCATGAGCTTGTCGTATGACTCTTCACGAACCGAACCACCGATAATCTCGCCAATCTGAGGGAAGAGCACATCTGTTCCCTGAACAGTTTCTTCCATCTCTTCGCCATTGAAGACTGGCTTCTTCTCATCGATCTTCATGTAGAACGACTTAATCTTCTTAGGATAGTTGGTCATGATGACAGGCTTCTTGAAATACTCCTCAACAAGGAAGCGCTCGTGTTCTGAAGCAAGGTCATCGCCCCAGTTGCATGGGAACTCAAACTTCTTGCCATTCTTGATGGCTTCGTGAAGGATTTCAATACCACGAGTATAGGTAAGATGCTCGAAATTCTCTTTCAACACGCCTTCAAGTCGATTGATGAGAGTTGGATCGATGAGCTTATTGAGGAATTCGAGATCTTCGCGGCAGTTGTCGAGAGCCCAACGCACACAGTGCTTGATGAAGTCCTCTTCGAGAGCCATGAGGTCGTCCATGTCGTAGAAGCAAACTTCCGGCTCAATCATCCAGAATTCAGCAAGGTGACGTGGAGTGTTACTGTTCTCGGCACGGAAAGTAGGGCCGAAAGTATAGATCTGACCTAAGGCAGTGGCTCCGAGCTCACCTTCGAGCTGACCGGAAACAGTGAGTGATGTCATCTTGCCGAAGAAGTCATCATCATATATTATGCTGCCATTTTCATCTTTCTTAAGATCATAGAGGTTCTTGGTAGTGACCTGGAACATCTGTCCTGCACCCTCACAGTCGCTTGCAGTGATGAGTGGAGTATGGAAATAGTAGAAACCGTGCTGATGGAAATATTCGTGAATGGCAATGGCCATATTGTGACGAATACGGAGGATGCAACCAAAGAGGTTTGTTCGTGGACGGAGATGAGCCTTCTCACGCAGGAACTCCATAGAGTGTCCTTTTTTCTGGAGAGGATACTCGTTTGGATCACTGTCGCCAAGTACCTCGATAGCCGTAGCCTGAATTTCGCACGACTGATTTCCACCCTGACTTGCAACCAGCTGACCAGAGACCTTGAGACATGCACCAGTCTGAATGCGCTTGAATGTGGCTTCATCAAACTTCTCGGTATCAGCAACAATCTGTATGCCACTGACACATGAACCGTCGTTCAAAGCAATGAACTTGACGACTTTGTTGCCTCGCATGGAACGCACCCAGCCACATACTGTAACCTCTCGGTCGAGCTTTGCTTCTGCAAGGAGACCTTTAATAATTTCTCTACCAAACATAGTAGTTCTTTATTATTTGTTCTATTTTTTGGGGTTTATAGAAGATAAAGATGTAAAATATGATAAAGACAATAGTTGCATTGTCGTTATTATATATAAAGATAAAGGAGAATAATTGAATGAGACTAACACATCGGTCTTTATCTCCCTTATCTTATTTGACTTGCTAATCTTCCTAAAAACAAATATTCTTTATCTTCAAAAAGAAAGATTATTCGAAAGCACCCATCTTAAGCATGTTGACCTCCTGCTGAGTGAGATGACGCCAGCGACCTCTTGGGAGGTTCTTCTTGGTGAGACCAGCGAAATAAACACGGTCAAGCTTGGTTACACGATAACCGAGGAACTCAAAGATACGGCGAACGATACGGTTCTTGCCGCTGTGAATCTCGATTCCTATCTGGTTCTTGTCCTTGTCGTTGGCATAGGCAATGGCATCGGCATGGATTGGGCCATCTTCGAGTTCAATACCAGCAGATATCTTTGCGAGGTCTTCTGGATTGACATCTTTGTCAAGCCAAACGTGATAGATCTTTTTCTTCACATACTTAGGGTGAGTAAGCTTGCTTGCAAGATCACCGTCGTTGGTGAGAAGAAGCACACCTGTAGTATTGCGGTCGAGACGACCAACAGGATAGATACGCTCCTGGCTGGCATTGCGCACCAAGTCCATTACAGTCTGTCGACCCTGAGGATCATCACTTGTTGTCACTGTATCTTTTGGCTTGTTGAGAAGCACATAAATCTTGCGCTCAAGGGAAATTGGCTGATCGTTGAACATGATTGAGTCCTTACGAGTGACCTTTGTGCCAAGTTCGGTTACTACCTCGCCATTGACCTTGACATTACCGGCCTGAATGTATTCATCTGCCTCGCGACGAGAGCAAACTCCTGCATTGGCGAGGAACTTGTTGAGACGCAATTCCTCATTTGGATCAACAAATGCTTCGGTATATTCAACTGGACGCTGCTGGTTCTGGCGACGCTGTGGCTGCTGACGGCGACCATAGCCACCACCTTGCTGTGGACGACCATAACCATCACGATAGCCGCCTTGCTGTGGACGACCGTAACCGCCCTGCTGTGGACGACCATATCCTCCCTG
>JAEDEY010000104.1 GCA_016293065.1 Bacteroidales bacterium
ATTCGCCAACTGATAGGCGAAGCAACAGAATACGATAAGAAGCAGGCTTTGGAGGTGAAGAAGCCAAAGAGCTGGTGCAAAAGCGTGAGTGCCTTTGCCAATGGCATTGGTGGTAAACTTGTATGGGGCATTGCCGATGACAACACGTTGGTTGGTCTTACTGATGCAACAGGCGATTCGGAGAAGATCAGCGAGGCAATCAAGAGCCACATTGACCCTATTCCCGACTTCAAATTGTCGTTTGCCAAGTGCGAGGATAAGGAGTTTGTTGTACTCGATGTAATGCCAGGAGCTCAGACTCCTTATTATTATATAGGTGACGGGCAGATGCAAGCCTTTGTACGTGTTGGTAACGAGAGTGTAGTAGCAAGTGTGACGAAACATAAGGAACTGGTACTGAAAGGTTCCCATTTGTCGTATGACAGTCAGGTATCTCGCTGGAGATTTGAAGACATGGCATTTACCGTTTTGCGTGCCACTTACTTCAATCGCACTAACCGCTCGTTCGAGGATAGCGACTACGAATCGTTTGGCATTATCAACAATAAGGGAGAACTGACCAATGCAGGAGCTCTTCTTGCAGACTATTCTCCAGTGCGTCATTCACGTCTGTTCTGCACTCGCTGGAATGGTGTGGATAAGGCAAATGGTGTGATGGATGCCTTGGACGATGAGGAATACAGCGGCAGTTTGATCTCTCTCCTTCAAGCAGGTATGGACTTTGTACGCCGAAACTCAAAGAAAGCTTGGCGCAAGACTCCTGACAATCGTCTTGAATACCCTGAATACCCAGAGCGTGCCGTGGAAGAGGGTTTGGTAAACGCCCTCATTCATCGCAACTACCTGGAACTGGGTAGTGAAGTACATATTGACATGTATGATGACCGACTTGAGATATTCTCACCTGGTGGTCTCATGGATGGAGGTTCTATCAAGGACATGGACGTTATGAATATGGCTTCTCGCCGTAGGAACCCTGTCCTTGCAGATGTGTTTAACCGATTGAAGTACATGGAACGTAGAGGATCAGGTTTCAAGAAGATCATCTCTGCCTACAAAGAGCATGAAGGCTACAAGGAGGGAATGGATCCTGCTTTCTCTACCCCTTGGGATAGCTTTGTACTGACATTGCCAAAGTTTAATGTAGATGGTGTAGAAGGTGTCTATGTCAGCAATGGAGAAGACACAGAAGACAACATCGAGCAGGGTGGTCAGAAAAGTGGTCAGAAAAGTGGTCAGAAAGGTGGTCAGAAAGAAGAAGAGAAAACCATTGACACTATTCTCCGTCTCATAAAAGACAATCCTAGCATAACACGAAAAGTGCTGGCACAAACCGTTGGTATCTCTCCGAGTGCAATACAAAAGCATATCAACCGACTGAAAACTGATGGTACCATCGTTCGCAAGGGTGGAGACAGAGGAGGTTATTGGGAGATTCTCCAATAATCCTCTTCATATAAGGTGCTTGGCAAAAGGAATCGGCAGCAGGAAGTATTTCTCGCTTGATTAAGGAAGCTGTTGAGTCTGGCAGAATTAAAGCTCTTGACCCAACAACAGCCCGCAGGTATATGAAGTACATTTCGTCTTGGGCATAAAGAAATTTAATTTGCCGGTAATTTGCCGAGAACAGACTGATTTATGTACATGGATTCGTAAAATACTGATTTTCAGTAGTCAAATTGATTCTGTTTAAGTTGCTGGTAATTTGCTGAGATAGATAAGAACATATAATATGGCAACAAAATACGGAAAGACATGGTGGGGCGAGCAATGGCTTGGCGCACTAAAAAATATTGATTACAGCAACCGATTGCCTCGTGGCGCTTCATACGCTCGTAATGGTATGGTGCAAGAGATAAACTTCTCGGACAATATCATTAGTGCGAAAGTGAAGGGAAGTCGGCGGACACCCTATAGCGAGACCATCAAACTGCCCGAGTTCTCATCGAAGGATGTTGACAAACTCATCAAACTGATACAGGAACAGCCTGTTGTGCTGAGCAAGCTCTTCAACCGACAGCTGGATGAATCGTTGGCAAAGATGGCAGAAGAGGCAGGTATGCCATTGTTCCCTAAGCAATGGAAGGACTTGAAGATGAACTGTTCATGTCCTGACTGGGCTGTGCCTTGCAAGCATCTGGCTGCTGTCATCTACAAAACGAGCATGGAGATTGACAATAATCCGTTCCTTGTACTCTCGCTGCATGGTGTTGACCTGATGGCAGAACTGGAGAAGCGTGGCATAACGGCTGCCGACTCCACAGAGTTGATGGAGGTGGAGAACACGAGTGCTGTGTATGCCACTATGGAACAGATGCAACTGAGGCCTGTGCCTGATCAGATGCCCGACTACACATTGCTCTCCGACCTTACTTTGCCTTTGTCCAATCTTCTTCCTTCATCACCAGCATTCTGTCATGATGGCGATTTCCAACAGACGTACCAGAAAGAACTGCTGTACATAAGTAAGGTGGCAACAAAGGTGTTGCAGGATAAGCAGAAACTGCATGAAGGTACCAGCGGCAAGACATTGAGCAAACGTGAGGTTGTTTCAGTTGACGATATTCGCCTTCCTCTCCTTCAGCAACTGCTCGACATCAATATTGACTTCCTGCGTGACTATGATGATTATATCGTAGCCCTTCGCAGCGTGCTCATCTGTGCGCTTCAGCTGATAGCGCATGGTTGCATCGTTCCACAGATTTACTATGACCTTGTGATAAGCAAGGGACGTGGACGTGCCAAGACAAAGGAGGAGAAGGAATACCACATCGTATGGCAACCTGCCATGATTGACGAAGCTACCCGAAGCATTGTTGGCAGATTGGGACAGAGCAAGGAACTTGTCTGCAAGATGATAACGTCACTCGTTCCTATGTTATCGCATGAGAGCAAGGATGAACTATTCTATGACCTGTTCTTCAAAGCAGAGTGTTCGCGTTTCAATGGTATCGGAGAGACGAACACCCCTGGCGGCATACGTTCGTGGCTCGATCGCTACTTCATGCAGAACAAGCATCAGTTAACGTTCCTGATTGACGAGACGGAAGAAGGCTTTGCCGTGGATGTAAAGGCAGATGATCATCCGTTGGCAGATGTGATGACAAAGAAGGCATACGCATCAGGCAGAATGGAGATACTGCGTCAGCTTGCCATCCTCTGCGACATAGTTGACGGACTTGATGCTTATATCAACGATAAGGGCAAGCGAAGCATTGATTTCACGATGCGAACTTTCCCTGCATTCCTGCTGCAAGTGATTCCTGCCATGCGTTTGCTTGGTGTGAACGTCATCATGCCAAAGGCTTTGCAGACACTTATCCGTCCGCAGATATCCGTAAAGTTGAAATCAAAGGGAAAGGATTCAAATGGGTTCCTGTCAATGAGCGATCTGCTCGACTTCAACTGGCAGGTGGCTGTGGGCAATGTGTTCCTGTCGCCCGAAGAGTTTGACCGGTTGCTTGGTCATGCCAGCGGTCTTCTACGCTTCAAGGAACAGTATGTCTATATCGACGAGGCTGGAATGGCGAAACTACAAAAAGTGCTGAATGCACCACCAAAGATAAAGCCAGGCGAACTGTTGCAAGCGGCATTGAGTGGCGAATACAATGGCGCACCAGTAGAACTTACAGACGAAGTGCGCGAACTCATTCGTCAGTTTACCTCACAAAGCATCATACCACTGCCAGAAGGCATCAATGCACAGTTGCGACCCTATCAGGAGCGAGGCTATTCATGGATGTATCGCAATATGAAGATAGGCTTCGGCAGCATCATAGCAGATGACATGGGTCTCGGTAAGACCTTGCAGGTTATCACTCTGCTGCTGAAAATGAAGGAAGAGGGTGCAATGGACAAGAAGAAAGCACTTGTAGTTGTGCCAACTGGTTTGCTGCACAATTGGCAGTCGGAGGTGAAGCGCTTTGCCCCTCAAATGACCACTGGCGTATATCATGGTACTGCACGCGACCTGAAGGACGATGATTGCAAGAATGCTGACATCATCCTTTCGACATACGGTGTGGTGCGTTCGGATGCTGACAAACTGAAAAAACTGAAATGGCAAGTCCTTGTAATAGACGAAGCCCAGAACATCAAGAACAGCGATACTGCACAGAGCAAGGCGATACACAGCATACCAGCAGATTGTCATATCGCTATGAGTGGTACACCAGTGGAGAATCGTTTGTCAGAGTTCTGGAGTATCATAGACTTTACGAACAACGGTTATCTCGGTTCGGCAAAGGACTTCTCTGATTCATACGCGAGGCCGATACAGAAGTATGGTGACAGTCATGTGGCAGAACGTTTCCGCAAGGTAACTGCTCCGTTCATGATGCGACGACTGAAGACGGACAAGAGCATCATCAGCGATCTGCCAGATAAGATAGAGCGTAATGAATTGGCATCACTCACTCCCGATCAGGCAGCTCTATACCAAGAGACCGTCAACAAATGTATGGCAGTTATCGAGAGCATAGAGGGAGAGGACAACCAGACACTTTTCAAGCGTCAGGGACTTATCCTGCAGATGATGCTTGCCTTGAAGCAGATTTGCAATCATCCGACACAGTATCTCAAGGACAACCGTATGGATCCGGCGCTATCGGGAAAGACGGAAATGTTGCTCGATATGCTTCGCAGTATCATTGATGCCGACGAGAAAGTACTTATCTTCACGCAGTTCCGAGAGATGGGAGATTTGCTCCAGCACTTCATCCGTACCACCCTGGATGAAGAACCGATGTTCTATCATGGTGGATGCTCATTGAAACAGCGTCAGGAAATGGTTGACCGTTTCCAGAACAATCGCAACGACCGTATCTTCATTCTTTCGTTGAAGGCTGCCGGTACTGGTCTCAACCTCACGGCAGCAACCCACGTCATACATTACGACCTATGGTGGAACCCTGCGGTAGAAGCACAGGCGACCGACCGTGCATATCGTATCGGCCAGCACAAGAACGTGCAGGTGCATCGCTTTATTACGCAAAACACCTTCGAGGAGCGCATTGATGCCATGATACAAGAAAAGAAGCATCTTGCTGACCTCACAGTATCTACAGGCGAGAATTGGATTGGCAAACTTTCAAACAAGGAACTGCACAAAATCTTTGGATGAACGACTCGTTTTTTTGGTTGATGACAACAAAGATTATCCGAATTAACTGCATGAAAGATGTTTGGCAACTGGAAATAGCATTTATCGATTTCTATTTTTGTTTATCTTTACTACCTCAATAACGTACTCTTATCGTCTACGTGTTTACATAACAATCTGATACACAGATATGTTTATATTCGAGGAGGTCAAGTAAGCACATATTGAATAAGCATAAACTGAATGCGTGTAGCTCCCAAGGAGTTGCACGCATTCAGTTTGTTTTTACCACAACTATTTTGCCATTACATACATCACAATCGACCACAAATCTGCACCCCAAAATAGCCACAGAACCTTACAACCTGTGGCTATTTTATACAATAAATCAAATTAGTACTGGTGCAATAAATTTGCACGGTTAATAAAAATCATCAAATAAAGTGAGTTCTTTGACATTTTGTTTTTGAATGATTGAGTTCTTTGGCTTTGTGATGAGGTCTCTCAAATCCACTTTTTCGAGTGCTGAGATTCTTATCAACGTAGCTACCTCGGTGATTGAATACGGACTTTTATAGTCTGCCTTTATCTTAGCTATTAACAGGTATGCAATGATGGCAACCCACAAGTGAGTACGTACTGCATTCTCTGAATACCCCCACAAGGTCTTCTCAACGATGTTCTGCTTTACCCACTTGAAGAAAACCTCTATGTCCCACCTGTGGCGGTAAAGGTTGGCAACCTCAAGGGCACTAATCTCAAAGTTATTGGTGATAAACACGACGTCATTGTCCATTTCTGAGTCATGGTAAGTCACCATTCGGATAGTTTCTGGATAGAGCTTCTTCGACCTAAAAGTAGTAAGCCTTATGTTAAAGTCACCGTAGATTCCCGTACTAGGATCAAAGTCATGCCGATGGTCTGTAACCTCGTATCTCATGTTATCCTTGGGGCGGCTTATCCAGTAAGCACCAGCCTTATGAAAACGATATAGGGCAAGGGCGAATACGACCTCTCAGAGATGTTTATCGTGCGTCAGAAGTACTTT
>JAEDEY010000105.1 GCA_016293065.1 Bacteroidales bacterium
CTTGCCAGCGGTGATGTTTATCCGTCGATGGTGAATATCGGTTTCCGTCCGACTGTCGATGACGACAAGGCACAGCTATCGGTCGAAGCGCATCTCATAGGTTTCAGCGGAGACATCTACGGGCAGACCATAGTATTGTCGTTTATCGAGCGCATACGCGACGAACGCAAGATGTCGTCGCTCGACGAACTCAAGAACCAGCTTGCCAAAGACTATGACACGGCGTTTGCCATCGCCAACAGGAACAAATAAAAGAAACACGCTGACAGCAATCTGCCAGCGTGTTTTGTTACCTTTGTCATCGTCTTAATCCCAATCATCGTCTGCCGAGACAAGAGAGGTAATATCAGGAGGAGCACCTCCACAAATCGAAATCTCACGTTTGATGCTTTCTTCGAGCGAAATCAAAGTTTCGGTTGATACTACTCCGTCAATACCCTGAATACGGTTGTTGAGCAACTCCATCAGGTGTTCGTTGTCGCGGGCATAAAGCTTACAGAGCATTGTATAAGGGCCTGTTGTGAAGTGACATTCCACGATTTCAGGAATAGCTTCAAGGCATTTGACCACACCTCGGTACATGCTGCCTCGTTCGAGACGGATACCTATATATGTGCAGGTCTGGAATCCCAAAGTCTTAGGATCGATGTCGTAGCCCGAACCTGTAATCACCTTCAGCTCTATGAGACGCTGAATGCGCTGGTGAATAGCAGCACGCGACACGCCGCATTCGATAGCTACATTTTTTGATGGGATTCTCGCATTGCGTGTGACTATGTCGAGAATCTTTTTGTCAAGAGAATCTATCTTTTCCATATATTTAGAGAATTTATGCAAATTTAAGCATTTTATTTGAATATCGCCCAGAATTATGGATAATTATTAACAAAATGACCGTTTTTTCTGCATAATACACGAAAAAAGCGGTGCAATCATTACAAATTGCACCGCTTATGTTGACTGATAGCAACTTTCTATTTGCTATTATTTCTTCACAATATCGAGAAGATCAACCTTGAACTGGAGAGTAGAACCGGCAGGGATGTTCTGACCCATTGCACGATCGCCATAACCAAGTTCTGAAGGCATAGTGATGATGGCTGAGCCACCCACCTTCATGTTGCTGATACCCTCAGAGAAGCCCTTGACAACCTGATTGAGGTTGAACTCGATGCTGTCGTTAGCGTCGAACTGAGTGCCGTCGATGAGGGTGCCGACATAGTTTACGAGCACCTTGTCGTCAGCAGAAGGCTGCTTGCCATTGCCCTCAACGAGAGTCTTGATCTGAAGGCCAGACTCGAGAGTCACAACACCTTCCTCAGTAGCGTTCTTTGCCATGAACTCAGCACCCTTGGCCTTGTTATTCTTGAGCTCTTCCTCAGCCTTTGCACGCATCTCTTCCTGAATCTTCTGCTGGAAGCTGCGAACGAATGATTCGGCCTCTTCTGGAGTCATCTTGAGGTTGGCAGAATCACGCTTGATGGCAGTAATGAAACCTGCAAGGAAGTTGTCGAGCTCCATAGTCTTCTCAGGAACAACTACGCCGCTATCGGTGAAGTTGGAATACTGAGAACCGAAAAGGACACCATAAGAATAACCAAGAGAATCGAGGTCGTTGTTGAACTTTGCTGCAGGTGTGCTGCAATTGCAAGAAGTAATGCCGATGGCAAGAGCCATAACGGCTACCATGCTGAAAATGAAATTTTTCATCTTTGTTTTTATGTTATAATTAGACAAATTAGACTATTTGCGGCTGCAAAGTTACATTTTTTAATTGACATTTGCGCATTTTCTCTACTTTTTTTATATTTTTGTCAATAGTTTTTAAGTTTTTGCAACAATAATTGGGTGTTTTTATGAAACGAATAGTCTTTTTAACGGGTGCGGGCATGAGTGCCGAAAGCGGCATTTCGACTTTCCGCGACAGCGATGGTCTGTGGGAACATTATCGCGTAGAAGAAATATGTACGCATGAAGCATGGCAGCGTACGCCTGAAAAGCTTCTCGATTTCTATAATATGCTTCGCCGCAAGTATATGAACTGCAAGCCTAATCGTGGTCACGAACTGATTGCTTCTCTTCAGGACCAATTTGAGGTGCAGGTGATCACTCAGAACCTCGACAACCTGCACGAACAGGCAGGAGCCAAGCACGTGCTGCACCTACATGGCGAGATGATGAAGTGCCGTGGTGAGCAGAACGAAAATGTCACCTATCCGCTCGACCCTGCTAACCCCGACATCCACATCGGCGACAAGGATCCATACGGCTACCAGCTCCGTCCGCACATCGTGTTCTTTGGCGAAGGCGTGCCCAACATCACTCCTGCCACCGAGCTGATGCGCACAGCCGACATCGTGGTGGTCATCGGTACCTCGCTCAATGTCTATCCTGCCGCAGGTCTGCTCTCTTATGCTCCTATGGGAGTCAAGATCTATGCCATCGACCCAAAAGACATCCAGAACCCTTACGGTCAGCCTTTCACTCATATCAAGAAGGGTGCTTCGGAAGGAATGAAGGAACTGGTTGAGATGTTAAGGTCTTAAGGTGTGAAGGTGTGTTTTGTCGCAAATACCTTACATTTTAGTTAATTATTGATAAACATCTTTGTTTTTATAGTCGGGGGCATTTCGAGTTTTGTGATTTTTCACTAACTTTGCCCCCGATTTTTTTTACACGATATTATAGATTAATGGGAAAAGGAAACAGAATGATAAGAGCTTTGTTGCTTCTGGTGCTCTTCGTGAGCTTCCAGGTTTCTGTTGTTTCGTTTGTCCATACCCATATCATCAATGGCTCAACCATAGTTCACTCCCACCCATTTGCAGGCGAGCATGAGCATACTGCCGACAATGTCATTCAGTTGGCCCAGTTGAGTCTTATCCTGTCGCTTGAAGCAGAGGTTGCCACATTTGACCAGCCTCTTCGTCCACTTGTTTCCATAATCGAAGAAATCCCTGCCACACCACCCTACAAGTGCGGGTTCTTCGAATATACAAGCCTTCGCGCTCCTCCTGCCGTGTTCTTCATTTAATTTATTATTGGAGATAGCTTTGACTATATCTCCTTGATTTCCAGCAAAAGGAACAACTTGCTTACTTAATGAGAGTAAGCAGGAGCAATGCCGTATTTATCGGACTTCTCCTGCTATCTTCCATTAGCTCTCATTATATTCCATCCAAATGCAAATTGCACAAAAATGAAGAACTATATACTTTGTGTGCTGGTGCTGCTCTCATGCTGCATCTGCACTGCTATGCCCAACAATCCTATCAAGGAGGGCAACATGATCTATGGTCATGTGATCGAGAAACATACTGAAAACAATATACCTTATGCCACAATCCTGCTTGTCGGCACTGACAAGGGCACGACTTCCAACGAACTCGGAATGTTCGAATTCCGCAAGCTGAAGCCTGGCAAATACACATTGCGCGTCTCGGCTGTGGGCTATGTGACACAGGAAAAGACGGTCGAGGTAAATTCATCATATACCACTCAGCTCCACATCATGCTCGAAGAACAGGACTATAACATCGACGAGGTGGTGGTTTCGGCCAATCGCAACGAGACCAACCGCAAGGATGCTCCTGTAGTGGTGAACGTGATGAGCACCAAGCTCTTTGAGACTGTCAATTCCAACGACCTCGCAAAGTCGCTCAACTTCCAGAGCGGACTCCGTGTCGAGAACAACTGCCAGAACTGCGGATTCCCTCAGGTGCGCATCAATGGTCTCGATGGCCCATATTCTCAGATCCTCATCAACAGCCGTCCTGTGGTCAGTGCCTTGAGCGGTGTCTATGGTCTGGAGCAGATCCCGACCAACATGATTGAGCGAGTCGAGGTTGTGAGAGGTGGAGGTTCGGCTCTCTTTGGTGCCAATGCCGTGGGCGGCACCATCAACATCATCACCAAGGACCCTATCAGCAATTCTTTCCAATTGAGCAGCACACTCTCTTCGACCGACCAAGGAAGCTGGGAACAGGTGGTCAATGCCAATGCTTCGCTCGTCGATAGCGAGAATGTCTATGGCATTGCTCTCTATCAGAGCTACCGCAACCGCAATCCTTACGACCGCGACGACGATGGCTTCTCGGAACTCGGCAAGCTCAACATGAACACGTTCGGCTTCCGTTCATATTATCGCCCTACACCCAACAGCCGCTTCAATCTCGAATATCACGTCACCCAGGAGCTGCGTCGCGGAGGCAATCACTTCGAACTACAGCCTCACGAGGCCGACATCACCGAGCAGACGCGCCACACCATCAACAGCGGTGGCATGAGCTACGACATCTATTGGAACGAATACAAGCACCACCTGCAGCTCTATGCTTCGATGCAGCACATCGACCGCAACAGCTATTATGGCGCTCAGCGCGACCCTAATGCCTATGGCAAGACCAAGGATCTAACTTGGGTGGCAGGTTCGATGTATGTCGATCAGATTGACCATTTCCTCTTCTCTCCTGCCACACTGACCTGCGGCATCGAATATCAGGACAATGACATGCACGATGTCATGACAGGCTATCAGCGCGACATGAAGCAGCAGGTGCGCATCGGTAGCGCCTTTGTGCAGAGCGAATGGAAGATGAATGTGTTTACTCTCCTTGCCGGACTCCGTGCCGACAAGCACAACCTCATCGACCGACTCATTGCCAGTCCTCGCGTCAACATCCTCTACAAGCCTGCTGACGCTTTCCAGGCACGTCTCACATACTCTACTGGCTTCCGTGCTCCACAGGCCTACGACGAAGACCTCCACGTGACTGCTGTCGGTGGCGAGGGCGTGCAGATCATGCTTGCCGACGACCTGAAGGAGGAACGATCTAACAGCTACAGCGGCTCGATCGACTGGAATTTCAGTCTCGGTCACTGGCGCGCCAATGTCCTGCTCGAAGGCTTCTATACCGATTTGCGCGATGTGTTTGTGCTTCAGGATATTGGTGCCAATGCACAGGGATTCATGATCAAGGAACGCCGAAACGGCAATGGCGCACGAGTAGGAGGGGTCAACCTCGACGCAAAGTTTGCTCATGGCAAGATGGCACAGTTGCAGTTGGGTTTCACCGCTCAACGCAGTCGTTATACTGCCGATGAGGCGTGGAGCGAAGCCGATGGCAAGGAGCTCACCACACGCCGCATGATGCGCACTCCTGATTATTATGGTTATTTCACATTCACGTCAGCTCCATTCAAGCGTTTCGACTTCTCTCTTTCTGGCACATACACTGGCTCGATGATAGTGCCTCACTATGCCGGCTTCATCAACGAAGACCGCATGGAGAAGACACCCGACTTCTTCGACCTCAACATGAAGTTCAACTACACCTTCGTGCTGAAGGAGCATCTCAACCTCCAGCTCAATGCAGGAGTCCAGAACATCTTCAACAGCTTCCAGAAAGACCTTGACCAAGGTGAGTTCCGCGATGCCGGCTACTTCTATGGTCCGACTCAGCCTCGCACCATCTTCTTCGGCTTCAAGATTTCGGGATAAAAGGGTTTATGGTGTGAAGGTGTCATACCTTCACACTTTCATTCCTCAACATCTTTATTCTCTTCTGAACAATAGTTTTTCGGACTTACTCCATAAAACGCCTGGAAAGACGTAGCGAAATGAGCGGCGCTGCTGAATCCAACCATGGTTGCGACTCGATTGATAGGGATATTTCCTTGTGACAAGAGGTCAGCTGCCTGACTGAGACGCACGTTACGGATAAAATCGCGGGCAGTCTGATTTGTGAGTTCCTTAAGTTTTCTGTTCAGATGCACGCGACTCAGACCAACTTTGTCGGCAAGCATCTCGACTGTTAGATTTGGATTCCCAAGTTCACAGTTCAGCACGCGCATCACACGTTCCAATAGTTGCTCATCAGGAGTTTTCTCATGCAATTTCTCAAGCTTATCCTCATCCAACTGACGACCAGCGAAATTATTATATAGCAATTCCCTGTTATGAATCAGATTATAAATTCGTGAGCGCAACAGTTCGATGCTCACGGGTTTCAGCAAATACTCATCTGCTCCATGCTCAATACCTGTTATCATGGTTTTCTCCTCGGCATTGGCAGTGAGAAGTATGACAGGGATATGGTTGAGGTGGATATGCTGTCGTATCTTGCTGCATAGAGCAATACCATCTAGT
>JAEDEY010000106.1 GCA_016293065.1 Bacteroidales bacterium
AAAAAAAAGAAACCATACCTTGTAGTCAATCGACCACAAAGCAAATTGTAGTGAAATCAAAAAACATGAAATCCACTTGCTAACATAATATGCGTCTCAGTGCAAATACGTAGTAATGGCATGAGGCAGAAGTAACAAAAGGAGAGGTTTCTTGTCTCGACAACCCACATAATAATGTCGAAACAATAGTCTTATACTTCAGCTTGTACAAATGACTGCCGTGGTCTGTCCTAGTCTGACTGTCGGAAGAATTACGATTACGACCGTGTAAAGTATTGACTCGATTATTGGTTCTGGTTGAGAGAATGCGTGACAGAGGAACATTATTCTGCAAAACGCCTTCTGATTTCGATTGATTATCATCAATTGCCTTGATTTCTCCTGATGGCAGTTGACTATCGCTATATATAACCTTTTGGTCAATCTCAGTGTATAAAGGTATAGCGCTCATAAAGGACATACACATATCAAACATAGGATGCAGACAGCAACCTAATAGTCCTATTATCAATATGTGTAATACCTTGTACATGTATTAACTATTAAGTAATGATACAATGTCCTTTATTTTTTCTGTGCAAATATAGGATTTATACCGTAGTTACCGAATAAATACTTGAGACACAGATACTCGCTTTGATGCTTAGACTCGAACCACACAAAACAGCCGCACAAAACAGCGCTTGTCATCAAAATTAAACAATCAAATATCGCTGCAAAGTTAAACAATTATGTAATAATTTGCAAATTTTGAGCGAAAAATTAAATAAAGATTTAACCGCACAAAAACATTACAGGTTACAATAGAGGCGCACAAAAAAGCCATATTCGTATTTCACAATAGGGATATGGCATCAATTCTTTATCAACTAAAGAACTTATTCAAGACAACCTTTTTACATCAAACTGCGCCTAAGCAACAATTTGCTTTTCAGTAAATCGGATGCCGGTGGGTTTAACCACCAATGAAAACTTTGAAACAATTTTAACTTTTTGAAGGGACTTAGATATAATCTTCTTCATCCATACGTTCAAGGGCGAGCCTTTCTTCCTCTTCGTCCTAAAGAACAAGGAAGTTGTAGGCCTGTCTAAGCAATTAATGCACCGCAAAGATAAGCAAACAATATAAGAAAAGCAAGAAAATGGAGGTATTTTTGTTGTTTTCCCCCATTTTTCCTGCTTTTTCAGTGTTTTATGGTATTAAATGTTTATTTAATAGAGGACATGGAGGATTCAAACTGTCAAGGAGATGACAGTTATCTATCATCCCCTTGACAGTAATTTGTCTTCGCTAAACAGTAATTTCACTCTGTTTCGTCGTCACTGGCGACAACTGCTTTAGCCTCGCCTCCACGCAATTTTGACATGATGAGGCCTTCAATCTCTTCGGCAAGTTCTGGATTATCCTGAATAATTGCCTTGGCAGCATCACGACCCTGTGCGAGTTTCGAGCCATTGTATGAATAGAACGAACCAGACTTCTTGATAATATCAAACTTGACACCAAGATCCATGATCTCTCCTGCCTTTGAAATTCCTTCGCCAAACATAATCTCGAACTCGGCTTTCTGGAACGGAGGAGCAACCTTGTTCTTGACAACCTTGACTCTTACCTGGTTGCCTATGACCTCATCTCCAGAAGTCTTGATTGACGTCACACGACGAATATCAAGGCGCACACTTGCATAGAACTTCAATGCATTACCGCCAGTGGTGGTTTCTGGATTGCCGAACATCACGCCGATTTTCTCTCGAAGCTGATTGATGAAGATGCAGACCGTATTGGTGCGACTTACGGCAGCTGTAAGCTTGCGAAGTGCCTGGCTCATCAGACGAGCCTGGAGACCTACCTTATTGTCGCCCATATCGCCTTCGATCTCTGCCTTTGGAGTTAGGGCTGCCACCGAATCGACCACTATGATGTCGATAGCTGACGAGCGAATCAGGTTTTCGGCAATATCCAGAGCCTGTTCTCCATTATCTGGCTGAGAGATGAGAAGATTGTCGGTGTCAACACCAAGTTTCTCGGCATAGAATCGATCAAAGGCATGTTCTGCATCAATAAATGCTGCAATGCCTCCTGCTTTCTGTGCCTCAGCAATGGCATGGATAGCGAGGGTTGTCTTTCCTGAAGATTCTGGGCCGTAGATCTCGATGATTCGTCCCTTTGGATAGCCACCTACACCAAGTGCGGCGTTCAATCCTATGCTTCCGGTAGGGATAACCTCGACATGCTCGATATCGTCGTCACCCATCTTCATTATTGAACCCTTACCAAATTGCTTGGTAATCTTGTCCATCGCAGCCTGCAGTGCCTTCAACTTATCTGATCCTGAAGAAGGCTGTTCGTTTTCAATTTTCTTTGCCATATTTGTTTTGTTGTAACGGTAAAAGTGAAGTACTTCTTGTGTTATTATTCTATTTATCTTATTGCCTTCGATTTATATGACGTGTTAACCTTGCCCTTGAGTATCGAGGAGAGCTTGCTCTTGATGAGCTGTTTGCGAATCGGCGACACATGATCGATAAACATCTTGCCGTCGAGATGGTCATACTCGTGCAGAGTCATACGGGCAGCAAACCCTTCTATTCGCTCGGTATGCTCAACAAGATTCTCATCAAGATATTTCATCTCGATCCACTTCGGACGCTTCACAGGCTCATAGATGCCAGGGATTGACAGACAACCCTCGTCCTTGACGTCGGTATCTTCACTCTCAGAAAGAATTTCAGGATTGATCATACAGCGCTTGAAGCCTGCACACTCTGGATAGTCATCAGACAAGGCATCGCCATCTACAACAAACATTCGCAGAGCAAGTCCCACTTGTGGGGCGGCGAGTCCGACGCCCGAAGCCTTGTCCATAGTCGCAAACATATTCTCTGCCAATTGTGGCAATTCTGGATAATCAGATGGGACATCCTCTGCTACCTTGCGGAGAACCGGCTGTCCATATAGATATATCGGAAGTAACATTGCTAAATAGTTTTTTATGTGGGTTATAAAGGAAAAAGTTTCGGAGTATAGCCTAACTGATTACGGTTTTCGAGATAAGACTGGAGGATAATGGTGGCAGATATCTCATCGACCATTCCCTTGTCTTCGCGCCTTCTCTGCTTGCCTACCCCGCTGTCAAGTATTGCCTGATGAGCAAGCACAGAAGTGAAACGCTCGTCTACCAGTTCGATAGGCATATCGGGATATAGCTTGTGCAGGCGGTTGAGGAAAGGCTCGATGTACTTCCACGACTCGCTCATCTCGCCATTCATCTGCTTTGGAAATCCCATGACGATACGCTCTACCTGTTCTTTCCTGAGATAATCGACAAGGAACTGCTCAAGCTGATGTGTTGCTACAGTAGTGAGACCATTGGCAATGATCTGCAGAGGGTCGGTCACAGCCAATCCTGTGCGCTTTCTGCCGTAATCGATAGATAATACTCTCATTATTCGATATTTTTTCGCACAAATTTAGACAATTAATATGACATAAACAAGAAAAACTATGATATTTTTGCAAAAAGCGGCAATAAGGGACATAAACAAAAAGAAACGCGCCAAAAATGACGCGTTTCGGATATGCTAATTAAAATTGTTTTAATTAGAGCTGTGGACCAGCAGCTACGAGAGCCTTACCTGCTTCGTTAGTTGTGTACTTAGCGAAGTTCTTGATGAAGCGTGCTGCAAGATCCTTAGCCTTCTCCTCCCACTGGCATGGGCACTCGTAAGTGTCGCGTGGGTCGAGGATAGCTGGGTTAACATTTGGAAGAGAAGTTGGAACCTCGAAGTCGAACATAGGGATCTTCTTAGTTTCAGCCTTGAGGATAGAACCATCGAGGATAGCGTCGATGATACCACGAGTATCAGGGATAGAGATACGCTTGCCTGTACCATTCCAACCAGTGTTAACGAGATAAGCCTTAGCACCAGAAACATTCATCTTCTTTACGAGCTCCTCAGCATACTTAGTTGGGTGGAGCTCAAGGAATGCCTGACCGAAGCAAGCAGAGAATGTTGGAGTTGGCTCTGTGATACCACGCTCTGTACCAGCGAGCTTAGCTGTGAAGCCAGAGAGGAAGTAGTACTGAGTCTGCTCAGGAGTAAGGATAGAAACTGGAGGGAGAACACCGAATGCATCAGCAGAGAGGAAGATGACGTTCTTGGCAGCAGGAGCAGAAGAACCTGGCTGGATGTTCTTGATGTGGTTGATTGGGTAAGATACACGAGTGTTCTCGGTAACTGACTTGTCGTTGAAGTCGATCTTGCCATCGGCAGCAACTGTTACGTTCTCGAGGAGAGCGTTACGCTTGATTGCGCCGTAGATGTCTGGCTCATGCTCCTTAGAGAGGCCGATAACCTTAGCGTAGCAACCACCTTCGAAGTTGAATACGCCATTGTCATCCCAACCGTGCTCGTCATCACCGATGAGGCGACGCTTAGGGTCGGTAGAGAGAGTGGTCTTGCCTGTACCAGAGAGACCGAAGAAGATAGCAGTGTTCTTGCCATCCATATCGCAGTTGGCAGAGCAGTGCATTGAAGCGATGCCCTGAAGTGGAAGGTAGTAGTTCATCATTGAGAACATACCCTTCTTCATCTCACCGCCATACCAAGTGTTGATGATAACCTGCTCGCGGCTTGTTACGTTGAATGCAACGCAAGTCTCAGAGTTGAGGCCGAGTTCCTTATAGTTCTCAACCTTAGCCTTAGAAGCATTGTAGATAACGAAGTTTGGCTCGAACTCAGCAAGTTCCTCAGCTGTTGGCTGGATGAACATGTTAGTTACGAAGTGAGCCTGCCATGCTACCTCAACGATGAAGCGAACAGCCATGCGAGTATCCTTGTTGGCACCACAGAAAGCATCAACTACATAGAGGTTCTTGTTGCAAAGCTCCTTAACAGCAAGATCCTTAACTGTTGCCCAAACTTCCTCAGACATTGGGTGGTTATCGTTCTTGTAGCCCTCAGTAGTCCACCATACAGTGTCCTTAGAGTTAGCATCCATTACGATATACTTGTCCTTAGGAGAACGACCAGTGTAGATACCAGTCATAACATTAACAGCATCAAGTTCTGTGTTCTGACCTACCTCATAACCTGTGAGAGAAGGATCAGTCTCAGCCTTAAAGAGCTCCTCGTAAGAAGGGTTGTGAGCAATCACAGTTGAACCTGTGATACCATACTTAGTCAAATCTAAATTTGCCATTTTGTTTTATTTAATTTAAAGTGTTGAATAGTGTACTTAATCTAGGTCATCAATCAAGTGTATTTCATCTCGTATCAAGACCGTGCAAAGATAAGTATTTTTTCGATATAAAAAAAGCCTGTCACTACAATTTAATTTCTTTTTAGAATTAACTATTGCAAAATGACAAGCTAACATTTCATATTATCAGAACGGAAGGTCGTCTGTTGGATTTGGAGCGGCTGCAGCGCCTGGGAATTGAGGTATCACAGGCTCAACAAATGCAGGAGCTGACTCAACTGCTCCAGGTACTATTGGATTGACATAATCTGGTGCCGGTGCAGGAGCTGCTCCTTCTGCACGAGTATCGCCATTCTCTACTTTCCAGGCACGCACGTCAGTGTACCATCGACCGTTGAACTCTCTGCTCTCGATGTTGACAGAAATGGTGACAACATTACCCGCCTGAAGTGGGTATTGGTCAACCTTGTCGCCAAACAGGTCGAACTTCACCTTGCGAGGATATTGCTCGACGGTCTCAAGGATGTACTCCTGTTTCTTCCATTCGTTGCCAGCCTTGCTTGTTCCACTCTGAAGTGGGAGCACAGTCTGGATCGTTCCGTAAATTTTGATGTCTCCGATCATATTAATTTTTCTTTTGCAGCCAATAGCCGAGATCATCAGTTACTGCCTGCTATTTATAATAATGTTTATAGTAACATACGTGAATTTTGATATAGTGCTTCTACCACTTTTATCTTAAATTCAAGTGTGCAAATGTACATTATTTCATTGATATTACAAACGTTTTTACTAAAAATTGTTTATATACCGCCATTTTCGGTTAGTTTTTTGGGTTTTCTCATATAAATTCATTAACTTCGCGCGGTATTTTTAAGATATGGACAATTTAATTCA
>JAEDEY010000018.1 GCA_016293065.1 Bacteroidales bacterium
TGGTACTGCCAACGCGGGAGAGTAGAAAGCCGCCACCTTACAGAGGCTCAGACAGATATAGTCTGGGTCTCTTTTTTTATTTAGTAGAATTTTTGTGAATATTTTTATTTAATATCGTTAAATTATTAATATATATATTATAAATATTGTTTTATTGATGAATTTGTCTTATCTTTGCACGTAATAATAATATCTTTTATGACAAATAATATGAATAATATCAATCGATTTGGACTATCTATTGTGCTAATAGCAATAGTATTTAGTACATTGTTTTCGTGCGGTGGTTCTTCTGACAACAAGATAATTACACCAGAAATTTGTCCTACAACATCATCAAATAATCCACTTGCCCGATTGGAAGTTCCAAAAATGCAAGATGGCAATTTGTTTGTTCAACATAGTACCAAGGAAGGGCTTGATTCTGTTATGGCCTATTGTTATGAATATTGTCCTGCTAAGTATCATACTCGTTGGGTTGCATTTCGTTTTGATGCTCTGACTAAACAGAAGAATACAAAGCGCCCTGATGACGATCCTTTCATTGATGACCCATCATTGCAAGCTAATCAGCGTATCGGAGAATGGGGTTTTGGAAAAACGTTTAAAGATTGGAGTGGAAAAGTCCACAACGAACTTAGCTTCGACCGAGGACATCTTTGCGCTTCTGCAGATCGTCTTTACAGTGTAGCATCCAACGAAAAGACATTTTATATGTCGAATATGTCTCCTCAGATACGTGATTTTAACCAGGGTTTCTGGAATGCATTTGAAATTCATGTGCAGAACTTGAGCCAGAGTTCAATTTTCTCTGATACTTTGTATGTTGTGAAGGGAGGAACCATTGCCGATGGACAGACAATTGGTTATATAGAACGTTCAAATGGAGCAAAAGTTACAATCCCAAAGTACTATTTTATGGCATTGCTATGCTGTAGAAATGGATCTTATAAGGCAATGGGTTTCTATATGGAGCACAAGTCCTACGGATATCAGTATGGTAGTGATGTGCCTAAAGACAAAATAAAAGAATGCTGTCAGTCAATCGACGAACTTGAGTCAAAGACAGGCATAGACTTTTTCCACAACTTGCCTGATAACATCGAGACTCAGGTGGAGTCTGAGTGCGATCCATCAGTTTGGGGGTTATAAATATTTAAATCAAATAAATTATTATGAGAAAAATCGTTTTATCAATTACGACAGCAGCAACACTTCTCATGATGTCTGCTTGTAGCTCGATGTCAACAACAGGAAAAGGAACACTGATTGGCACAGGTGGAGGTGCTGCACTTGGTGCTGCACTTGGCGCTTTGATTGGTCACAATGGTAAAGGTGCCGCTATCGGAGCTGCCATTGGTTCGGCAGTTGGAGCAGGTACAGGTGCCGCAATCGGCAAGGTAATGCAGAACAAGCAAGAGAAATTGGCACAGGAACTTGCTAATCAAGCAGCAGTGGAAACAATTACCGACGCCAATGGATTGACTGCAATTAAAGTGACTTTCGATGCTGACATGACATTCCCAAAGAATGGTTACACTTTGAAGTCTTCTGCACAATCGGCAGTCAAAAAGTTTGCAGCCAATATCAACACATCAGATCTTGTCAACACAGAGATTCAGATAAAGGGTCATACCGACTCTTCTGGTGGAGACAGAATCAACCAACCTTTGTCAGAGAAAAGAGCTAAGGCCGTCGGTGACATTCTTCGTGCAAATGGTGTATCAAACACACGTATTGTTGAGATGGGATTGGCTTCAAGTGAGCCTATCACAGGCAATGCGGCAGATGCTGCCAATCGTCGTGTCGAGGTTTATGTCCTTGCAACAGAAGCAATGGTTCAGCAATATGCAAATGCTCAGTAAGCAAAATCATTGATAATACAAAACAATAGAGACGCAGCCAAACCGGCCACGTCTCTTTTTTTACGAGTCATTAGTGAGCTTAAGGCTGTAGATATATAGCCAAATCCAAGCCCATGCTATTCTGTCATTATTTTTTCTGCAATCAGCCAACATCAAATACCGAGCCTCCGATAAATTCGCGAAGCAGTGATGTGCGTGGAATCTCATCGTCGGTAATAGCCATGAAGTGAGCGAGATAGCCAAGTAATCTTTGCGCTTCTTCGTAAACAGAAGCAGATTCAGGCACTTCTTTTAATAGCGACTCAGCCTTTTCTTTAATAGCAGCAAGCTCATAGATCATAGCAGTGTTGAAGATGGCATCTGCATTGCCACGGAAAGGAAGAATCCATTTCTCTTCGCCACGACGCACAGATGGCCAACTCTCGATAGTCTGCTGTGCGGTTTTGTTGCGAGTCTGGCTGTCTCTTGTTATTCTGCGCAATAGTCTATTGTCGCAGGTAGGGATGAATTCCTCATCATTCAAGGCAATCTGGCTGATAGGCGAAGCAAAGATTCTGTATTTGTAATCTTCGGGCAACTGGTCGGTAAGAATTGGATTCAGCGCATGAATACCCTCAATGATCAATATCGCATCAGGGTTAATCTTGAGGGTGTCTCCTCGATATTCGCGTTTGCCTGTTTGAAAATTATAGGTAGGTAGTTTGATTTCCTTCCCATCAATCAGCATTTGAATATCCTTGTTGAATTGAGGAAGATCGACAGCATGAATAGACTCGAAATCTTTCTCTCCGAATTCGTCAAGAGGCGTGCAGTCTCGATTGACAAACCAGTTGTCCATCGACAATGCCACAGGAAGCTTCATGTTGGTCATAAGCTGTACAGCCAGACGTTTCGAAGTCGAAGTCTTGCCACTTGAAGAAGGTCCTGCCAACAGCACCACTCTGACAAAAGGACGAGAGCAGATATCTTCGGCTATGCGAGCTAATTGTTTCTCTTGCAGAGCCTCTGTCACTCTAATCAGATCTCCAATGTGTCCCGACTCAATAATCTTATTTAAGTTGTCAGCTGTATGGCGAAGGCGGAAAACGTTGCTTGAAGCTTCCGCCAAGAATCTTTTCTTGATGCCCATAATAATAGTATTTTGTATTGGACTTCAAAGTTAGTGATTTTTTAATAACTTCCACAAAATATGCTCATTTTTTAAGTTCTATTATATAAAATTTGAGCAAATAGGTCTTTTGTTTGTTTATTTTTTGTAAATTTGCAACATAATAGAACAAATAGTTTATGGGACAAGCCGTATTTGTCATATTGACTCTGTTAGGAGGAATTTCGCTCTGCCTTTATGGTATGACGGTGATGAGTGAAGGTATTCTCAAGATGTTTGGCTCTCAGATGAGAGCATCGTTGCGCAATCTCACCAACCATCGCATAGCGGGTTTCTGGTTTGGAGACTGGATCACATCGCTCATTCAGTCTTCTTCTGCTGCTATCATGATGGCAGTAGGCTTTGTCAGTTCTGGATTGCTGACTCTACCTCAGTCGATAGCATTCATCATGGGCGCGAATGTGGGCACAACCATCACGGCATGGATTGTAGCCCTATTTGGCTATTATGTCCCTATTGGCTATCTCGCCATTCCCCTTGTCCTGTTTGGCGTGCCCTTTTTCTTTTCCGGACATGCCCGACGCAAGCCAGTCGGCGAGATTCTCGTTGGCATAGCGCTGATGGTCTTAGGCTTCACGTTGTTCATCGAATATATGCCCGAGCCGTCCGATTATCCATCGGCATATTCCATTATTGAGCTCCTTTCGAGTTGGTCAATATTGTCAGTCCTTTTATTTGTAGTCATCGGCATATTGTTCACAATCCTTGTCCAGTCGTCGGCAGCCACCATAATTCTGTCCATGGTCATGTGTGCATCAGGCTGGCTATCTTTCCCAATGGCATCAGCTTTGGTCATTGGCGATAATGTGGGCACTACATTGACACCGATCTTTGGTTCAAGCGAGGCCAATGTTTCTGCCCGACGTGCTTCCTATGCTCATCTTATTTTCAATCTTGTGGGAATGTTGTGGGCAATATTTCTCGTATTTCCTATCTCCAATATGCTGTTGTCGGCAGAAGGCCAAGCTGTTTCCCCTGTTTTCCTGGCATTCTGCATAGCTTTGTTCCATACGCTCTTCAATCTGGTCACCTCAGTGTTGCTCATTGGCTTTATTCCTCAGATCAGTCGTTTGCTGCAAGTATTGGTGCCTGTCACCAATGAAGACGACGAGGAAGTGCATTTGAGTTTCATTCATGGCGGAATCCTATCTACGTCAGAATTGTCGTTAGAAGAGGCGCAGAAGGAGATAGTCTTGTTTGGCGAACGTTGCCAGACTATGTTGCAATATACAATCGACTTCATCCACATGCCGAAAAACAGTGATGCTTTCAGCCATGCCTTCACCCGCATCGAACGAAACGAGAAGATTACCGATCGTCTGGAATTAGAGATAGTCAGGTATCTCAATTCCGTCGATCGCTCTTCGCTTTCTGAACAAGTCGCATCGCGAGTTCTTTCGTTGTATAAGGTGGTCTGTGAATTAGAGAGCATTGGCGACAGCTGCTACAAGATAGCACGTGCTGTGCTGCGCTGTAAAGAGACAGGTGTTGTCTTTATAAAGATGCAGAACAACAATATCGACCGAATGCTGGAGCTCACCCAAGAGACAATGTCCCTGATGGTGCAATTGCTGAAAAAAAGAGAATTGACACAGTCGGATATGTATCGTATCTACAATCAGGAAGATCTGGTCAACAACCTCCGTAATCTCTTCCGCGACCAGAACATTGGCAATATTCAGGCAGGTTATTATTCATTCCAGAGTGGCGTGTTATATATGGAGATAGTCAATGGCTGCGAACAAATCTGCGATTTTATTGTCAATGAACTCGAAGCCCTTGCCGAACAGGACTTAGAACAGCTCGTTATCGAGTGATTATGCAAGTTTTTTCAATTTTTATTTGGAAATGTCAAAATAAAGCATTAACTTTGCGCTCGCAAAACATAAATCAGAGGATTCTGATTGGTTGATTGCCCCATGGTGTAATGGTAGCACACCAGATTTTGGTTCTGTTTGACTGAGTTCGAGTCTCGGTGGGGCAACTCTTTTTTTTGCCGTATGGTGTAATGGTAGCACGCGAGATTCTGGTTCTCTTAGTCTGGGTTCGAGTCCTGGTACGGCAACTTTAGTCATTATGTGCCGATGAATTAAAAAAATAACCTAACCACCCATTTGTTTCACTTTTGTTTCTTTAATGTGATAATGTTGATTTCAGGTTTCACTCCAATTCTTATTTTAGGACCGACACCTCCTAATCCTGTATTTACATTCAGGAACTGGAGCCCTTCGCGATATAGTCCGGCAAACTCTGGATATTTCCATTTCGAAGGAGACCACGAGCCTATGCGAAACTGCATGGCGTGGGTGTGACCAGAGAGTGTGAGGTCGATTGATGTGTTGGGCAAGACCTCGCTTCGCCAATGCGTCGGGTTGTGGCTGAGTAGGATGGTGAAGACATTGTCGGCATAGTTGCCTTCGAGAGCCTTGCCAAGGTCGCCATAGACCGAAAAAGGTGGCTCGCCGATGTTCTCGACACCAGCAACAAGCAGGCTGTCTGAGCCTCGGTAGAGCCATTCACTCTCGTTGTCGAGCATTCGCCATCCTGCCTCACTCATCAAATGACGCAGCGAATCGCGATCGGCAAGCCGGCGCGACTCGTCGAACTCCCACACATAGTCGGCATAGTCGTGGTTGCCCATAACGCTATAGACAGGAATGCCCGATGCCGACAGCTTATGCAGCAACCTTCGGTATGGAATAGCTTGAGCCGAACGTACAGTGACCAGATCGCCAGTGAAGCAGACAATGTCGGGCTGCTCGTTGGCGATTCGGTCTATTATCTCTTCGACAAAGCCCATTTCCTTATTCTTGTCGAACGAGTCGAGATGGAAGTCGCTGATATGAGCAATCTTGAATCCGTCGAATGCCGATGGCACGCGCTGGCTGACAAGCTCGGCTTGGCTGACATCGAGCCTAAGGCGAGTGACATATCTGCCCCAAAGCACCGAGCCGACGATGCCGGCAATCACGACAATGGCTGTCACAAGTCGGATGATGAGAGCCGTATGCTTATCGACAAAGAGCCGCACCAAGCGATAGAACGCCTGGTCGATGATTGCTGCGACAATGAGCAGAACGAGGATTATGATTCCCCAGAAGATGAATCGATGCAAGAGTGTGAGGTGTTAATGGGTTATTGTAGGTGTGAGAAAGCGAAAAGACATCAGTCCCAGCACTCGATATCCTTTGCCTCGTCGGCAGTGAGGATCGACTTGTGGAACACTGGGTCTTTGCCCTCCTTGCGCTGAGCCTTGTAGTCGTCGAGCAAGACGAAAGTCTTCTTGGCAAGCAGCGTAATGGCGATGAGGTTGCATATCGTCATGAGTCCCATGAGGAGATCGACAATGCAGAATGTCTCTTGCAGGGTCATAAACGCGCCAGCAAGCACAACACCACCATTGAAGATGCGGAAGAGGAACACCGCTTGCGGCTTGTTGGTCACAAAGCGTATATTGGTCTCGCCATAGAAGTAATTGCCGATGATCGAACTGTAGGCGAAGAAGAATATCGCAGCCGTGATGAAATATCGGCCAACAGGTCCTATCTCGGCTTCGAGCGACTGGGTAGTGAGCACTATGCCATCGGCATCACCGTTGTAGAGACCTGCAATGAGCACGATGAAAGCCGTGCAGGTGCAAATCAGCAAGGTGTCGGTGAAGACTCCGAGCGACTGCAGCAAGCCTTGTTTCACGGGGTGTGTGATATGCGCCGTGGCTGCTGCATTCGGAGCACTGCCCTCGCCGGCCTCGTTGCTGAACAGGCCGCGCTTGACGCCTTGCAGGATGGCAATACCCACTGCTCCGCCCATTGCCTGGTTGAAGCCAAAGGCATTGTTGATGATCAGGGCAATGATGTCGGGGATAGAGGTGATGTTGATGGCAATGACCACAAAGGCGATGATCACATATCCCACAGCCATCATAGGCACAATGATGGCAGAGAAGCGCGAGATGCGCTGCACGCCACCGAAGATGATGATCAGTGTGGCAATGGTGAGCACTATGCCGACCCAGACAATGTTGACCTGACAGGTGTCGGAGATGGCTGTACACAGGGTATTGCTCTGCACCATCTGGTTGGCAAGGCCGAACGTCATGGTGATGAGCACGGCAAAGATGATGCCAAACCAGCGTTTGTGCAGTCCTTGTTCCATGTAATAGGCTGGTCCGCCATAGAAGGCGTCGTCGCCTCGTTTCTTGTAGATCTGTGCCAACGTCGCTTCGACAAAAGCCGTGGCAGAGCCAAGAAATGCCATCAGCCACATCCAGAACACGGCTCCCGGTCCGCCGATGAAAATCGCAGAAGCCACGCCTGCAAGATTGCCAGTGCCCACTCGGCTGGCAAGCGAGATGGCGAAAGCCTGGAAACTGTTGACGTGTTTCCTTTTCTTAGTAGATGCATTGTCCTGAGCGCTGCAGCCCGCCTCCTCGGTGGTTGGCGCTACGTCGCCCGATTGGGTAAGGAGCTTGACCATCTCGCCAATCATGCTGAACTGCACGCCCTTCAACTTGAGCGTGAAATAGAGAGCACATGCCACGAGAAGTGTCACCACCACATAGGTCCAGAGGTAGTAGTTGGCTCTGTCGATTATACCTAAGATACTTTCGCCCATGATGAGTCGTGATTACCAGTTATAGCTGATACCGAAGCTGAGGAGCTCTGTGAATTGGAAATATCCCCAGTTGCCAAACTTGGCAGGAGCAGAGTCGTCGAAGCGGAGGTGAGTATAAACCTTGGTCGAGAAGAACTTGTTGAGAGGCATATCGAAGGTGTTCTCCCAATCGACCAATGTGTAGCCATTGTCCTTGTAGTTGGCACCACTCTTGTAGAGAGGCGAGAAATAAGTAGCCTGAGAGTTCCAGGTGACGTATTTGCAGACCTTCCATGTCAAGGTAGCCTTGGCACTTGCGCCGAGGTCGTAGAGATTGAAGTCGCCCCACTGCAAGCCGAACTGTGAGCCGTCGATCTCGCCCTTAGGGTTAGCCTCGTCACCGCGCAATGGGTCGCCGATGAACTTGAGGTTATAGGCAAAAGGACCGATGAAGCAGGAGAACTTGACATTCTCGGTCTCTTTCTTATAGTCCATACCTGTCGAGAGGTTGAGATAGGCAGGGTTGAATGCCTTGGATGTCTTCTGCTCGACATTCGACTTATAGCCAGCCACAAACTGTGTCTCGCCAATGCCCTGAATGGTGTAATACCAGTTTTCCGAAGCCTGATAGCCCAACTTGGTTGTCCATTTCAGGAGGTCGTTGTTGGTCATATATGAGTGGTACTCGTCGGAAGGAGTGGTAATAAAGCCGAGTTTGGCTTCGATCTTGTTGTCCCACGCGAATTTATTGCGCTTGTAGTTAAAGGTATAGTCGCCTGTAGCGAGCAGTGCAAAGTTGCTCTCGCCACCCTTATACCAGTTTTTCGACACAAAACCCTGGGTGAACTGGAGTGAAGCATTGCCGTTTTTTGTCCAGTGTTTAGTTTCTTCTGCTGGTTCTTCTGCCCAAGCAGCACATACCATGCAAGTAATGGCGATAGTAGCTAATAGTTTCTTCATAATCGTTAATAATGCAAATAATCTGTTAAATTTTCGTGCAAAGGTAGTGCTTTTTGATTGAAGAAACAAATAATGCGTCAATTTTTGTTGAGTTTCAGAAAAAGAACTTACAGTTTGATACTGAGACTTATCGATAACATACGGCTAGTGAGGTAGTTGGGCACGGCATATTGCATGTTATCGACCGAAGTAACCCAGTAATAGGAGTTGACGTTGTCGAAGTCCATTATATTAAATACGTCTATGCCCAAGGTCATCTCCTTGACGTTGTTCCAGCGGCCGCGGCTCATGAAACGGCAGTTGTCGGCGTTCCACACGCGCGATGCGCCGATGTCGATGCGCTTGTAGGCAGGGGTGCGGAACATTCCCGACTCTCTGCCTCCGAGTGGCGAGTAGGTGGGGAGTCCGTCGTTCATCACGCCTCTCACAAACACCTTGTAGCTGTCGTTGCCTGGCCAGAAATCGCTGAAGAACAAGCCGATGCTGTAACGCTGCTCAGTTGGGCGCGATGTTGTCAAGCGGTCGAATTTCTCCTGCGAGCGATTCAGCGAGAGGCTGAGCCACGAGTCGGTGCCCTCGACAAACTCGCCAAAGAGTTTCATGTCGATGCCAGTGCTGAATGCCGAGCCGTTGTTGTAGCCGAGGTATCGTATCTGCACGTTATCGACGGTGTAAGGCACATAGTCTGAGATGTTCTTGTAATAGGCTTCGGCCGTAAGCTTGAACGGGCGGTTGTAGGCCGAGAACGTATAGTCGGCTCCGGCAATCACCTGCACCGAGCGTTGCGACTTGATGTCGGGGTTCATCACTATCATCGAGTTGCCGTTGGCATCGATATATTTCTTGCGATACTCCTTATAGAAAGGCGATTGCGAGTATATTCCTGTTGCCAAGCGCAGTGTCAGCCCTGGTTTGCTGTCGGGCGTGTAGGCAAGCGAAGCGCGAGGCGAAAGTAAGGCTTCGCGGTTGTAAGTCCAGTAGAGCAAGCGCAAGCCAGCCACCAGGTAGAAGCGTCCGCCAAGGGCGTTCCAGCCGTAGTTGTCCTGCACAAAAGCCTCATACTTGGTAGTGACGTTGTCGTAGAAACTGTGCAGGTTATAGACCATGTTGACCTGCTGATCGACGTGGGGCAAGGTGTAGCCAGCCGAGTCGCGCCGTTCCCATTCGGCAATGCGGTCTGTGATGTATTCGCCTCTGAGTCCCACGCCATAGCTGATTTTGTTGTGCCCGATCTGAGTCGTGCCCTTGAGCGAAACAGCCACCACCGAAGCGTCGAGATAGTTGCGGGCATGTTCGTGGTAGGCTCCCACGCCCAACGAGCCTTGTCCGCCCTCGGTTGCATTGTCGAGCCAGTATTCGCCCGAGATGTCGTAGGTCACTTCTTCGTCTGTCTTGAATGCCGAAGCGAGTAGTCGTAGGTCGGTGTTGTGTAACCCTTTATAATTAAGAGTAATAGCACCAAAATATGTGTCGAATTTGTCGCGCTCCTGTCCATCGAAATACACCATAAATTTCTTCATGTTTTCCATTGTGCCAAACGAAGTCTCGCGGGTTTTTGGTGTAAATCTGTAGCGATTGGTGGCGATGTTGCCGAGGAAACTTACCGAAAAATTATCGTTAAGGTCGTAGGTGAGAAAGGTCTGATAGTCGAAAAACCTTGGGTCATATTCGCCCTTGGTTTCGAGCGAAGAGAGCAGTGACGTGTTACGCTTGAAGCGTATTCCGTGGAGCTGCGAGAATCGCTTAGTGCTTTGTCCAACCGAAGCCGACGCGCCCATCAGGTTGACATTAGCCTCTGCCTCGAAACGCTCTGGCCGCTTGTAGGTGATGTCAAGCACCGACGACATCTTGTCTCCGTATTCTGGAGCAAAGCCGCCTGTCGAGAAGCCAATCGAGCCCACCATCGACGAGTTGATGAACGACAAACCCTCCTGCTGGCCGCTTCTGATCAGCTGCGGACGATAGACCTCTATGCCGTTGACATAGATGAGGTTCTCGTCGAACGAGCCGCCACGCACCGAATACTGCGACGACATCTCGTTGTTCATGGTCACGCCAGCCATGGTGCCTATCATGTCTTCCACGGCGTTGCCCGAAGCCGTCGGCGTGTGCCTGATGTTTTTGGCCTCTATCTTCTCCACGCCGTCGTTGTTGCGTTGCCGTGCCACTACTTCCACGTCCTGTATTACGGCAGTGTTGGGCTGCATCTGCACGTTGAGGCTCACTCGCCCGTTGCCCTCGACATTGGTGCTCACCACCCTCTCGACTCTCTTGTAGCCGAGCGACGTGAATATGACGCGCAGAGTGTCGCTCTTTCCCACACGCAGCTCATATTCGCCCTTGAAGTTCGACAGCGTGCCTATGCTGCCTTTCGACAGGCGTATGTGCACCATGTCCATCGGCGAGCCGACCTCGTCGGTCACCTTGCCCTGGAGAATGACGCTCTGTGCCTTTACAAGTGTAAAGACCGAGCATAGCATGAATATCGAGAATAGAACACTGCGCATATAGTATTAACGCAGAAATAACGGTTTTATTATCTTATGACCACTTCTTTTATTATCTCGTTGCCCAGTTTCTTGTTCAGGGTGTTCTTGATGAATGTGCGTTGCATCATCAGTTCGGTTTTGAGCGATGGCGAACTTAGTTCTACGAACAAATATCCCCCTTGCAGGAATATCCTGCTTGTGGCGAGAGTGATGTCGTTGCCAAGACTCTCTTGCCATATCGAGGCAATTTTCTCACCAAAGGCGTGGTTCTGAATCTGGTTGATCTTGAAGTACTGATTGAGTATTTCGCCTATCGATTGTGCGTCTTGTCGTTCCATTATTTCTCAGATAAAATGTTGTATTCACCATTCTTTACGCCAAATAATTTGTACGAGTCGGAGAGTTGTCCGATAATACGGTCGATGTATTCGCGATTGGTGTCGGTGATGAAGATCTGCCCGAAGCGCGACGAAGCCACAAGCTTGATGATCTGCTCCACGCGGTCACCGTCCAGTCGGTCGAAGATGTCGTCGAGCAGTAGGATAGGAGTGGTGTCGCCCATTCGTCGTAAAAAGTCGAACTGGGCGAGCTTCAGCGTGACGAGGAAAGTCTTGTTCTGCCCCTGGCTGCCCGTCTGCTTCATTGCGTGGTCGCCTATCATCATCACGAGGTCGTCTTTGTGAACTCCGCGTGTGGTGTATTCGAGTGCCATGTCGCGGCTCCTGACCTCGTTGAGCTGAGGTATGAGCGAACCGTTGTCGAAATGCGAGGTATAGGTCAGCGAGACCTCTTCGCGGTTGAGCGAGATCTTATGGTAGAACTCCTGGAACACAGGCGTGAACTCCTCGACAAACGACTTGCGGGCGGCATAGATCTGCTGGCCGTAGAAGTCCATCTGTTCCTCGCAGATGCTGAACAGGCTCATGTCGGTGCATGGCGGGTCCTGCTTGAGGAGGATATTGCGCTGCTGCAATGCTCCGTTGTAGCGGATCAGCGCGTTGAGATAAGGCTTGTTGAACTGCGAGATGACCATGTCGATGAAACGGCGCCGCTCGTCGCTGCCACCAGTGAGCAGGATGCTGTCCGACGGTGTGAGCATCACGATGGGCAGAAGCCCGATATGATCCGACAGTCGCTTGTATTCCTTGCCGCCGCGCTTGAACGACTTCTTCGACTTCGACTTGTAGCCGCACTGTATGTCTTCCTCCATTCCGTTCAGCTCATACAGCCCCTTCAGCATGAAGTATTCCTCGCCGTGGCTGATCACTTGCGAGTCGGTCACGTTGTTGAAGCTCTTGCAGAACGACATATAGTAAATCGCATCGAGCAGATTGGTTTTGCCCATGCCGTTGTTGCCCACCAGACAGTTCACATTCCTCGAAAAATCGAGGTCTGCCTCGCGGATATTTTTGTAGTTTACTATGGTCAAATGTTCGAGTTTCATTGCCTTAAGTTCGTATTTATGGTTGGCAAAGTTAATCAAAAAGTAAGATATTTGTATATAAAAGATGAAATTTCGGCCGAAAATGTTGTCAAATTCAGTATTTGTTGTAATTTTGCACAGCTAAATAAGCGTGAAATTTAATAAAACTAAATAAAAATGGCAAATAACAACAAGAAAGTGGACAACACCGTTGCAGAAGTTGACGGCGCAATTTCAAAGTCAGAGCTTTGGCTCGAGAAGAATCAGAAGAACATCATGTATGCTCTCATCGCTATTGTATTGGTAGTGGCTGCCGGCTGGGGCTGGAACTACTTCAAGACCAACAGCAACGAGAAGGCTGAGAAGGAAATCTACTCTGCTCAGTTCCTCTTCGATGCCGGCGATTACGAGCAGGCACTTGAGGGCTTCGAGGCAGTAATCAGTGAGTATGGCTCGACCAATGCAGGCAACCTCGCTAAGGCTTATGCCGGTCTCTGCCAGAAGAACCTCGGCAACGACCAGGAGGCTGTGGCTCTGCTCAAGTCTTATTCGGGCAGCGACAATGTGATTGCTCCTGCTATCCTCTGCGCTCTCGGCGACTGCTATGTCAACATGGACAACAACGTCGAGGCTGCCAAGACATTCGAGAAGGCTGCCAAGGCTGCCAACAATGCCGAGTTTACACCTCTCTACCTCAAGAAGGCCGGTCTTGCTTACGAGGCTGCTGGCGACAATGCTGCTGCTCTCAAGGTTTATCAGAGCATCCGTGACAACTGGTTCGAGACAAGCATCGGCCAGTCGATCGACAAGTATATCGTACGCGTACAATAAAAACAGTATCTTTATTTAGGAATATGAAACCTGATCCCGTCGCGGAAAACCCCGCGAACATTACAGATGCCAGTATCGGCATAGTCGTGTCTGACCGACACAAAGAGATTACAAGTGCGTTGCTCAAGAGTGCTATCGAGACTCTCCAGCAATGCGGAGTTTCGGAAAGCGATATCTGCGTGAGCCACGTGCCCAAGACAATGGAGCTCTCGTTTGCTGCACGACAGATGAGCATGGTACAGGAGTCGAGCGCTGTCATAATGCTCGGATGCGAAGTCAAGGAGGATAATCCTCAGTTCGACTGCATCTGCCGCAGCGTCACCGATGGCTATACTCACCTCAATCTCCATAGCGACAGCCCATTTATCTTCGGAATTTTGTTGGCTGACACGCTCGAAAATGCTCGTAAATTGGCTGAAAGCGACGAAAATCAGGGTGTTCAAAGCGCAAAAGCTGCTCTCAAGATGGTCAATATGATGGCCCGACTGATCAACAGCTGATGCATAAGCTTGATGTTGAAAATCACATCATTACATATTAAACGGTTGGGTTTCCAGCCGTTTTTTTTATGTTTATGGCAATGCTCAAAATTCTGCAAATTTTTACAGATTTTCCATATTTTTTCATTGTTTTTCATCATTTTCCCCTTATTTTTGCCTTACAAACACCCTTTTTTCATAAGGGAAATGAAGGTGATTTTAAGGTGAAATCAGTGAAAAATGGCTCAAAAACTGAAATTTTATCGCGAAAATCAATGGAATTTTCAGCAAAAATTGTTGCCTATAAGCATAATTCTCTATGTAATCATGTTTTTAACATACTGAAAATCAGCATATTGATAAATAGATTGGTGTCAAAGTGTCAAAGTGTCAAAGTGTCAAACTCAAAAGAAAAAGTGTCATTTGAGCTCTAATAATTAATATATTTAAATATATTATTTATTAGCGGAAATTTTGGTCGCCCGAAATCAGTTTGACACTTTGACACTTTGACACTTTGACACCGCGATGTGTTCTGCCCTGGAAAATGCTGAATGGATTTGTCCCAAAAAAAATTTTGAAAAAAAATAACTAAAACGGACAAATACGGACAAATACGGACGGGCACTATTTTTTTATGCTTATCTTTGCACCGTCAATATCGAACTGGCCACTTGCTATTGACAGACACGATCTTTGAAATTTTGCAATATAGACTTCATTTCTTGACCACTTTGGCAAACAATATGTAAAAAATTGGCATTTTTATGTGATAAAACGCAATTTATATCATTAGAAATTGAACAAATTGAAAATTTTGCTTATCTTTGCATACTTTTTTACGCAAGCCGAAAGAGGGTGAGTGATATTGCGATAATAGCTCAGTTGGTAGAGCGTCGGCTTCCCAAGCCGAAAGTCGCGGGTTCGAGTCCCGTTTATCGCTCAGGAAATTGTGGTTATGTAGAATCAAAAAATATAATAGACAGATATGAAAATTCAACTTCGAAGTGCTCAGACTACCGTAGGTCGCCGCATGGCAGGTGCACGTGCCCTCTGGGTAGCCAATGGTATGAAGCGCGAGCAGTTTGGCAAGCCAATCATCGCTATCGTCAATTCGTTTACACAGTTCGTCCCTGGTCACACTCACCTTCACGAGATTGGTCAGATCGTCAAGGCCGAGATCGAGAAGCTTGGCTGCTATGCTGCCGAATTCAACACTATCGCCATCGACGACGGTATTGCCATGGGTCACGACGGAATGTTGTATTCGCTCCCATCGCGCGACATCATTGCCGACTCGGTTGAATACATGTGCAACGCACACAAGGCAGATGCGATGATCTGCATCTCAAACTGCGACAAGATCACTCCTGGTATGCTCATGGCTGCCATGCGCCTCAATATCCCTGCTGTCTTTGTGAGCGGTGGTCCGATGGAGGCTGGCAAGTGGAACGGCGAGAATGCCGACCTCATCACTGCCATGATCAAGGGTGGCGACCCTACAGTGAGCGACGAGGAGCTCGACCAGGTTGAACATTCAGCATGCCCTGGTTGCGGCGCTTGTTCGGGCATGTTCACTGCCAACTCAATGAACTCACTCACCGAGGCTATCGGCCTCTCACTGCCAGGCAACGGCTCGATCCTTGCCACTCACGTCAACCGCATCCAGCTCTTCAAGGATGCTGCTGCACTCATCGTGAAGAACGCCTTGGCATATTATGAGGACGGCGACGAGAGCGTGCTCCCACGCAGCATCGCAACTCGCGCAGCATTCCTCAACGCTATGACACTCGACATTGCCATGGGCGCATCAACCAATACAGTGCTCCACCTGCTTGCCGTAGCTCAGGAGGCTGGCGTTGACTTCAAGATGCAGGACATCGACGCTCTCTCGCGCAAGGTGCCATTCCTCTGCAAGCTCGCTCCAAACTGGCAGAAGTACAGCATTCAGGAGGAGAACCGTGCAGGCGGCATCCTCGGCATCCTCGGCGAACTTGCCAAGGGCGACCTGCTCGACCTCAGCTGCAAGCGCGTCAATGGCGCAACACTTGGCGAGGACATCAAGAAATACAGCATCACAGGCGAGAGCATCGACCCAGAGGCAATGCGCATCTACTCTTCAGCCCCGGCAGGTAAGTTCTCGACCAAGATGGGCTCGCAGGACACAAAGTGGCCATCGCTCGACACCGACCGTGTGAACGGCTGCATCCGCGACATCGAACATGCCTACACCAAGGACGGTGGCATGGCTGTGCTCTTCGGTAACATCGCCAAGGACGGCTGCGTGGTCAAGACAGCTGGTGTGGCTCCAGAGCTCTGGCACTTCGAAGGCCCGGCAGTGGTGTTCGACTCGCAGGAAGATGCTTGCGAAGGCATCCTCGGCGGAAAGGTCAAGAAGGGCGACTGCGTAGTAATCACCCACGAAGGTCCTAAGGGCGGCCCTGGCATGCAGGAGATGCTCTACCCGACATCATATATCAAGTCGATGCACATGGGCAAGGAATGTGCTCTCATCACCGACGGCCGTTTCTCGGGCGGTACTTCTGGCCTCTCGATCGGACATATCTCACCTGAGGCAGCTTCAGGCGGTGCCATCGGCAAGATCAAGGACGGCGACATCATCGTCATCGACATCCCATCTCGTTCGATCAACGTGAAGCTCTCGGACGAGGAACTTGAGGCTCGACCAATGCAGCCTCTCAAGCGCAATCGTGTCGTAAGCAAGGCTCTCCGCGCCTACGCACAGTCAGTATCATCGGCCGACAAAGGCGGCGTAAGAATCATTGAATAATGGCAGAAAAGATTAGTGGTGCAGAAGCGCTGATGCGCTCGCTGGAGCACGAAGGTGTAGATATTCTCTTTGGCTACCCAGGAGGTGCCATCATGCCTACCTACGATGCTCTCTATGATCATAAGAAAACTCTCAATCACATACTCGTGCGTCATGAGCAGGGTGCAGTGCATGCGGCTCAGGGTTATGCCCGCGTGAGTGGCAAGGTGGGATGCGTCATCGTGACCTCGGGTCCTGGCGCCATGAACACCATCACCGGCGTGGCTGACGCAATGGTCGATTCGACTCCTCTCGTGGTGATCTGCGGTCAGGTAGGAGCTTCGCTGCTCGGTACCGACGCTTTCCAGGAGGTCGATGTGGTGGGCGTGACTCAGCCAATCACCAAGTGGAACTACCAGATACGCCGTGCCGAAGACATCGCATGGGCTGTGGCTCGCGCCTTCTATATCGCCAAGTCGGGTCGCCCTGGTCCTGTGGTGCTCGACTTCACCAAGAACGCCCAGACGGCAATGTTCGAATACGAGCCTCAGAAGGTCGATTTCATCCGTTCCTACAAGCCAGTGCCACAGTGCGAGCCGAGCGTAATCGAGAAGGCAGCACAGATGATCAACGAGTCGGTCAAGCCATTCATCCTCGTGGGTCAGGGCGTAGAGCTCGCTGGTGCTCAAAAGCAGCTGCTCGATCTCTGCGAGAAGGCTCAGATCCCATTCGGACAGACCTTCCTCGGACTCTCGGCTGCGCCAAGCGACCATCCGCTCAACATGGGTCGCCTCGGTATGCACGGCAACCTCGCGCCTAACGTGATGACCAACCAGTGCGACTTGCTCATCGCCATCGGTATGCGCTTCGACGACCGTGTGACAGGCAATCTCAAGACCTACGCAAAGCAGGCCAAGATCATACATTTCGAAATCGACCCATCGGAAATCGACAAGAACGTCAAGGTCAACCTGGCTGTCATGGGCGACTGCAAGCAGACGTTGGCAGAGATTCTCCCGTTGGTCGATAGCGCAAAGCACGACTCGTGGATTGCGGGCTTCAAGCCATACGCCGAGAAAGAATATAATAAGGTAATAGAGCCAGCCCTCTATCCAACCGAGGGTCCACTGCTCATGCCAGAGGTGGTGCGCAAGGTGAGCGAGGCAACCAACAACGAAGCCATCATGGTGACCGACGTGGGTCAGAACCAGATGTTCGCCTGCCGTTACTTCAAGTTCACCAAGCCTCGTTCGGTGGTCACTTCGGGCGGCTGCGGCACAATGGGCTTCGCCATTCCTGCTGCCATCGGTGCAACATTCGGTGCTCCCGACCGCACGGTGTGTATGTTTGCGGGCGATGGCGGACTCCAGATGACCATTCAGGAGTTTGGCACAATCATGGAGCAGCAGTGTCCTGTGAAGATGATCCTCCTCAACAACAACTATCTTGGCAACGTGCGCCAGTGGCAATATATGTTCTTCGACAAGCGCTATTCGTTCACACCGATGGTCAATCCCGACTACGAGCTGATTGCCAAGGGCTATGGCATCCCATGCCGCACAGTGGTCGATCGCAAGGACCTCGATGCAGCCATCCGCGAGATGCTCGACACCAAGGGTCCATACCTGCTGCAGTGTGCAGTGCTCGAGGAAGAGAATATCCTGCCTATGACTCCTCCAGGCGGCAATGTCGATGAGATGCTGCTCGAGGTGAAGTGAAAAGTAAGAAATAACAGAAACAGAAATGAACGATAATAATCAAAAATACGGCGCTGCCGAGTGTGGCGACTGCAACACCTGCGACAGGCGATGCAACGAGCAGCAGGCTCAGGACGCGCTTCTCGCTGCTGTTCAGGCTGCTGCTGCCGTCGATCGCAACTCGTATGAGAAGAACCTGCAGCGTGAGCGTCTGGCTACTCTCGAAGAGGACACCAAGCCTGGCACTCAGGTCGAGACTTTCAGCAAGAACGCCGTGGTGCGTCCGGCAACAGCTGGCCGCGAGGGCGCATTGCTCAGCAGCAACCACGAGGGCTTGACTCTCTATACGCTCATCATCTATTCCGAGAACTTCGCCGGTATCCTCAATCAGATCACGGCTGTGTTCACTCGCCGTCAGGTCAACATCGAGAGCCTGAATGTCTGCGCATCGAGCACTCCGGGCGTGCATAAATACACCATCACATGCTATTGCAAGCAGGAGATGGCAGAGATGCTGGTCAAGCAGATCGAGAAGAAGATCGACGTGCTCCAGGCCAACTGCTTCGTCGATCAGGAGATCTTCATCAACGAAACTTCGCTGCTCAAGCTCTCTACGCCTATGGTGCTTGCCGATCCCGACATCTCGCGCATAGTGCGTCACCACGAGGCTCAGATGGTCGAGGTCAATCCGACCTATACCACCGTGGTCAAGACAGGCATCACTGCCGAGGTTATGTCGCTCTTCCAGCAGCTCAATGCCAAGGGATGCGTGCTCCAGTTCGCCCGTTCTGGCCGCATCGCCATCACTCGTTCGTGCATCGAGCGTCTCGACCAGTACCTCACCAAGCGTGAGGAGGAACGCGAGGCAAATTGACGATGAGAGCGAAGTAAATTGCAGAAACAATAAAGAAATCAACGATATTATAACTTTTAAACAATTACAATTATGGCAAAGTTGAATTTTGGCGGCGTTATCGAGAATGTCGTAACCCGCGAGGAATTCCCTCTTGAAAAGGCTCGTGAAATCTTGAAAGACGAGACAATTGCAGTTATCGGCTATGGCGTTCAGGGTCCTGGCCAGTCTTTGAACCTCCGCGACAATGGCTTCAACGTGATCGTTGGCCAGCGTGCAGGCAAGACTTTCGACAAGGCTATCTCTGACGGCTGGGTACCAGGTGAGACTCTCTTCTCGATCGAGGAGGCAGCCGAGAAGGCTACTATCATCATGTGCTTGCTCTCTGATGCAGCAGTAATGAGCGTATGGCCTACTTTGAAGAAGTACCTCACTGCAGGCAAGGCTCTCTATTTCTCTCATGGCTTCGCTATCACTTGGAACGACCGCACTGGCGTGGTTCCTGGCAACGACTACGATGTCATCATGGTTGCTCCTAAGGGTTCTGGTACTTCACTCCGTACCATGTTCCTCGAGGGTCGTGGCTTGAACTCTTCTTACGCTATCTACCAGGATGCTACCGGCCGTGCTATGGATCGTACTCTCGCTCTCGGTATCGGTATCGGCTCTGGCTATATGTTCGAGACTACTTTCCAGCGTGAGGCTACTTCTGACCTCACTGGTGAGCGTGGTTCGCTCATGGGTGCTATCCAGGGTCTCCTCCTTGCTCAGTATGAGGTGCTCCGCGAGAACGGTCACTCACCTTCTGAGGCATTCAACGAGACAGTTGAGGAGCTCACTCAGTCGCTCATGCCACTCTTCGCCAAGAACGGTATGGACTGGATGTATGCTAACTGCTCTACTACTGCTCAGCGTGGTGCTCTCGACTGGATGGGTCCATTCCACGATGCTTGCAAGCCTGTAGTTCAGAAGCTCTACGAGTCGGTTAAGACTGGTAACGAGGCTCAGATCTCGATCGATGCTAACTCTAAGCCAAACTACCGTGAAGGTCTTGAGAAGGAGCTTAAGGCTCTCCGCGAGTCTGAGATGTGGCAGACTGCTGTCACTGTTCGTCAGCTCCGTCCTGAGAACAACTAATATTGGCTTATTGCTGAATAAAAAGAAACAGCTGCAGATTGACTCTGTAGCTGTTTTTTTAACATCTAATAATAGGTAAAAAAGAAAACCGGCATTAGGACGTGATGAAACTCCTATAATGTAAGATTTGAGGATTGTTTCGCCTCCGTAATCTTCCTCTCGTCAAAAAATGACTATCCACCCCGGTGGTACCCATGCAACTCAGCAAGCTGGTCTTTACGGCGTCGTTGTGGCTGGTAGCCCGCCTTCAGCTGACAATTTCCCTCAGTAAGTGTAAAACGATGAGTTTCCCGATCTACATTTACCGGCTTTCGGTGACAAAGATAATAGGTTTACACGACTTTGCAAAACAAAATCAAAGAAATTTTCTATTTTTTACATATTCTGGGAAATAATTGACGAATTAACAAAAATTATTTATAACTTTGTCTCCAAATTTGCATGTTTTTGAAAGATAATTTCGTTTGATATGTATAATGTGCCTTCACATAATGAGTTGCAGAAGATTGTCGAGCTTATCCGTTCAATCATCTTCCCCGACTTCTTTCCAGCAACCACCCAGCCAGAACCACTTCTCAAGGCTATGATGCTGATACAGCTCTCGACCGTCATCGACGATGCCGAAGAAGCCAAGCGCATCACCAAGGAGTTTTGTCAGTCGATGCCCCGGATTCGCGCTCTCATCGAGATGGATGTCGATGCTGCCATGCACAACGATCCAGCCGTGGCGAGCCGTGCTGAGGTGGTCTATTGCTATCCGCTCATCCGTGTGATGCTTCATTATCGTCCTGCCCATTGCCTCTATCAGCTCGGCGTGCCTCTCATCCCTCGTATGCTCACCGAGATGGCTCACAGCGAGACGGGTATCGACATTCATCCGGCTGCTCAGATTGGCGACCATTTCTGCATAGATCATGGCACAGGTGTAGTGATTGGCGAGACTGCTATCATCGGGTCGCACGTGGTGCTCTATCAGGGCGTGACGCTCGGTGCCAAGAATTTCCAGTATGACGAAGAGGGCAAGCCGATGAACGTGCCTCGCCATCCAATCATCGAAGACAATGTCACGATTTATTCCAACGCTTCTGTGCTTGGCAGGATCCGCATTGGCCATGACACTATTGTAGGTGGAAATATTTGGCTCACTCACGACGTGCCGCCTCATTCGCGTGTCGTTCAGCGACCTTGCGATGGCATTCCGCCTCATAACAATGTTGATGTACTCAATGACAAATAATACTTTTATGAAAAATCTATGCAGTATGATTCTGGCTGCCGTGACGGTTGTCGCAATGCAGTCGTGTGGTGAACAAAAGACCGAGTTGACCCTTCAGGTCAAGACTCAGGCAGGTGTTGTCGAAGGCTTTGAGGCAGACGGTGTGAAGAAGTTCCTTGGTGTTCCGTTTGCTACTCCTCCTGTGGGAGAGTTGCGCTGGCAGGCTCCTCAGCCATTGCAGACATGGGAGGGTGTGCGCGAGGCAAAGGACTTTGGCAATGACCCTATGCAGCCAAATATCTTTGGTGACATGAGTTTCCGCGGCCCTTCGCGCAGTGAGGACTGTCTCTACCTGAACGTGTGGACTCCAGCTCAGTATGTCGAGGAAGGGTTGCCTGTATTGATCTATTTCAATGGCGGTGGACTCATGGCTGGCAGTGGCAGTGAGCCTCGTTATGATGGCACTGCTTTGGCTCAGAAAGGAGTGATTGGCGTGACTGCCAACTATCGTGAGGGCGTGTTCGGCTTCCTGGCTCATCCTGAGCTTTCGGGCGAGACATCTTATAAAGGCAGTGGCAACTACGGTTTCCTGGATCAGGTGGCTGCCATTCAGTGGGTGGTCGATAATATTGCTGCATTCGGTGGAGATCCTAAGCGCATCAACATCGCTGGCGAATCGGCTGGTTCGTTCTCGGTTTCGCTCCTTATGTGCTCGCCTCTCTCGAAAGACAATCTCGCCGGTGCCATCGGTTCGAGCGGCGCTGAGCTGATGCCTTATGGCGCAACGTCTTTGGCTGATGCCGAGGCTCAGGGCAAGGCTCTGCTCGAAAGCAAGGGATTCAACTCTATTGCCGATGCTCGTGCCATGAATGCCGACGACCTTCAGAACCTGCTGCCTCCGACTGGCATGGCAAGCGTGGTGCTCGACGGCTATTTCATGAAGGAGAATCCTGACGACATATACAAGAAAGGCGAACAGGCTCAGATTCCGCTGCTCGCTGGCTGGAACTCGCTTGAGGGTGTGCCTTCTGCTCCGACTGTCGAGGGCTACAAGGCGCAGATGCGTCCTACGTTCGGCGACATGACCGACGAGATCTTCGCTGCATACGGCATCCTGACCGATGCTGATGTCTTCTCGCAGAAGGGATTCAACCTCGCTGGCGACCTCTTCACAGGCTTCCCGACATGGAAGTGGTGCGACTATCATGCCCAGACAGCCAACCCTGTCTATCGCTATAAGTACATGCACCCACGTCCAAAGGTTTCGGCTAAGATGGGCAACATGACTGGCGCTCTTGCTGGTGGAGTACGCGAGAAAACCGAAGAAGAGAAAGCTGCCGAGGCTGCTCAGCCACAGGTCGCTCCTGGTGCCGTTCATTCTGCCGACATCGAATATGCGATGGGAACTCTTGCTACCAACGAGTATTACGACTGGCAGCCAGAGGATTTTGCCATCTCCGAGCTCTTCCTCTCGTTCTATGCCAACTTCTGCAAGACTGGTAATCCAAATGGCGAGGGCTTGCCAACGTGGACTCCTGTCAATGGGCAGGATGTAGCTCCTGTTATGCAGATCGACGTGGTGAGCAAGGAAGTCGCCGATGCCGACCTTGAAAATGCGTATAGGACTCTCGAAAAGTTTTATCTCAGCAGATGATTTGCTATGTGCGGTATGCAAAAATAAGGCAAATCGCCTGTTTAGACGATGCAAACCCAATTTTGTGGCTCAAAGATTTGGAAGTTATTGAAAATCGCACTACCTTTGCATCGCTAAATCAGAAACGAAGTCCTTTTCTGGACATCTAAGATAAGGCGGTTATAGCACAAGGGCTCCACCTCTTACCATTCCGAACAGAGAAGTTAAACCTTGTAACGTCGATGGTACTGCCAACGCGGGAGAGTAGAAAGCCGCCACCTTACAAAGACTCGAACAGCTATAGTTCGGGTCTTTTTTTATTGTTATATCATTTGATCTTTCTTTTGAATATCAAAGAGATAAGTGTATAGCAGTCAAAGTCTAAATATGGCGTGAAATCCTTTATAACTGGGATATTTTAGCCATAATCTACATCTATAATCATACAATAAAAAATGTGACAACCCTGCAGATTGTCAGGATTGTCACTTGAAACGCATGAGTATCTGAAAAGAAAAAAATGAAGCATCAGTAGTTGGCATTCTGAGGGTCGAACTCTGTCCAGCCATCGAGCCAGTTGTCGTTGCTGCCAAGAGCTCCGATATAGCTGACTTTTTCGAACCAAGTAGAAACCAAGGCATCGGTGAAGCTTGCTGCATTGAGCAAAGGAGAATCAGAAGCAGGAACCATCTCGACATCAGCTGCGCCAGCAAGACCTGCCTTGGCTGTGAGCTTAAGCTCTGAAGCCTGAGAGAAAAGGCGGTTGCCTGGCTGAGCCTTGAAGAAAGTTGAACTATAAGACTCCTGCGAAGCATCAATCTCTGCCTTGCCTACTGCATCATAGAGGTCATCGACATAGCGCTTGTTGGCATCGCTGCCAGTAATGTCCATGCCTGCAAAGAAGATGTTCTGAAGCTTGAGGTTACCTGCCTTGGCATATTCCTGAGTACCACCCTTCTCTGCATCGATGATCAAGCCGATAGGATAGCCTACAGCCACTGAGTTGAAGCAAGCGAGGTGGCTGCTGCGACGGATATGCATAGCCGACTGGAACTTGCCGAGAGCTGAGCCGTTCTGTGGGAATACCGAACCGCCATTGATATAGTCAGGAGTATTCTCAAAGCCGTCTCTGCCTATTGGACCAACGAAAGTCACATTTGAGAAAACTGCTGATGTGAAAGGCTCTGTGAGTGAGCCATCGGCATCGTTGTCGCTCTCGAAACCATTTGACTGAGAAGTATCGGCAATGCGAGGGTCACGAATTGAGAGAGCAAACTGAACCTTGCCGCTGAAGCCATTGTCGGTGTCGAACTCATCGTCCCAGCCATTGTAGGCAACCAGGTAACGGCAGTTGACATTGCCGCCAAACCACTCGAACGAGTCATCGTTGGTGTAGCTCACCTGAACGTGATCGACCTGTGTGCCACTGCCTACGCTACCGAAGGTGATGCCATTGATCTCCTTGTCCTTCTGGAAAGGATAGCCAGCGAACTCAACACGCACATAGCTCAAAACGCCACTGTTGTCGGCGGCATCGTTGCCACCATGCTTGGTACGAGGACCACCCTCGATCTGCTGACCAAGCACACCCTTGTTGTTGGAGCCACGTCCACAGATGATGAGGCCACCCCAGTCGCCCGGCTTGCGATTGCCCTTGCTCTGTGCTGAAGTGAACACGATAGGCTCAGAAGCCGAACCCTGAGCGATGAGCTTGCCACCTGGCTCTACAATGAGCGAAGCAGCCGATTCCTTCTCGCCCTTGATGATGGTGCCTGGCTCGATGGTGAGCTCAGAACCCTCAGCTACATAGATCCATCCACGCATTGTATATGTACCCTTCTTGAGAGTCTGCACGCCCTTGAAGATGAACTCCTTGTCGCCATTGCCAATCACTGTTCCATTGGCATCTTCCTCGCCATTGGCTGTGAAGAGAAGATGGTCGCAGGTCTTGATGCTGCCATCGGTGCCCCAGACGTATGGCTGATTGTCGTTGCCACCATTGACAGGATCGTCGTCGTCACTACTGCTGCATGCCGTAAAAGCCATGCTTACTGCTGTGGCAAGAAGTGCCACTGAAAGAAAACTTTTTGTCTTCATTTTGAATAATGTTTAAGAAAACGGTATAAATACCTTATACACTAATTGGGTTATTATCAATCTAATATCAAAGTTTATATGTCAATGAGAGAGAAATGTTGCGGCCTGGCTTATAAGAGCGAGTCACTTGTTCGATCTTGCCATTGGCGGTATTCTCAAACTGCTTGAACTGCACCTTCTGACCAAGGATGTCGCGCAAAGCCAAGCGGATGTCGAGTCTGCCGAACGACTTTCCGATGTTCATATCGACCTGATGACGCGGCATCTCGTAGCTATCGGGCACTCGGACTTCGGTTTCGCCACTGCCCACGCTTCGTCCGACACCTATGATGCGCTTGCCGATGGTGTTGTAGAGCAAAGCACCAGTCCAACCTTTCTTCCATGACTCGGTATGATTACCTAAGTCGCTGTTGTAGAACAAGCCCACGTTGACCAGATAAGGCGACTGTCCCTGCATTGGGCGATCCTGCTCGCGGCTGCCTTCGGGGAAGGTGACGCTCGACTTGATCCACGATGCGTTGAGCGATACCGACAACTGAGGCAAACTGATGAAGTCGAGCTGCTTGCGCACTTCAAGCTCTACGCCATAGTTGTTGGCTCCTTCGGCATTCATATATGAATAGATGAGGTCGGTGCCTCCTGCCACTGTATATGTCCACTCGATTGGGTCGGAGAAATGCTTGTAGAAGAACGAGAGACTGATCACCTCGCCCGAATTAGGATACCACTCCCATCCTAAATCTACATTGTCGATATAGGCAGGCAGAAGATTATGATTACCCTGGACATTCGAAGCAAGATCGAAGTCGTAATAGACGCTTGTCGAGAGCTCGCGGAACTCAGGACGGTTGGTTGTGCGGCCATAGGCGAGGCGCAGCTGCTGATCCTTGGTCAGATGATATGTGAGGTTGACCGAAGGAAAGAGGTCGTTGTAGTCGTATTTGGTCGAAAGCGGAGAATACTCCTGACGACGTGTATTTGAAATGAGTTCTGTGTGCGATGACTCAAAGCGCACACCTCCGTAGGCTTCAAGACGTGAGTCGAAGAATGGGAGGAGCAACGAGACATAGCCACTTCCGAGGGTTCCGTTTGCCTCATAGTTGTTGCTCCAATCGACCTGTTCGAGCAGGTAGAGACCATTGTTGCCATAGTTGCCATCGACAAGAAGCTGAGTCGGCACATCGAGGTCGCGCATGTCCTGTGGAAGCTGGCCGCTTGGCCATGCATAGGTGAAGAAGCGGGTATCGTACTTGCGGGTGCGGTATTCGCCATATCCGCCGACTTTGAGCGAAGGCTGCCAGTCGTTGACGTTGAACTCGTGCTTCCAGTTGAGGCCAGCAGAGAAGATATGTTCCTTCAGGAGCGAGAACTCACGGTTGATGTCGTTGAGATTCTCCACCTCGAGGGAGCCATCTTCCTGTCCGAAGACAGTGTATCGGCGGCGGTCAGGCAGGTTGCGGTTGGCAAAGACATATCCGAGATTCCAGTCGATCAAATCATCATCACCTAGATTGTGCTTGCCCGAAAGACCGAGGTTATAAGTCATGCGGCTCTGGAAATAGTATTCTGCCTGTTCCATATAGTCGCTCTGAGCATCATAGCCCTTGCGATAGGTATAGCGATCCTTGCTGAGGAGGTTGAAGATGTGCTTCATCCTGATGCTATGGCTATTGTCGGGCGAGAGCCATACCAAGCCGAGCATTGCACCCATACGCACGTTGTTGCTATACTGATCGTCGATGGCACGGCGCAGATAGCTCGACTTGTCGTGAGTCACATCGTATGCTCCGAAAAGGTTGTTGGCACTGTTGGTCATCGTCCGGAAAGCATTGCTGTAATTGATGCTTCCATTGAAGCCAAAGGTCTGACCCGAAGCAGTATTCCATCGCTGAGCCACGCTTGCCGACAGATTCATGTCGGCCACAGGCTTGCGGGCACTTACCTTCCAGTCGTTGTTCAAGCCATTTTCGGTGAGCGAATAGCCATTGCCCTGCGGCTTCAGTTCGGTGTGGATGCCATTGTTCAGGCCACGTGTGCCATCGTCAAAACCGAGGAAGTCGGTCGCACCACCCTCATAATAGATATGATCCTTGAAGTGTGTCTCGGTGTTGTAGTTGCCACCCACGCTGACACTCCATGAGTTCTGTAAAGGAACATCCTTGGTATTGAGCATAATGAAGCCACCTGTGAAGTCGGCAGGATATTCAGGAGCAGCCGATTTCACCACCTTCATGTTATCGATCTGAGAAGAAGGGATAATATCGAACGAGAAAGCTCGCTGGTCAGCCTCGCTCGATGCCACGGCAGCACCATTCATCCACACATTGTTATAACGCTGCGACAAGCCTCGCACCATCACAAACTTCTCGTCAATGATGCTGACACCTGGAATGCGGCGTATCACCTCCGATGCGTCCTTGTCCTGCGTACGGCGTATGAGCTGGTCAGACACGCTCACCATCGACACATGAGCCTGTTGCTGTTCGCGCACGATGGCAAACTCGGTGTTCTGTCGTGTCTCGCCCAGGACAGTCACGTCCTGAAGAGTAGCATTGTCGGCTTCGAGCGCGAAATCCATCACTTCTACGCCATCCTTCACAACAATCTCGCTGACAATAGTCTTGTATCCGATATAGCGTATGGTGAGAGTGCGTTTGCCATTAGGGATATCCAGGGAATACATACCATCAATATCGGTTGAAACGCCTTTACCTTCGGCATAAGTAATCGTAGCATTTATCAGCGTCTCTCCTGTTTCTGCATCTACAACCTTTCCCTTTATGATACCAGCAAAAGCCTGAGCTATGCTCAGTAAAGAAAGGAGCGAAATAACAAAAAGTAGTTTAACCAATCTGTCAAGATTCTTATCATTTTCTAAAAGCATATAATACCAT
>JAEDEY010000107.1 GCA_016293065.1 Bacteroidales bacterium
TTCAAATTTATTGATTACCAGTATTATCTGAACAAAATACTTGAGTCACCATACGACAGGAAGCGGAAACCATTGTCCAGAGCATATTGATATATGCGGTGCCAGTTTTGACCTTCGAGAGAATCACCGTCGATGAAAGCCGACACAAGCAGCAGCAGTGTGCTCTGAGGCATGTGGAAATTGGTGACAATGGTCTTGACTAGTCGGTACTGAAATCCTGGGGCAATGAGTATCTGAGTGGCAGTCACGAGATTGTCCATGTTGTTTCGCTCCAGATAGGCGATGATATGTTCCAAAGCCTCGACCTCGGTCATGGTGTATGTCAAGTCGTAAGGCTCCCATTGGTGTACTACCAGTTCTTCGGCATGAGCCTCTGGGTTCTTGGCAATCTTGTTGCCAATGTAATACAGGCTTTCAAGTGTGCGCACCGAAGTTGTTCCTACTGCCACAAGAGGGGAATCGCTGCTTTTGAGATGTTCGGCAATACGCACTATCACCGACTTTGGCACTGATATGAACTCGGTGTGCATGTCATGCCCTTCGATCGTGTCGCTTTTCACAGGCTTGAAAGTACCAGCACCCACATGCAGGGTGATATATTGCAGATCGACATTCTTGTCGCGCAGAGCCTGGAGTTCCTTGTCGGTGAAATGCAAACCAGCAGTAGGAGCAGCCACTGAGCCTTTGATACGGCTATAAACAGTCTGGTAGGTCTGCTTGTCTTTCTCCTCGGTCGCGCGGTTCAGATATGGCGGAATAGGCAATTCGCCTATAGCATCGAGAATCTTGGCAAAGCTCACAGGCTTATCCCAGAAGAAATGGATCTTCTGCGAAGCACCATTGACGCTGGTACGCTCGCATTTCAGCATCACCTCTTCGCCATCGACTGTAATAGTCTGCGACAGGGCTCCATCTTTCCATTTCTTGCTGTTGCCCACAAGACACGTCCACGTACATTCATGTTCCGAAGCGAAGTTCTGCTGATAGTCGCGCGGAGCCTCTGGTTCGAGGCAGAACACTTCTATCAAGGCACCAGTCTCCTTGTGGAAATGCAGTCGGGCCTGAATCACGCGGGTATTGTTGAACACCATGAGGCTGCCTGCAGGAATCTGGTCAGGGAGGTCAAAGAAGTGTTTCTGTTCAATCTCGCCATTACGCCAGATGAGCAGTTTCGACTTATCGCGTTCTGCCAGCGGATATTTGGCTATTCGCTCGTCAGGCAATTCATAATCGTATGATTTGATTTCGATGTTTCTTGGATTTATCATATTGCTATTCATCTTCTTTTATCTTCAAAAATTTAGAAATAATAACCTACATTAAATACGAAGCCGAATTCCTTGGTGCGGTTGCTCCAGGAACCTATCAGCGAGATTGGTCCTGCCACACTTCGATAGTGGTATCCGAGATTGCAACCCCAAAACAGCGACTCTTTTTCGAAGGCGTCGTTGATGTTGTTGCAGAGCGACAGTCCGTCAAACCTTGCGACAAGGAAGTGGTTGCCTCCCATGCGCTGCTGAAGGTCGAAGCCGACGGTGTTGACGGCATTCTTGCTGCTGATCTCTAAGTAAGGCACACCAGCCATCTCAATCTGCTGTTCCTGCATCAGTCCCCGATACAAGCCTCCGAAAAAGTTATATAATGCCAAAGGCACAGTAGCATCGCCAGGGCAGAGCATTCTGACCGTAGCATGAGGAATGAACGTGAATCGATTGCTGATCGAAGCCGCCGTGCGCCAATTGAACGAGAATATCGGGAACAACGCGTAGTTATGGAATTCGTAGAGATTGCTCGTGATAAACTCTGCCTTTACTTCGGTCTGTGTTCCCCGCGTAGGGAAATACTGAGAGTCGAGACTGTTGTATTCAGCTTTGACGAAATATGTGAAATATTTCTCCTTCGACAAATCAGGAGCAATAAACGCAACGTCCTTGTGGAAGAGCAGATTGCGGTATCGGTGAACATCATAGCGCAGACCTAACGAATAGCCCACCTTCCTATAGTCTTTTTTATAACGGATGAAGAATCGCTGATGATAGTCGCTCAGGTCGGCGATTCTGTTGCCATTGTAATAGTTTGTCATGTCTTTTTTCGCAAACGTGTATCCCGACTCCATCTTACCTTCGTTCCTGAATATCTGTGCTATCGACAGTCCTCCCACCATCCGTGAGCCTAATCGTCCGTAAATATTGAGGTCAATCATACTGCGTCTCAGCAGTCGTGCATCGATCGAGAGTTGCATTGCCGCATATTCCTGGTTGTCAAAACGGCAGCCCAGGCTGAGCGAGCCGTGCTGAAAAACGTGTTTGGCGAAATGATAGCTGCTTTTCAGAGTCTCCGTCAAGTCGATAACTCCAAGGCTGTCAGTCTTGATGATTCTGATATCTTCGTCGGTCGTGGCATATTTCTCGTCGTGAATATCATTGTCGCCAAAACAGTATTTCACGCCTTTGATGCGCGAGCGTTCGATATGGGCAGTCTGGTCGGCATTGATTGCCTTAGCGAGGCTGTCCAGCGCGTCAATCTTCGACATTGCTGCATCTTTGCCTCGCACGATGAGCGAGTCGATGGCGGCAGCAGAGAAACTTGCAGCACTATAACCCTCGGTATTGACCGAAATATAAATGTCGGTGTCGTCTTTGTTGGATTTGTAGAGTTCCATGCTGTTGAAGTCGAGCATACGCATCATGATGTCGAATGCGCTGTTGGCGAGTTGGTCTTCGGTCATTGGTGACACAAGATCCACACCTATGACAATGTCGGCACCCATGGCGCGAGCCACATCGACAGGATAGTTATCGACCACGAATCCATCAACGAGCGTCGCATCGCCCACCTTGACAGGAGTAAACACCGACGGAATGGCCATACTGCTTCGCATGGCAGAGGCAAGGTTGCCCTCGTGGAACACGTATTTCTCGCCACTTATGGCATTGGTGGCAACACAGGCGAAACGTATAGGGAACTTGTCGAAGTCGGCTTCTTCTGGCAGTCCTTCGGTCAAGTGATTGAACAGCTTCATGATATTCCTTCCGTCGATGATACCTCCGCCACCGGTGCTCGAAAGCACGCGCGAACGGTCGAGCGAAACGCGCAATAGGAAGTTCTCGCTGTTTTTCTTGGCCGTGAGCAGTTCGCTTCCGAAGTCGGGCTTGTCAAGAATGAGATTGAGCCAATCGGTGCCCTGGGCAATCTCAAGCAGCTCGTCGGAAGTATATCCTATGCTGTATAGACCGCCGACAATAGAACCCATGGATGTGCCCACGATGATGTCGATAGGAATGCCGCGCGATTCAATCACTTTGATCGCACCGAGATGAGCCATTCCCTTGGCACCACCGCCAGCCAGAACTAAAGCAACCGTTGGCCGCTTATTGTCCTTTCTCATATTGCTATTGTTTTGGGCATTGGCAGCGAAAAATGCCACACAAAATGCCAAAAATGTGTAAAAGAGTCTTGACATATTTGCAAATTACGTGCGCAAATATAATAAAAAACAATCAAACGCTATCAAAACGTTGCCGAAAATTTGGTCTATTATTAATAAATGTTTATATTTGCGAGTGTCTTTTAAGGAAAAATTAAAGCATTTTTAGGTTTTGCATTTATTTAGGGAAGCAATTTAAACACAATATTTTTGGAAATGAACAAGATTGTAAGTAAAAAAATGTTCAGCGAGAAAGTGGCTTGTTTCGAAGTTGAAGCACCACTCATCGCACGAAGCCGCAAGGCAGGTCACTTTGTGATTGTTCGTCTTGACGAGAAAGGTGAGCGCATCCCACTCACCATCGCCGATAGCGACATTGAGCGTGGTACTATCACGCTGGTAGTTCAGGCAGTAGGCGCAAGCTCTGCTCGTATGATTCAGCTCAACGAGGGCGATATGTTCCACGATGTGGTGGGCCCTCTCGGTCACGCAACCGACATCCAGAACTACGGCACCGTTGTGTGTTGCGGTGGTGGTGTAGGCGTGGCTCCTCTTCTTCCTATCGTCAAGGCTATGCACGAGGCTGGCAACAAGGTCATCGTGGTGCTTGCAGCCCGCACCAAGGATCTCATCATCCTTGAGGAGGAGATGCGTGCCAGCAGCGACGAGGTGATCATCATGACCGACGATGGCTCATACGGTCAGAAGGGTCTGGTGACAACAGGTGTCGAGCAGGTGATCCAGCGCGAGAAGGTCGATAAGGTAGTATGTATCGGTCCAACCATCATGATGAAGTTCGTGAGCCTCCTCACTCAGAAGTACGAGGTTCCAACCATCGTTTCGCTCAACACCATCATGGTCGATGGTACAGGTATGTGTGGCGCATGTCGTGTCACAGTAGGCGGCAAGACAAAGTTCGTCTGCGTCGATGGACCAGAGTTCGATGCTCATCAGGTAGATTTCAACGAGATGATGATGCGTATGAAAGCATATAAGGCCGAGGAAACCGAGGCTATGGAAAAGTTAAATTGTTAAGAAAAAAGAAAGTCAATGACACTTGAAGAAATAAAGGCTCTGCGTAATGAGCCATGGCGTGAAGAGCTCCGCAAGGCAATCCCTGCAAAGGAGCGTGGCGCTATCGAGCGTGTGAAGATGCCAGAGTTGACACCAGAATATCGTGTAACCACTTTTACCGAAGAAGTACAGCAGGGTCTCACCGAGAAGATGGCCGTGCAGGAGGCACAGCGTTGTCTCGACTGCCCAGATCCATCATGTATGAAGGGTTGCCCTGTAGGCATCAATATCCCTACATTCATCAAGCATATCGAGAAGGGCGAGTTCCTTGAGGCTGCCAAGACCATCAAGCAGACATCGAGTCTGCCTGCTGTGTGCGGTCGTGTCTGCCCACAGGAGAAGCAGTGCGAAGGTCAGTGTATCAAGCTCAAGATGAAGCAGAAGCCAGTGGCTATCGGCTATCTCGAGCGTTTTGCAGCCGACTATGAGCGTACCAGCGGACACATGCAGGCTCCTGAGTGTGCTCCAAAGAACGGCAAGAAGGTATGTGTCGTTGGATCGGGTCCTTCGGGTCTTGCATTTGCTGCCGATATGGTCAAGTTTGGCTACGATGTTACAGTCTTCGAGGCACTCCACGAGATTGGTGGCGTGTTGAAGTATGGTATCCCTGAGTTCCGTCTGCCAAACAGCGTGGTTGATGCTGAGATCAATATCATGCGCGAGATGGGCGTCAATTTCCAGCCAGATGTCATCGTGGGCAAGACCGTGAGCTACGATCAGCTCCACGAGATGGGCTTCGACGGTATCTTCGTAGGTTCAGGTGCAGGTCTGCCTCGCTTCATGAACATCCCAGGCGAGAACGCTATCGGTGTGATGTCTTCTAACGAGTATCTCACTCGCATCAACCTCATGGGTGCAGGTCGCGGACAGGGCTTCGACACTCCTGTGCTCAAGGGCAAGCATGTCGTAGTGTGCGGTGGTGGCAACACAGCCATGGACTCAGCCCGCACAGCTAAGCGAATGGGTGCAGAGACTGTCACTCTCGTCTATCGTCGTGGTCTCGAAGAGCTCCCAGCACGTGCCGAGGAGGTTCATCACGCAATGGAGGAGGGCATCGACTTCCACGTGCTCCACAACCCAATCGAATATATTGCCGACGAGAACGGTCGTGTCAAGGAGGCAGTGCTTCAGGTAATGGAGCTTGGCGAGCCTGATGCATCAGGTCGTCGCAGCCCTGTGGCTGTCGAGGGCAAGACCGAGACTATCCCTGCCGACCTCGTCATCGTGGCAATCGGTGTTTCGCCAAACCCAATCATCCCATCAGAGTTCAAGGGCCTCGAGATTTCGCGCAAGGGTACTATCGTCGTAAGCGAAGAGACTATGCAGTCGGATGTCAAGGATGTCTTTGCTGGTGGCGACATCGTGCGTGGTGGCGCAACCGTAATCCTCGCAATGGGCGACGGACGTCGTGCAGCAGCTCACATGCATGAGTATCTGTCAGCTAA
>JAEDEY010000108.1 GCA_016293065.1 Bacteroidales bacterium
AAAAACAGGTGAAAACACCTACACTTTCCCTTAGTTTCCCTTAGTGCGCATAAGGGAAATGAAGGGAATATGAAGGGAAACAGACTGTTTTTTCAGTAAAAGCACTTACACACCTTCGCACTTTCGCTGGATGCGAGGGAGAATTAAGGGAAAGGTGTCTTCCTCATCCTCTTCCTCCATCTCCTTATAAGAAGCAGATTCAGGCTATAGTTGTCAAAGTTGTCAAATGCCTTTGTGTTCATAAAAGGAGTAACCAAGATAAAAAAGCCAGCCGGAATCAGTTCCCAGCTGGCTTCTTTTTGTCTTAATATTTAATTGATCAATATACCAGATAGCAAGGCATTACACCAAATGAACCTGCTGATACCTTCCATGTGAAGTTGAATTTTATGTATTCTTCTTCATCAGTTACTACGTATGAGCTTCCTTCGCTTGTTACAAACACAGAACCATATGAAGGATGGATGATGCCTGTTACCCATTGAGAAGCAGGAGCACCTGTTGCATCGCAAATAGAAACAGCCTTGGTTTCTCCATCAATCTGGAAATAGAGGTGAAGACCTTCTTCGTAGAGGCTCTTGATGCGATAGAGATTCAAAGGCTCTGCATATTCTACCTCAACATCCCATTGCTCACCAAAGAAAGCATTGTCAATATAGTTAGCTTTCTTGAATAAAGAATAGACGCTTGGAGTTGTGAACTGCATCGTTTCACTGAACACAGTTCCATTGAATGAAGAAAAGAACAAACGTCCATAGTACTTGGTGTCATCAGAGAGACCTGAAACTGTTACTGTGCCAGAAGTCTCGAAACTGTCAAATTCATAGAACTTAGCATCTGAGAAGTCCTCCTTAGTTGCGATCTGAAGACCACCAGAAGCGAGACCCTCAATGCTTGAACAGCTGTATGAAACCTCTGCTGAAGAATAAGTCAGTGCCTTAAGCGAACTCATCTGGACAGTAGGGAGAGCAACCTCATACATTGAGTCAATGTCTTCCTTGTCATCGATCAAATCGTTACAAGAGGTAGCTGCAAATGCCAGTGCAATGACTGGAAAATATTTGAAAATTGATTTCATATTGTCAAATCCATTTAAGATTATTCATTCTGCTCATCTTCAGAGATATGAGAGTTCTCCTGCATCTCTGACATAGGAATCTGATATACCCAACGCTTGTCCTGTGCAGGAACCTGAATGAGGTGTCCTGGGAGGTGGTTTGAGCCTTCATACTTACGATCTACGCCCTTGTTGTTACGGATGAGGTCGAAGCGTACGAAACCTTCGCCCCAAAGCTCTATACGACGCTGAAGAAGAACATCTTCAACAGAAGCTGTTGAGTGGAGCTTTGACCAAGATGGCTGACGGCTGTTCATAAGGACAGACAGCACTTCAGCAGCCTTAGCCTCCTGACCCATGCGAGCGTAGGCCTCTGCCTCGATAAGAACCATCTCTGGAGCACGCATATACATGTAATCCTCTGACCAGTCCTTCTCATGACCGAACTTGCGTGCTGCATAAGGCAACTTTCCACCAGGCTGGCTTGCTGTAGCATCACCTTCTGGACCATTGAACCAAGCACGACGGGTATCATCAGCTGGGATCATGCTGTAGAGACGTGCATCGATGAGGTTTGTGTTATACTGGATACCAGAGTAACCTGGAGCCTCATTTGAGATGTGTGAATAGAAAGAAGCATAAGTTGTCTGAGTCTCTGTGTCGTGGTTGAAGCCCCACATCCAGTCAGCATCAGAAACGGTAATCAAGCTACCTTTCTTGGCTGTGCCCATTGAATAGCCTGCACGAGCCTTGTTGGCAGCCTGTGCAGCCTCGTTCCACTTGCTTGAAATCAGATAGTAACGAGCAAGGAGACCAGAAGCAACCTGATAGTCGATACTGTTTTTGTCAGATGATTCGCGAGTGTAACCAGACTCTTCAAGATTCTCGACAGCACCGCGGAGGTCCTGCTCAATCTGACTCATGATGAGACCAATGGTGTTACGTCCCTTGAGATTCTCAAGTTCCTCTTCTGTATAATGTGAGCCATCAGACTTCACATCAGAAGCTGTAAGCATGAGAGGGACAGCTGGCTTTTCAGATGCTATTGAGCCATCTGCATTGAATGGGTTCTGGTAGATCAATGCGAGATAATAGTATGCACATGCACGAACAGAAAGAGCCTGTCCTACGAGCGCATTGCCAGTCTCTGATGTATAATCAGGATAGAGCTTGATGATGTCGTTGGCCATAGAAATCATCGAATAGAGGATCTTCCATGTAGAACCAGTGCGACGATAGTTGTATTCACGATTATCAAAATCGTAGTCAAAAACAAACCAAGAGTCTGCACCCATAGCGATATCTTCACCCATCATATCTGAAGCATGAAGGATTGACATGAGACCAAAATCATCATGGGTTGACTGAACTGCAACCATCTGTGACCAGATAGCGTTCATGAACACAGAAGGCTTGTCGGCTGCAACGCCAACCGCTGTCTCCTTGTCGAGATTTGATGTATATTCGACATCCATGAAGTCATCGCCACAAGAAGCAAGACCCATTACAGAGATAAGACCTGCTGCAAAATATTTAGCGAATTTCATATTTTCCAATATTAAAAGATTCTTGAATTGTTAGAAGCTCAAGCTTACACCGAATGAGTATGAAGAAAGAGCAGAGTAGATATAGCCAGTCGCACCAGAGAAACTTTGACGTGGGTCAAGACCCTTGCGAGCACTGTGCATCCAAATGTTGTCGCCCACGAGATAGAAACGCAGGTTGTCGATGTTTGCACGGCTTGTGAGCTTCTTTGGCAATGTATATCCGAGGGTGATGTTGCGAAGGCTGAAATAAGAAGCCTTGGTTAGGAACCAGTCACCATCGATGTTGTAACCGCTCTGTGAAGAAAGCTTGAGTGCAGGGATGTCAGTATCACGGTGTGTTGGAGTCCAACGGTTGAACATGTCACGGTGGAAGTTCTGACCCTGGCTGCCTGAAGTCATCAACATCTTGTAGAAGCTGTCATATACATAACCACCGAACTGGAACGCAGTCTGAATAGAGAGGTCGAAACCGAATGCATTGACTGTAGTGCCAAGACCTCCTATGAAGTCTGGAATTGCAGACTTGCCTGTCTCGCGGAGACACTTGGCAGTAGGTATGCTCACGAGGTTGACAACTTCATTGCCATTCTCATCCTTGCTATACTCACGGAATTGTGATTCACCTGTCTCAGGATTAACTCCCGCATAGTCATAGAGATACCAGTCATAAAGTGAGCCTCCGAGCTTACGCCAGTAGCTGCCTGCCTGATAACCATCAGGGAACTCTGAAGCTGGCTTAGAGTCTGGCAGACGAGTAAGCTCATTCTTATAATGAGTACCATTCATGTTGATGGTCCATGTGAGATTGCGAGACTTGTAGATGTCGGCAGAGAGATCGAACTCAATACCTGTATTCTTCATATCCATCTCGTTGCGCCAGATGTAGCTAGGAGCACCCTCAGATACAGGGATAGGACTCTGATAGAGCATGTCCTTTGTCTCCTTGATGAAGAAATCAGCATTGAAGCGGATGCGACCGAGGAAGTCAGATTCAAATCCTACGTTGAAGTTGTTAGACTTTTCCCAAGTAAGATCTGGGTTTCCACGGAGGACACGAACAAACGCAGCCTCACCTCCTACGCGCTGAACCGCATAGAGATCCTCGTAAGCCTTGGTAAGACCGATGTTCTCGTTACCCTGAGTACCATAGCTTGCCTTGATCTTGAGAGCCTCGATCCATTCGATTGACTTCATGAACTCTTCCTGATCGAGACGCCAAGAAGCACCTAGAGCCCAGAAAGTACCCCAGCGGTTATCCTTATGGAAACGAGATGAAGCATCACGACGGAGACTTGCAGTGAAGTAGTACTTGTCGCTGTAGTTATAGTCAACCTTGCCGAAGAACGACTCGATAGCATGCTCTGTAGTATAGCTGTCCAAGCCCTGATATACAGTGGCATTTGAGAAGTCGTGGTTGTTAGGGTCGGCAAAGTTTGTCATGTGTCCATACATGTACTCGTAGTGGCTCTGGTTTGTCTCATGACCTACCAACGCATAGATGTTGTGACCTGAGATTTCCTTTGTATAGCTGAGCAACTGGTTGGCATTGAGCACACCATTTCGAGTTGAATATTTGTAGAGACGACCACCAACGTTTGCTGCATCGCCACCGTTTGGAGTAGCAAAGTTGTTCTGACGAGTATTGAAGAGGTCGTAAGCTACATTGGCTGTGAAGCGGAAGCCCTTGTACTCAGCATCAAAATATCCGCGAGCACTAAGGTTATCGGTCTTCACCTCATTATCGTTGACCTTTGCAACTGCAAATGGGTTCTGCTCAGCTGCATATGGACGTGCATTCTCTGTACCATAGTCATAAAGAACCTCGCCATTGTCATTGTACATCTTGTTGCCATCCTCATCGTAGCGATAAATTGGATAGATAGGGGCAATCTGTTGTGAGAACATGAAGATGTTAGAGTAGTTAGCATCTGTATCACCAAACTCATTGCGTTTAGTGTTGGTATATGCAACGTTTGCTCCAACCTTAATATTCTTGTTGATGTTCTGGTCAACCTTTACACGTGCAGCAAGACGGTCGAATCCTGAACCTACGACATAACCGCCATCCTTCAAATAGCTGAAAGAAGCATATGCGCGAGTCATCTCATTACCGCCGCTTACGTTGAAGTTGTATTCCTGACGGAGTTCGCTGTCAAATGGATCCTTGCTCCAGTTGTCGTTCCACTTCTTAGAAGCATTGCGAGCAGCCTCTGTGAGGTGACCTGTCTGAGGATCAATGATATTGTTGTCGGCAACACCCTTGAAGATGTTGTACTTCAAACCACCAGTGATGATGTTCTGTGCAGCATAGTTAGATGCGTCATAGTAGCTCCAGTTGTCCGAAACCAGCTGATTGCGGAATGCTTCATAATACATCTCATAGTACTCACCAGCATCGCTGATCACATCGTATGGCTGAACGCCACGTGTGTTGAAACCGAAACGAGCATCGAAATTGATCTTAGCCTTCTCTGCCTTGCTTCCCTTAGTAGTGATGATGATTACACCGTTAGAACCACGTGCACCATACATAGAGTTGGCAGCAGCATCCTTCAAGATGGTCATTGACTCGATATCCTGAGTTGGAATAGAGTTCAATGAACCTTCATAAGCCACACCATCGAGGACGATAAGTGGAGACTGGCTTGAAGAAATGGAACCAAGACCACGGATGATGATGCTTGCAGAGCTACCAGGAGAACCGTTGCTTGAAGAAATCTGAACGCCTGCTACCGCACCTTCCAATGACTTTGAGAGGTTGGAAACCTGCATCTTTTGAAGGTTCTGAGCCTTGATAGTAGATGCAGCACCAGTAAAGCTTGACTTCTTCTGAGTACCATATGCTACGACCATGACCTCATCGAGGACCTCGTCGGTTGCATTAAGCACGATTTCCATCTTGCGGTTCAAAATGTTAGCTACGACAGATTCCATACCTACGAAAGAAACTGTCAAAGTCTTAGCATCGTCCGCTACTTTGAGCGAGAAGTTACCATCAATGTCTGTAACTGTACCAGTAGTAGTACCAGTAACGACTACAGATGCGCCGATGATAGGCTCCCCGTCTTCACCTGACAAGACAACACCCTGTACGGTCTTTGTCTGTGCCATCATCATCGTTACGCCCAAGAACAGGCATACGATAACTGAAAGGAGTTTTTTCATACTTGTTACTTTTGATTAAAAATTGAATATATATACACTACCTTATATAATTTTCATGTAAATACCATTCACATATTTATAAAAGGAATAATGGAGAAACGAAGGATACAACCCCAAGAATACATACCACCTTTTATAATTTTTGTCGGCAAAGGTAGTA
>JAEDEY010000109.1 GCA_016293065.1 Bacteroidales bacterium
TAAGGAACTCGGTCTCCGTCGATAAGAAGGTGCTCACTTCCATCAAGTGAAAAAATAAGGTGTATAGATTCGCTCTATGCACCTTTTTTCTCATTCCTATTGTCCAACATCTTACAATTTTTCAAGCTGGTATATATTTCTCTCTTCATAGTCATTACATTATTATGAGGGATTATTCGCAAATAATTCACACTATTATGAGGGAATCGCCCAATTTTTCGAAGTTTTTCCCTAATTGGTCGAATATGACCAGCTGTCTTGCTCCTTGCATGAGCTTTGTGATGTCCCAAGGATTTGTGAAAAAGAAATACAATGCCGTGTCAAAAAAATGGACACTTTTGGATGCAAAAAGTCGATTTATGGCTATTTGTGGCCTATGAATATAATAATGACTCATCTTTGCAGCACCAATACAAATGAAATGAAAAAGATTGTACTCATAGCCCTTGGTGTCGCAGCGATGTTCAGCAGCATTGCACAAGAGACTCTGCAACTCTCGCTGGAACAAACCATCCAGATGGCGCAGCAACAATCTCCTGTGGCGGTGGCGGCACAGCATAGCTTGCAGAGTGCTTATTGGACTTATCGGTATTATCTGGCTAACTACAAGCCATCGGTGACACTGACCACTTCGCCGGAGTTTAACCGTGGCATTGAGCGTGTCATACAACCCGATGGCACCAATAGTTTTGTGCACGTGAGTCAGGTGAACAGTGACGTGTCGCTACAGATCACACAGAATATTCCGCTGACGGGTGGTAGCCTCTTTATCAACAGTTCGTTGATGCGTAATGACCAGATTGAGGGCGACGGACAGACCTCCTATCGCTCACAACCCATTACCATTGGTTATCAGCAGAGCCTGCTGGGTTACAATGAGTTGAAGTGGAATCGTCGCATCGAACCACTGCGTTGGCAGGAAGCTCAGAAGCAATACAACGAGACGATGGAGCTGGTAGCTTCGCAGGCAAGTCTCTATTTCTTCGAGCTGGCAACGGCACAGACGAATGTGGACATTGCGCGCAGTAACTTAGCATCGGCCGACACGCTCTGTCGCTATGCCGAGGGTCGGTACAACATCGGCACTATCACCGAAAACGAGATGCTGCAACTGCAATTAAATAAATTGCGCGAAGAAACCAACCTGCTGGATGCGGATGTTAGCCTGCAAGCTGCGGCAGAGGCTTTGCGGAACTTCCTGAATCTCCCAGTTTCCACACAGCTTTCTGTTATAACCGATGACAAGGTGCCACAAATGGAAGTTCCTCTGGCCGAAGCGCTGGAACTGGCGTTGCGAAACAGTCCTGATCCTGATTATTATAAGAGGGCACAACTGGAGAGCCGGCAGAATCTGGCATACACCCGGGCGAATACTGGATTGAAGGCCAACCTCTATCTGCAATTCGGATTGTCTCAGACAGGTCAGGAACTACACGATGCCTATCGCAATCCTACAGATATGCAATATGCTTCGGTCTCTGTCTCTATCCCCATTTTGGATTGGGGACGCGGAAAAGGCCGCAGACGTGTTGCTCAATCGAATGTCGATCTGGCCGATATCCATGCTGAACAGGGAATGAAGAGCTTTGAGCAGAATGTCACCCGGATGGTACAACAGTTCAACCTGCAATCACGCCGCGTGGCGGTAGCCAGCCAAGCCGACAAGACTGCAGAACGACGTTATGAAGTCGCACGAAGGCTCTACGTCTTAGGCAAAAGCACCATCCTCGACCTCAATAGCGCCATCAGCGAAAAAGACTCGGCTAGACGCAGCTACATACAGAGCCTCTCGACTTACTGGTCGCTCTATTATGGACTTCGCTCTATGACAGGATATGATTTCTCACTCAATGTTCCAATTACATGGGCTTTGCCAAATAATCTTTAAGTACTATGGATAGAATGTTAGAACAGAAAGCTTGGTACTTTCGCTATAAATATTATATAATGTGTGGTGTGGCTGTCCTCGCACTCATCATTTACGCCGTGTCGCTCTCCTTAGGTCCTTCACGTCTGCGCATCGACGAAGATGAGGTAAAGATCGGAGAAGCCAAGACGGCACCTTTCCTCGAATACGTCGATGTGGAAGGTCTTGTACAGCCGATTCGCACGCTGAGGGTCAATACCCGTGAGTCGGGCAGCGTGCTCCGTATTCTGGCAGAGGATGGTCAGACGATTCGTCAGGGTGATACTATCTTGGTATTGAGCAATCCGGAACTGGAGCGTGCCATCGAGGATCAGCGCGATGACCTGGCTCGTCAGCATACGGCCTACGAGGAGCAGAAGATCGAGCAGGAGAAGCTTCGTCTGCAGCTCCAGAAACAGGCGTTGCAGACACGCTATGAGAAGCAGCGGCTCGACAAGAACATCGTCCTCGACCGAGAGGAGCACAGCATGGGCATCAAGAGCAAGGCGCAGCTGGAAGTGGCTGAGGATGAATATCGATATCAGCAGCAGCGAACTGAGCTCGACATGCTCTCGCTCCGCAACGACTCGGCTTCGGCCGTGCTCCGTGGCCAGATCATGGCGCGTGACATGGAGCGCGAACAGAAGAAGTACCGTCGCTCGTGTGACCGACTGGAGGATCTCGTCGTGCTGGCTCCCTGCGATGGTCAGCTCAGCTACATCTCTGCCACCCTCGGTCAGCGCGTCGGTGCTGGCGAACAGATAGCCGAGATCAAAGTCCTTACGGATTATAAGGTACATGCTTCGCTCAACGAATATTATATTGACCGCATAGCCTCGGGCCTTCCTGCCAACATCAAGTATCAAGGCGAGCAGTTCCCATTGCACATCACTAAGGTTGTACCTGAGGTTCGCAACCGCTCGTTCGACGTTGATCTCGTCTTTGAGCAAGAACGTCCATCGAACATCCGCGTCGGCAAGTCCTATCGCGTGCAGATCGAGCTCGGTAAGGCCGAAGAGGCACTCGTCATCCCTCGTGGTGACTTCTACCAGAGCACCGGTGGCCAATGGATCTATAAGCTCGATGCTTCTGGCAAGAAAGCCATCAAGACTCCTATCAGCATTGGCCGTCAGAACCCATCGCAATACGAGATCATCGAAGGTCTCAGCGCTGGCGACCGCGTAATCACGACGGGGTATGAGAAGCTGGGAGATACGGAGGTGGTGATATTAAAGTAAAAAGGAAAAGGGAAAATAAAGAAATGACAGGATGAGCTAATTTAAAGTGTCAAATTTTTGGACACTTTGAGCCTTAAAATATGCTTTTTGCACTTTCCTTGCCTGATAATAATATATAATGTGTTATCTTTGCACCACGAAAACAAAACAATCAGTTTTTATGCTCAAGCATTATATAACTTTAGCCTTCCGCAACCTGCAGCGCAACAAGTTCCAGTCGCTGTTCTCCATCGTAGGCCTTGCCGTCGCGTTCTTCTGCTTCGGTCTGTTCGCCTACTTTGTGCATGCGCTGACCTCTCCTGACGAGTGGGCCGCCAATCATGATCGCATGGTTTATCTCACCAGCTCAGACTACTTGCGTAATACATTGGACATGAATGCGGAGGAACTGGAGCTTATCAAGAACCTCCCAGAGGTAGAATCTATCTGCCAGTTGATGGACGAACAGTACGCCTACTTCATATATGGAGAAGATTACCGCGATTTGCGCACCCATACCATCACGGCAGATACAACGTTCCACCACATGTTCAATCCAAGGCTCATTGCTGGTTCGTGGAACGATGTCCTTCAGTCAGAAAATAGCTTCGCGATGTGCGAGAGCTGCGCCAAGCGCTGTTTTGGCTCGGCCGAAGAAGCCATCGGTCAGTCGTTGCTCAGCAGCGGGTTCAACTACACCGTTCGTGCCGTAGTCGAAGATCTCCCCCAGAACAATACGATTGCCTTTATGTACAATATTGGCGGATATTTGTTCAACGATATCAAACAAAGAAACCTCTGGGGAACGTATTACGTTATGGCCAAAGAGGGGTACAGCCGCGAGCAGCTGAAAACTGCTATCAATCAGTTAGGGCTCTCACACTCCACGGATTATTTTCATGGCGAAGTGATCAAAGCCTCCAAGCCTGCCGTCATCACTCCACTCTGCGAGGAAGCCATGGGTGGCAAGGCTGGTCTCTGGTTTGGTTTTTCCCTTGTCTCGCTCATCATCATGCTGCCAGGCTTGCTGATCCTGCTTTCGGCGCTCAGCAACTTCTTCCATCTGTTACTCAGCAATATTATGATGCGCCGCAGGGAGTATGTACTCCGTCGTGCACATGGTGCTCACACGTGGCATCTCTGGCTCATGGTCAGCACACAGGTAGTCATCACTATGTTTCTGGTGGGTCTTGCCTCACTCCTCATCGTTGATATTGTGGCTCCGTTGCTTCAGTTCAACGTGAACAGCAACCTCATCACCTTTGATACACATCTGATGCTTGTGCAGGATCTGGAGCACATCGCCATCCTGCTCGTCATCGGTCTTGTGGTAGCATGGCTGGCCGTGGCTCGCATCCGTCGCGACTCTTTGCAGGAGGCCATGAAAACCTCAACAGGTGCTCGTCCGAGCCGCCATATTCTGCGCAACATCCTGCTATGCTGGCAGCTGGTAGTTGGCTGTTTCTTCATAACTATTCTGGCTGCTGTCTATCTGCAGCTGGGGCAGAACCAGCAATCTACCTTGCCACAATTCACAAAGTCTGACAAAGAGAACATCCTGCTATTCGTAATCTCTCGCGGAGAAAACGACGAGTTCGGGAGTGCACTCGATGCCGAGCTTAATGCTTCGCCCGATGTCGAGCGTTTCGCCACAAGTAGCAATTACACTCCATTCATGGGTGGTTGGAAAGAGTATATTATCGACGAGCGAGGCGATACACTCATGATTTCGTTTGTGCATATGAATCAGCAGCAGTTCGAATTCCTCAGTATCCCTTTGCTCTCCGGTGAATGGGCTCGCCAAGAAGACGAAGCAGTGGCAGATCCAGACTTCCTTAAGCGTTATCATCTTGAATTAGGGGATCAGATTTCTGTAATGTTTCATTATTTCCAGTATAACGATCAGGGAGCACAAGAGGAGGTTTATCAAGACCACACCTATAGGATCACAGGTGTCGTAGATTGCCGCATGTCCGACTTCAATCATAATGTGACAGGGGGCTTGGACCCTGATCCTGGAATCTTCGTATTTAGTCCGAATAATAGTATTTACTGGGTCAAGTGCCGCCCTGGCACGGTTGAGAAAGTCAAGCAGTTATCTAAAGATGCTCTTGACAAGGCTGGCCTCCGCATGGATATGAACTTCGATACGCTCAAACACAATATCGACCGACAGTTTGAAGGCATCACACAATTCATCCCTATCTTTTGGCTTTTCTGTTTCATTGCATTGGCCATTGCGCTGCTGGGTATCTATTCTGCCATCACGGTCGATACTACCTACCGACGCAAGGAGATGGCCATTCGTAAGATCAATGGAGCCAAGTCGCGTCACATAGCTACGCTTTTTGCTCGCCTCTATATCCGCCTGCTTGTCATTGCTGCAGCCATTGCCTTCCCTCTGGCATACCTCTTGATCGATGGAATAGTAACTTCGAACTTCCTGACGACATTCAATCACGGCTTCGGCTTCTACCTGGGTATCTTCCTGCTTGTTGCCGCGTTTGTGGCAATGACGGTGAGTGTGCAGATCTGGCGAATCTCGCGCATCGAGCCGGCAAGCGTGGTGAAGAGCGAATAGCGCGCAGCTAATTATCAATTATGAATTATTAATTATGAATTAAATACTATGGCAATCATTGAAATCAAAAACCTCCAGAAGGTCTTCCGTACAGAACTCGTTGAGACAGTGGCATTGAATGGTGTATCGCTCACCGTCGAGAAAGGTGAGTTCGTGGCTATCATGGGTCCATCAGGTTGTGGTAAATC
>JAEDEY010000019.1 GCA_016293065.1 Bacteroidales bacterium
ACATTTGATATCACTGCTCAATAATAAGAATCATGAAGAGGTTGATTAACCTCGCTTTCTCGCTTCTCGCTGTCATCATCTTTTCTGCATGCTCAGACAGCGAGAGCGAATATCAAGGCGAGTATATAACAATCGGAGAAACGGAGGTGAATGTCGGGTGCGACGATACCTTCTACTCCATTACGATAAACGCAAGGGCAGCATGGACGGCTTCAATCGATAATGCCGCTTCTGCTTCCTGGTTGCGTCTGGTGAAGAACAGTGGTGTCGGGGGTACTGAAAAGCTCACCTTCGAGATGGACAAGAACACTAAGAAGGAAGCTCGTCAGGCTACTATCAACATCAAGTGCCAGAATGTTGTCAAGCTCGTCAGTGTCACTCAGGCAGGATCGACTGTCGAGACGATGACCGAAGCCGATGTGAAGGACTTCGAGAAATACTACAAGCCGGAGGAATTCAAGTCGATCGATATGTTCAAGAGCGATGCAAAATGGTCATGGTTCCGCTCAAAACAGTCTGAACATTTCTTTGTTTTCTGGGAGAGTGGCTTCGGCAGCGACCCTAATTCGAAGGATGTTCCTGCTGAGTTGCGTGTCGATATCGATGATCTTCTCGTTAAGGCAGAGCAGTTCTACAAGACCAATATCGAGAAGCTCGGTATGTGTGTCACAGGATTGGGCAAATCACAGCTCGACAAGTACAAGATGGAGATTTATCTGCTCTATCAGACTGAATGGCTTGCTACTGGCTCCGGCTACGACAACATGATCGGTGCTCTGTGGGTCAATCCTTCTACTTGTCAGCCTGTAGGTTCTACCATTGCACATGAGATTGGTCACTCGTTCCAGTACCAGACCTATTGCGACAATATCCTGCAAGGCAAGGCCAACGACTTCAAGAGCGGCTATCGCTATGGTTATGAAGGCAGTAATGGAGGTTGCGGATTCTGGGAGCAATGTGCCCAGTGGCAGTCGTTCCAGGATTATCCTGACCAGACCATCAACAATTACCACTATGACGTGTGGATGCAGAACCATCACCGCCACTTCGAGAACGAATGGCAACGCTATGCAAGCTACTGGCTGCAGTATTACTGGACAGAGAAGCATGGCAATACCACAGTGGGAAGCATTTGGAACGAAAGCAAGTATCCCGAAGATGCCATTCAGGCATATATGCGCCTGTATTGTGGCAGCAGCTATGAAACAGTGAAGAACGAACTGTTCGAATATGCACAGCGTTGCGTGACCTACGACTTCGAGGATGTGCGGCCATACGTTGGCACAGCCTACGATGGTTACACCACCAAGCTGCTCAACGCTGGCGATGGCTTCTATCAGGTGGCTTATGCTCATTGCCCAAGTTCGACAGGTTTCAATGTCATTCCGCTTGAAGTGCCGGAGGCAGGAACAGCCGTAACTGTCACTCTGAAGGGTATGGAGGCTGGAAGCGCTCTCGCCAATGGAGACGCGGGCGAACAGGTAGATGGCGATGGCAAGGTGGTAGGAACAGTCACTGCCTACAACAACAAAGGCAAGGGCAAGGAAGGCTGGGCTTATGGCTTCGTTGCTCTCAAGAGCGATGGAAGCCGTGAATATGGCAACATCAATCTTGCAAGCGTTGGCGAACAGGAAGCCTCATATACGGTGCCTGCAGGCACAACACGCCTTTGGGTGGTGGTGCAAGGTGCTCCGACCGAATATCGCCAGTGCCCATGGGATGAGAAGGAATCGACCGATGATCAGTGGCCTTATCAGATCAAGGTCAGTGGCACTTCTCTCAAGGGATATTTTGCCATCGATGACACTAAGGATCCGACCGATCTCGTCCTTTCATACGATGTCGATTGTAAGGCTTCTGAAGAAGGTTATGTTCAGGGAACTATCGACCTTCAGTCGAATGGCGACATAAAGAAACTTGCTCAGGCTTTCGTCATGGACGCATCTACTCTTTCGTCAAATACTGTCAACATTGCCAATGGCACTACTGCGACTCCAACCGAAGGAAAGGTCGTTCTCGGACTCCTGCAGCCAGATGGCAGCATCAGCTATTCATACACAGCCAATGCCGGATTCTATTGCAAGGCCGATGGCAAACAGGGATCATGGGGCGAAGGAGACCCACTGTGGTTTGAATATGACAAGGATAATTTCGTCATCACCTATGGACATTTCCCTGGCAAGACTGAAGCTGGCAAGACTTATACCATCAAGCCTGTATTAGTCTTCACCAAGGGAGGTAAGCAATATCAGGCTACGATAACCTTGAAAATGAAATATTAGTTTATGCACATGTTAGTTAGGATGATTTTTGTGCTGCTGGCACTGGGTTCGCTCAGTGCCTCGGCACAAAAGTTTATTTACACTCCAAAGGACTTGCAGCCGATTAACCTGCTCTGCGACTCATCGACATGGAGCTACACGAGAATGACTTGTACCGACAACTTCGCTATCATGTGGCAGAAGGGTTTCGGCTATGATCTCGCTTGCCCGCCTTCGCTTGAAGGTCAGCCAATGAAGGTCAATCTCGACAATCTCAAGGACAAGCTCGAGAGCTACTATGCTTTCTTCCGCGACTCTCTTCAGTTTGTCCGCCACGGGTCGAAGTCTGAGAAATACCGTATGATGGTGATGATCAACTATTCGCTCGAAGGTACTGCTTACGGAGGTGACTACGATGGAGAGATTGGAGCTCTCTGGCTCGCTCCCAACCGCATTCAGGACCAGCGGCTGAACTGCATTGCCCACGAACTCGGTCATTCGTTCCAGTCGCAGATCACATGCGATGGAGAGGGTGAGGCATGGGGTGGCTGTGGCTTTTTTGAGATGACTTCACAGTGGATGCTGTGGCAGGTCAATCCCGAATGGATTACCGATGAGAAATACCACTTTGACGCATTCACCAAGACATGCCACAAGGCTTTCCTGCACCTTGAGAATATCTACCATTCACCTTATATCCTCGAATGTTGGGGAGAGAAACATGGCAAGCCTTTCATTGCCGAACTCTTCCGGCAGGGAAAGCGAGGAGAAGATCCTGTGATGACATATCAGAGGCTCACAGGAATCTCGCAAAGTCAATTCTGTGACGAGATGTTCTGCAATGTGAGCCGTATGGTCAATATGGATTTCCCGAGAGCATGGAAGGAGACAAGACCGTATGCCGAGAAGTTCTCCACCGAGCTGAAGCCTGCCGAGGATGGCTGGAAGCGAGTAGGAGCAGAGTGCTGCCCCGAGAACTATGGCTTCAACATCATCAGGCTCGATGTGCCGGATGCAGGTTCGACAGTCAAGGTGAAGTTCCGTGGACTGGCATCACATGACGACTATGTCACTCTCAACCCTGAAGCAGCAGGCTGGCGCTATGGTCTCGTTGGCATAGACACTGAAGGCAAGACCATCTACGGCAAGATGTGCAGAGCGTCAAAAGGCACAGCAACATTGAAAACCACAAAAGACCGCCCACTCAAAAGCGTCTATCTTGTGGTTATGGGTGCACCAAAACGCCATTGGCAGAATGTCGATGCCTGGGGACCAGAGGGAGAAACAGGCACGCCTCAGCCCGATGCGCAATGGGGATATGAAATAAAGTATTAATTGAGAAGAACCAATAATTGAACAATGGTAAATATGGAATCCAAGAAACAGATTATTATTGCTCTGTTGGCTGTAGCCACTCTTTCTGCTAATGCACAACAGAAGGAACGTGAATATACTCCATCGCCCGTCAAGGGGACGACATGGAATGCCGAGGGTAACATGAATCCTTTCATTCCAGGTTATTTCGCTGACCCTACAATACGCAAGTTCGGTGATACCTATTATCTATATGCCACAACCGATGGCACCGGCAATGGTTACGGTCCTGCTCAGGTCTGGGTGAGCCACGACTTCGTCAACTGGCGCAATTTTGTAATGAATTGGCCTACGACCGAAGTGGTATGGGCTCCTGATGTAGTGCGCCAGAAGAATGGCCGATATCGTTACTATTACTGTGAACCTTGCAATATCAATGTGGGCGAAAGCGACTCGCCTGTAGGCCCATGGCGCAATATTCTCGGCAAGGAAGATGCTGTCTTGGTTCCTGATCGCTATGTGCACAATGTCATCACTCTCGATCCGATGCTCTTCGAGGATGAGGATGGCAGTCAGTATCTCTATTTCACGACATGGGGAATATACGATGGTTTCGGTTGTGGAGTTGCAAAGCTTCGCGATGGAGACTTAGACCCTGATGCCTTGTCAAAGGATGTGAAGCTCGATGCCCGAGGCTGGAATGAGGTTCATCCTTATCCCATTGCTGCTGATTCGTTCTTCTCTGATAAGCGTCTCATTCCGAATACCGAGCTGAAGGATATTTTCGAGGCACCATTCATTTTCAAGCGCAATGGCATCTACTATTTCACCTATTCTTCAGGAAGCTGCCATACCGATACCTATCGTGTCCAGTATGCCACCTCAACTATAGGGCCAATGGGTCCTTTCACCTATAAGGGCGAGATTCTCACCACCAATGCTGACGAAACAGTTCATGGTCCTGGGCATCATTCCATTATCGACATCGATGGCAAGTACTACATAGTATATCACCGTCATAACAATCCAAAGTCTGTACATGGATTCAATCGTCAGGTATGCATTGACCAGATCACTTTTGACAGCAATGGCGATATCCTTCCTATAGTGCCGACTCACAATGCTCTTGGTGTTGAGGTTTCCTCTGCTTCTGCCGCTGACAATCTCGCACGTGGTGCTACCGTAACTGCATCTTCCTACTATGACGAGTGGTTCAAGCCTGAATATGCAGTTGACGACAACAATGCCACACTGTGGAAGGCTCGTCATGCAAACTGGGACTCAGAAGGTGGCAAGCGTCATGACGAGTGGATCATGCTCGACCTCGGCAAGGCGAAGTCCTTCACCGAGATCTGGACTCAGTTCGAATATCCTACTTTCTTCTACCAATATCGCATTGAGACTTCGCTCGAAGGCAATCGTTGGGAGATGTATGCCGACCATACCGACAACACCATGCAAGGGTCTCCAATGATCGACCGAGGCAAGACAAAGGCTCGCTTCATACGTCTTTCCATCACCGATACCCAGAAGAATGGTCATCTGCCAGCAGTGTGGAACATCAAGGTCTGGAAGAAGGCTCCTCGATTGCCAGAGATCACTGCCGAGACCAACGATGCCTATCCTGGAATGCATCGGATGGATGTGGATGCAGATGAGCGAAAAGATACCAAGACGTTCGTTTCGATAGATGCTGATGCCATAGCCGCCAATTCCAGCAAGGCTTTTGACATCGAGAGGGTAGAGGCCAATGGCATGACGTTCGATGCCAACCAGCCGTTGCGTATGCGAGTGAAAGATGGCCGATGGGCAATGTTCTTCAATGGCACTCAGTATCTGAGGAGCAGCAATGTGGTTCCTTCCGCATATCGCTACAACGCTCCATATACCATTTCTGCATGGACCCTTTCTACAAAGGTGCGTCCTGTCTCAACCGTTGTCTCGTTGTCATCGTCTCATGCCGACCTCGCTACAACCGAGTTCAGGTTAGGTTCTGACAATGCTGCTGGCCTTATCAATCACAACGGCTCGTTTGAAAGTTGCGGAGCCACAGACATCATCAAGTCGTGCGAAGGGGAATGGACAATGTGGACCATCACCTATGACGGATGGATGGAGCGTGTATATTGCAATGGCAAGAAGGTGAGGGAACAGAACAACTTCATCATGTTGCGTCCAGAGGGTCACATCACCATTGGTGCAGACGGCTCAGGCACAAACAATTTTGTCGGATATCTACATTCCGTGTCCATCTCACCTACATCAATGTCTGACGAAGACATCAAGCAGATGTATGACCAAACCAAACAATCGGCACTGCCCTCTCTTGGCGATGATGACTTTGAGGAAACGGATCCAAATAGCCGCTTTGTACTGTCTCCCGCTATGAAGCCTGTGTTTGATAAACCGGAGCCTTTCACGCTCTCAGCTGCTACCCCTGATTTCAACATCGATCCATTGGGTAACGGAGGATATATCTATCATGAGGTTGAGGGAGATTTCGTTGTGATGGCCACTGTCGATGACATTGAAGGACTGTCAGAGAAGAAACTGAAGGGATGGAACGATGGAGGTATTCTTGTAGTAGCCGACAGCACATATTTCCAGTTAGGTGCCTTCCCGCTCTATAACTGCGGCAATATGTTCACTATTCTCAGCAATCAGGGTCGTCCGCAATATCCCAACTATTCGGGTTATGATTTCCATCGCTACTTGCAGTTCGAACGTCGAGGATCACAGCTTTTCGCACGCACATCGGCCGATGGCAAGACTTGGGAAAATATGTCTGGCTCGCCTGTCGAAGTCAAGTCTGCAAAGATCAAGATAGGAGCATATCAGACAACATATTCGCAGAACTATTCGTGGGTCAGACTTAAGGATTATTTAATCTATAGTCACTAAACAGAAGAATAACATAGAAAACTGGTGCTGCTGTCTGTCATACAGATTGCAGCACCAGCATTATTTATAACTTATGCAAGAGTCTTTACTGTGCATTTTCATTGAAAATCCCCAGTAGAGTTGCGCAATTTAATGTTAGTTCCTCTTCAGTCTTACTCCGTAGATCTGTCCGACCTGACGGCCCTTGTGAGCAACAAACTTTACTCTCACTTCGTTCTTGCCTTCGAGCATTGAGGCAGGGAGAGGGTAGTCAACGGTCTTGAACTGTGTGGTGCGCCAACGATGAGAGTTGTTGACACTGGTGAGGAGGGCATCGTCGATGTAGATGTCGAACTCCGATGTGCGCCATTCGTCCTGACCCCAGAAGGTAAGCTGGAGGGAGAGGTCTGTCTCGCCCTTGGTCTGCATGAGATAAGAGAAGTAACTGCCATCGCGTGCATCGCGATAGAAAACTCCTTCGGTGCTGCCCTTCTCCGAATTGTCGGTCTCCATGCGATGGTCGGTCTCGGGCTGCTGTTCTCCAGGCATTACTTTATCGACGGTGGCAGCCTCAAGAGCCTGACGTGCGCTTTCTTCGTCGGCAAGTCGTTGTGTATAAGCCTTGTAATCAGTTTCGCTCAACGCAAGCCAATACATCATGTAGCGCGAGTCGTGGATTTCAAAGAAAGGCTGCAACTCGCCATTAGGGATGGCATTCTCCATGCGAGTGGCGAGGGTGAAGTGTAATGGCTTGCCCTCCACAGGGCGAAGGTCACCTGCAATGTCGCTAATCTCCTTTGGCAAAAGGATAGGAGCCTTGTCGAGAGGCAGTTTCATGCCGCCTGCATATTGTCCGAAACGGCTGTCATCGGCTATCAGCGAACTCATGTCTTCTGTGCCTGTCTTCATGCCGAGCACGATAGGACCATACATGATGGCTACATATTGAGGCACGTTTGGCATACGCTCAACGCTGGCGTGCATAGGCATCGAGATGGCGATGCGGTCGCCCTTCTTCCATTTGCGGCTGATGCAGACGAATCCATTTTCCTCATATTGTTCGGCTTCAAATCCGATACCCTTGACCTCAAACTTATCGCACCATGCTGGCTTCCTGATCTTTAGAGTGAAGACACCCTTGCCTTTGGTGACGGCAATCTCTGACGTCTCGCCATAAGGGAATGCAGTTTCCTGGCGAATGGTGATGCCACGATCACGCCAGTTGAGCTCGGAAGCAACGAAGAGATTGACATACAGAACATCGTCCGAGGACTTTTCGCCCTTCTTGCGAGTCCATGCCCACTGTCCGTACTTGCCATGGTTTTCCATGCCTGTTCCCACGCAGCACCACATTGCCATGTTTGGAGCCGAATAGTTGCGGTAGTGGCGAGGACGTGCAGCCGTGAAATAGACATATCCACCGTGCTCAGGGTGCTGGGTCGAAAGGATGTGATTGAACATCGCACGCTCGTAGAAGTTGCCATAGGCCGCATTCGGATTGGCGCGGTTGAGGAACTCTGTGAGCTTGAGCATATTGTAGGTGTTGCACGACTCAGGACCATCGATGTCGTTGACATAGTCGATACAGGTCTCCTTGGTCGGGAAATGCTCGCGACGGCTATTGCCACCGATGGCGAGCGAACGCTGCTGAGTGACAATCTCCCAGAAGTACTGGCTTGCATCGTGCCATTGTGCATCACCACTGAGTTCGGCAATGCGCTGGAATCCAATCACCTTTGGTATCTGTGTGTTGGCATGCATGTTGTCGAGACAGTCCTTATGGTTCTTCATTGGAGTGAGCAACTGACGGTGAGCGAAACGTCGGGCGCAGTCGAGATAGCGCTGGTCGCCAGTCATGGCATAGGCATCAGCAATCACCTCATCCATACCTCCGTGCTCATTGCTCAACATACGTTCCATTTGTTCGTCGCTCAGTTCTGATGTGATATCGACAGCCCAGTCGCAGAACTTCAGGAAGAGCTGACGGGCATCCTCGTTGCCGCAGTAGAGCCATGCATCGCGCAATCCTGCATACATCTTATGAAGGTTGTAGAATGGAGCCCACGAGCCGAAATACTGAGCGAAGTCACCCTTGCGGAATGTTGACCACAGTTTCTCGCTCTGAGGGAATCCGCCTACGTAGTTCTTTGCCCATTCTGCACCACGCTTGTCGTTGGCCTCTGCACAAAGCTTGAGTTCTCCAATCATATACTCCATGCGCCGACGGCACTCCTCGCTGCCTGTAGCGGCATTGATGGCAAGAGCCGAAAGGTAATGTCCGCCCACGTGACCGTCGAGTCCGTCCCAGTTAGGGTAGGTAGGTTTGCGAGGTTCGAGTCCAGCCTCCTTGCGGTAAGGAGCCAGCATTCGGTCGCAGTCGTACTTCATGAGGTTTTCAACGTTGAGGTCGCGAGCATGTTTCAGTGGTCCATCGAGCAATGTGATGTCGCTCAACGGAAATTCATCGCAGTAGAGTTTGTCCTGTGCCAATGCCGAACAAGGCATCAGCAGGCAAAACAGTCCGGCAAAAATCAGTTTTCTGTTCATTAGTAATAGAGTTAGTAATGATAATTCAAATAATTTGGTGTGCAAATATAATGATTTTTTCCTAATACATATATCATATTTGTAACATTTATCATTGTATTTGCATTAAAGTGACGTTTTGCCCTGAATCTCCGCCGATATTTATCCTGTTCAAAAGTTTTTGTTTCAAAATAAATGCTGATACTGCTGATAAATGCTAGGAAATCCTTTCCTTATCTGTTACATTTACTATGTTTTTTGGGGATTTTGTAGGAAATATCAGCAAAAGTATCTATTTTTGCCGATAGATATGTATATCTTCATACTTTGTGATCCCGTACGGAGTCGAACCGTAATCGAAGGAACCGGAATCCTTTATTCTATCCATTGAACTACGGGACCTGAAAAACGAGGGCAAAGGTAAGGCAATTATTAGAAAAATCCAAATAAATCGCAAAAATAATGCAGGTAAAGATTGAAGAAAGCTGGCGAGAGGTGCTTCAGCCTCAGTTTGACAGTGTCTATTTCGAGATGCTCACGACTTTTGTGCGTCGAGCTTATCAGACCACGACGGTCTATCCTCCAGGGTCGAAGATTTTCGAGGCTTTCAATCGCACGCCTTTCGATAAGGTCAAGGTCGTGATACTCGGTCAGGATCCATACCATGGGCCAAACCAGGCTCATGGGCTATGCTTCTCGGTGCAGGACGGCATTCAGCCGCCACCTTCGCTCATTAATATATATAAGGAGTTGCAGAAGGAATATGGAGTGCCAGTGAATATGACCAATGGCAACTTGACGCGATGGGCCGACCAGGGCGTGCTCTTGCTCAATGCCACGCTCACAGTCGAGGCTGGCAAGGCTGGTTCGCATCAGAGCAAAGGCTGGGAGACTTTCACCGATGCAGCCATCAAGGCATTGTCGGATAGGAGAGAGGGGCTGGTCTTCATGCTTTGGGGCAGCTATGCCCAGCAGAAGGGAAGGGTGATCGACCGTCGTAAGCACCTCGTGCTCGAGAGTTCTCATCCATCGCCATTGTCGGTCTATCGAGGATTCGATGGTTGCGGACATTTCAAGAAAGCCAATCAATATCTCCAGTCGCGTGGACAGGAGCCTATCGATTGGCTTCAGCAATAGTTATCTCGCATTGTAGCGCGTTATTTCGCGTCGTTCTCGCGTATCTCTACTCGGCGTATCTTGCCCGAGATGGTCTTAGGCAGTTCATCGACAAACTCGATGACACGAGGATACTTATAAGGAGCAGTCTCGCTCTTGACATGATCCTGCAGTTCCTGTATGAGCTCAGGTCCTTCCTTGCCCTTGTATTCCTTGCCGAGCACGATGGTGGCCTTGACCACTTGTCCGCGTATCTCGTCGGGAACACCTGTGATGGCACATTCCACCACGGCAGGATGGCTCATCAGGGCTGATTCGACCTCGAAAGGACCAATGCGGTAGCCCGATGACTTGATGACATCGTCGGCACGGCTCACGAACCAGTAGTAACCTTCTTCGTCGCGATACACCACATCGCCTGTGTAATAGACACCATTGTTGTGGGCCTTCTCGGTCAAGGCAGGATTGCGGTAATACTCTTTGAAGAGGCCTATAGGCTTCTTGCTGCCAGTCTTGATAACCAACTGGCCATGAACGCCTGCCGCACATGTCTTGCCCTCAGCATCAACCACATCAATGTCATATTGTGGGTTTGGAAGTCCCATAGAGCCTGGGTTAGGGCGACACCAAGGATAAGTGCCGACAACGAGTGTCGTCTCGGTCTGACCGTATGACTCATAGATCATGATGCCAGTCTTCTCTTTCCATTCGAGGAAGACATTAGGGTTGAGAGCCTCGCCAGCAGTGGTGCAGTATTCGAGATTTGAGAGGTCGTACTGCGAGAGGTCTTCGCGAATCATGAAGCGATAGACGGTAGGAGGGGCGCAGAACGATGTGACCTTGAAGTCCTGAATGACCTTGAGCAGGTTCTTTGGTTCGAACTTTCCCTCGAAGTCATAGACAAAGACCGTTGCTCCCGAGATCATCTGTCCGTAGAATTTTCCCCACACAGCCTTACCCCAGCCAGTGTCGGCAAGAGTGAGGTGGAGCGAGCCTTCGTGGACGTTATGCCAGTATTTGCCCGTGATGATATGGGCGAGTGGATAGCTGTAGTCGTGCATTACCATCTTTGGCTCGCCGCTGGTGCCTGAAGTGAAGTACATCAGGAAATTGTCGGTGGCGAGGTTCTGCCCCTTCTGGCTCACGAATTTGGGAGCGTTGAACAGTCCCTGCCAGTAGTTGTCCCATCCCTTTGGCACTGTCGGGCCAATGGAGATGCAGTGCTGGAGCGAACTGCAGAATGCACGAGCCTTGATGATGTTGCGCAGGATGGTGACATCGCCACACGCGATGATAGCCTTGATGCTTGCCTCGTGACAGCGGTAGATGATGTCCTTGTCGGTAAGCAGATGGGTGGCAGGAATGGCAACAGCACCAATCTTATGTAGAGCAGCCATGGTGATCCACCATGCCAGGCGACGCTTGAGGATGAGCATCACGCAGTCGCCACGCTGGATGCCGAGCGTCAGAAGGTAGGAAGCACACTGGTCGGACGCTTTCTTGTACTCGCTGTAGGTGAAGTGCTTGACATCCCCCCGGTCGTTGGTCCATAGGATGGCATCCTTGTCGGGCTCAGTCTCTGCATAGGCATCGATGACGTCGTAGGCAAAGTTGAAGTGTTCTGGGACTTGAACTTGGTAGTTCTCCATGAAGTCCTCGTATGATGAGAACTTGGTCTGCTTAAGATATTTTTCGAGCATTCTTGTTGGGGGTGTTTGTTTCGTTTGCAAAGATACATTTTATATTTTGATTGTGAAACATGTCATTTGTGCCGAAGCCATATTTTTATTTTTGTTTTATGCTTCAAAAAGCAAAAAAGTGCGAAAATGTTGCTTTTTTAACAAAAAATAAGATTTGGCTGATAATGTCTCAATCGGAGTGCCAAAATAATCAATGAAATAGCGGATGAATAGTTAATGAAAATAAAAATATCTGATAAATTTTGAATATTCAAAAATTATATTTTTCTTTGCCGGACAATTATTGAAAGATTATTAATTCTTGATTGAAGAAGACACATGAACAAGTCCCATTGCCTAACTATATTGCTGTTCATCATTGCCACATTGTCGGTCGAGGCTAAGCATTCGGCTGAGACTGAGAGTTGGCTGCAACGTCTTGACTCTGTGATCCAGCAGCGTCAGGTCTTTGACGTGATGAAGGCAGAAAGACTGACAGAGATGTACAAGAAGAAGGCAAGCCTGCGCTCGCATAATGAGATTGTCAGCTTCAACACACAGATGTATGATGAGTATTATGTGTTTGACTCCGATTCTGCAATGAGCTGTGTGAATCAGAATATTGAGATAGCTCGGCAATCAGGCAATGAATCATTGGTTACAGAGTGGCGCATCAAGCAGTCGTTCATCCTGTCGGCTACTGGCCTGCTCAAGGAATCGCTCGACGTGATGGAGTCGCTCGACATTAGCGATATGCCAAATTCGGTCAAAATAGAGTATTTCTCGCAGATGGTGTATTTGTTCAGTCATTTCGGTCAATATACGGGTTCGGGAGAATTGCAGGATCATTATATTGAACTTGAACGACGATATAACGATTCACTTCATTGCATAGTCACCCCAGCCGATCCGCAGTATCTATGGTTCGATGTATGGTACAGCATCAACAATGGTCAGCAGGAAGGGTTGCAGGAACAGCTGAGCAAGAAGGTGTCTCTCTCTTCTCTCACTACACGTGACGACGCTATGGCGGCTTATGCTCTTGCGCGTGTGTATAGGCAAAATGGAAATGAAGATATGTTCATGCGCTGTCTTGCCATGTCTGGCATCGCTGATATTCGTGCGTCAAACAAGGATATTGCATCTCTGCAGGAGCTTGCAGAAGTATTGATCGACCAGGGAGAGATCTTGCGTGCCTACAATTATATAAATGTATGCCTTCAGATTTCGCAGGAATATCACAACCGAGTGCGTGCAGTGAGCATCTCGCGTGTCTATGAGAGGATTCTGCAGGGATTCCTTGACCGGGATGAGGTGCAGAGGGAGAGGCTGAAGAAAACCAATGTAGCGCTCATAGTGATGATAGTGCTTCTGATTGCCGCCATTGCATTTGTTGTCAGCAGTCTTCTGCGTCTGCGCCGGTCGCGTCGTAGGTTACATGATGTCAATAAGGAACTGAAACGTCGTCGTTCGGAGATTGCAGCTGCCAATCAGCATCTCAAGGAAGCCAATGAGAGCTTGGTCGATGTCAACGAGAAGATGAAGAAGGCCAACGAACAGCTTCGTGAGTCGAACCTCGTCAAGGAGGAATATGTGGGCTATGTGTTTGCAATATGTTCCAGCTATATCAGCAAGCTTGAGGAACTGCGCAAAGACATCAACCGCAAGGCAAAGGCAAAGATGCTGAACGAGATACTCACGATGACCGACAAGCAGACGGTGGTACAGGATGAGTTGAAGGAGTTCTATCAGAATTTCGATGCCATCTTCCTGCGTCTCTATCCTGCGTTTGTCGAAGAATTCAATGCCCTTCTTGATCCAGAAGAACGCATAGTGCCTCGAAAGGGCGAACTGCTCAACACCGACCTGAGAATATATGCATTAGTCAGGCTCGGAATAACAGATAGTGTGAAGATTTCGGAGTTCCTGCATTGCTCGCCTCAGACTGTCTATAACAACAGGCTCAAGATCCGCAACAAGACAAAACTGTCGAAAGAAGACTTGATGGAGGCTTTGAGGAAGATAGGTTGTGCAACCGATTGAATGATGCCTTATTGTACAGTTCTGGTTTTCTAAATCGATTAATATATATTTACTTGTAGTAAAATATAAATGGCTGAAAATCAATATAAAGATGTGGTAATGAGTTTACCGATACTCATTACTGCATCTTTTTTTATATTGTTAAACTCGCTAACTTTGCAGCGGTAATGTTAATTGATATGTGTATGAAGTTTGAGGGCAATCTGCCACATAATTCACTTAACCAATATATAATAATAGATTGCCCTTCTTTCTTCTCTCGTATCAAGACCTGCCACACAAAACGAATCACATAAACCAAAAATAAATAATATGAATAGAAAATCTCTGCGTAATTTAGCAGCCAAAGCCGCATTGGCATTGATGCTAATCCTTTTCGCTCCATTAAGTGCATTGGCACAGAGCATGGCAGTGAAAGGTGTTGTGATTGATCAGACAGGAGAGCCCGTCATAGGCGCTACTGCCCGAGTTCAGGGTACCAACAATGGTACTATCACTGATTTCGATGGAAACTTTGCTCTCAGCAATGTGCCTCAGGGAGCAAGCATCGAGTTCTCGTATGTTGGCTATATCCAGCAGGTCATTCCTGCCAAGGCCGACATGAAGGTGATTTTGGTTGAAGACAGCAAGACTCTTGAGGATGTCATCGTGGTGGGTTACGGTGTTCAGAAGAAGAGTGTCGTTACTGCTGCCATCGCCAAGGTAAGTTCAGATGACCTCAGCGGCACTGCTCCAGTTCGTATGGACAATGCGCTCAAGGGTCTGGCAGCGGGTGTCAACGTTACTTCATCTTCAGGTCAACCAGGTGCCGCTTCTCGTATCCGTGTGCGTGGTGTAGGTACTGTCAACAACTCTGACCCTCTCTACATCGTCGATGGCATGCCTATCGAAGGTGGCCTTGACTACATCAATCCTTCTGATATCGAGTCAATCGAGGTGCTGAAGGATGCCGCTTCAGGCGCTATCTATGGTGCACGTGCTGCCAATGGTGTAATCCTCGTTACCACAAAGAAAGGCAAGGTCGGCAAGGCAACCGTAAGCTACAACTTCTCGCAGGGCTGGCAGACAGCATGGAAGCATCGCGACGTACTTAACGCTCAGGAATACATGGTGCTTCGCAATGAAGGTCTCGTCAATGCAGGTCAGACTCCTCTATATGCCGATCCATATAATGTGACAGTCGATACCGACTGGCAGGATCTGATGTTCAACGACAACGCACCTGTTCAGAACCATGAGTTCACAATCAGTGGTGCTTCAGAGAAAGTCAATTATTACAATTCGGTTGGCTTCTACACTCAGGATGGTATTGTCGGTGGTAACTATGGACACTCAAACTATGAGCGTCTCACATTGCGCAGCAACCTTAACGCTACTATCTTCGACGTGAGCAAGGACCGCAACTGGCTCAACAAGATGGAGATTTCGTCTAATCTCTCTTATGCCCGCGTGAAGAGTTCTGGTATTGACGTCAACTCTCAGTGGGGTGGCCAGTTGAGCTCAGCTCTCTCGCTTCCTCCAATCATCCCTGCTTATCTGACAGGTCAGGCAGCACAGGATCAGATTGACTATTATTCAGAGAACTATCCTGACGAGTACGTTCCTATGTATGGCAAGAATGGTCAGCTTCTGAATATTCCTGGTGCAGGCTTCAACGAAATGGCCAACCCTTTGGCAATGTTCGAACTTCCTGCATCAAAGGGCTGGAGCCATAAGTTCGTTGCCAACTGGAGTGCAACATTCCAGATCTGGGATGGCATCAAGTTCCGTTCAAGCTATGGTGTTGACCTCTCATTCTGGGGCAACAACTCATATCAGATTCCTTATTGGATCTCACCAACACGCCACACTAACTATTCAAAGGCATCATCATCAAGCGACCGTGGCACAGTATGGCAGCTTGAGAACGTGCTCACCTACGATAAGGAGTTTGGCAAGCACACGGTCAATGTAGTGCTGGGTCAGTCGGCTTTCAAGAATTCAGGCTGGACACTCGGTGCTTCGCGCAATAACATCAAGGATTATAGCAAGCCATGGATCAACGCAGCTACAGGTATTGCTGCCGATGGCGACCGCGATGGTTGGGGTGGTCCTGGTGTCGAGCACACCATGTCATCACTCTTTGCCCGTGTGAGCTACAACTACGATGAGCGCTACATGCTTCAGGCTACAGTGCGCCGTGATGGTTCAAGCCGTTTCGGTTCGAACAATAAGTATGGTGTCTTCCCTTCAGTTTCTGTGGGCTGGAATGTGATGAACGAAGCATTCATGGAAGATACACGCGAATGGCTCAACAACTTCAAGGTTCGTTTCAGCTGGGGTAAGAACGGTAACGACAACATCGGTGACTTCCGCTATACAGTGCTCACTCAGGGCGGCAACAACTATGGTTTCGGTACATCGGTCATCAAGGAGCAGATCAGCTCAAAGGCAAGCGGTCTCGCCAATCCTAACCTCAAGTGGGAGGAGTCGGAGCAGTTTGACTATGGTGTTGACTTCGGCTTCCTCAACAACTCTCTCACCCTGACCCTCGACTACTTCGTCAAGAAGACCAACGGCATGCTCAAGGAGATGAACATCCCATCATACGTAGGTGAGTCGAAGCCAATCGGCAACGTAGGTGACATGAAGAACAGCGGTGTCGAGATTGAGCTCGGCTACAAGTGGGCAGCAGCAGGTGGCTGGAACTTCGGTGTCAAGGCCAACGCTTCTTATCTCAAGAATGAACTCATCAAGCTCGGTAACGCAGCTGGCTTCGAGACATACGACAACGTCTCGAACCTCGGTAACATCTCTCGCGCTGAGGCAGGTCAGCCTTTCCCATACTTCTGGGGTTACAAGACTGATGGCATCTTCCAGAACTGGGCAGAGGTTGAGGCTCACAAGAGCTCGGAAGGCAAGGTCATTCAGCCTGGCGCACGTCCAGGTTTCGTCCGCTTCGTTGATATCAACGACGATGGCGTGATCGACGACAACGACCGCACAAAGCTCGGAAAGGGTACACCTGACTGGACTTTCGGTATCACATTCAACACATCATGGAAGGGTATCGACTTCATGATGTTCTGGCAGGGCACTCAGGGCAACGAGATCTTCGATGCAAGCCGTCGTCTTGACCTCCCTAACATCAATCTCCCTTCATACTATCTGAGCCGCTGGACTGGCGAGGGCACTTCCAACAAGTATCCAATCTACATCCAGGGCGATGCCACCAACTGGCAGGCATCTGACCTCTATGTTCACGATGGCAGCTACCTCCGCCTCAAGAACATCGAGTTGGGCTATACTCTCCCACAGAATCTGACAAAGAAGGCGTTTATCAACCGATTCCGCGTTTATTTCGCATGCGAGAACCTGCTGACATTCACCAAGTACTATGGCTTCGATCCTGAAATCTCTTCTTCTGCAACTTCTTGCGGCGTTGACTTCGGTGTATATCCACAGCCTCGTACTCTCAAGGTCGGTGCAAACATCACTTTCTAAGAGACAATTGACTGACGAAAACAATTCAATTGAACCAAATAAAAGTAACAAATATGAAAAATCAATATATTCTGATGTCTGTTGTAGCAGCAGGTCTTTCACTCTCTGCTTGCTCTGATGACTTTTTGGAAGTAACCAGCCCAACTGATACTTTCATCGAGGAATACTATACGACCGAGAAGTCGATCGATGAGGCTCTGGTGGCAGCTTATGCTCCGCTTCACTGGTACGACTATGGCTCAAGCTATCAGTATTGCTCACTCAACTTCGTAGCTGACCTCCTTGGCGATGACCTTTATCCTAATGGATCAAGCAACACCGACCAGCCATTCCTCCAGCTGATGTTCAACTATTCGATGACACCTATCGTCTGCTGCACGGGTATCTGGAGCGACTCTTATTCAGGTGTCAAGCGCTCGAACGATGTCATCAAGTATGTCAACTGGCTTCAGGAAGGCGTGCTTACAGCCGACAAGAAGGCTTCTGTGCTGATTCAGGCTCGCCTGCTCCGTTTGTTCTACTACAACCAGCTCTGGAAGTTCTATGGCAATATCCCTTGCTACTTTGAGAACCTCGAAGCACCATATATCTACGAGCAGTCAACAGCCGATGAGGTCTATGCCATGCTCATTGAGGAACTCGAGTCGATCATCAGCGACCCGGCTCTCAAGGAAGACTGGCCTGACGATGAGAAGGGTCGTGTGACCAAGCCTCTCGCTTATATGCTCTATGCTGAGATGGTGATGCTCCAGAACGACAATTCACGCTACAGCAAGGCACTCGGCTTCATGGAGACCTTGATCAACAGCGGACGTTTCGGACTCATGGACAACTTTACAGCAATCTGGGACGAAGAGAATGAGTGGTGCAAGGAGTCGATTTTCGAGATCAACTACTATGATGACAACTCTGTGCGCGGATGGAGCAATCAGCTTGCTGCTGGTGGTTCGGTAGCTCCACGTCTCTGGGGTCCTCGTTCTTTCCAGGTTAACTCGACCAATCCAAACTATGCTACGATAGCAGCAGGCTGGGGCTTCGGTTCGGTGCCTCTACACACAGTGGCTATCTTCGATCCTGCCGACAAGCGTCTTGAGGCTTCAATCCTTGACATGTATGCCAATGGTACTACCGATGACCCAGGTTGGATGGCAACAGGCTATCACACATACAAGTATGCCAACAAGCTTGAGAACAACAAGGACCAGAAGGCTGATGCTGACCTTGGATTCAACAATAACCTTCGCGTCTATCGTTTCGCCGAGACACTGCTCAATGCTGCCGAGCTTTCTCTCGCAGCAGGTAGTCAGGCCAATGCCGACAAGTATCTCAACATGGTGCGCGAGCGTGCTGGCTTGCCTGCAACGACTGCCAGTGTCGATAACATCATCGACGAGCGTCGTCATGAGTTCATTGCCGAGGGCAAGCGCTACTTCGACCTCGTGCGTACTGGCAAGGCAGCTTCTACTCTTACTCCTGCCAACGATAGCGGTCACTATCGCACAAAGGGATGGTCGGAAGACGTTCGCTACTTCCCAATCCCACAGGATAACATCGATGCAGCCAAGGGAACATTGAAACAGAACGGTTCATATTAATTTTCTGACGTATGAAAAATACAATTAAATATTTGTTTGGAGGCTTGCTCATCGCTGGTGTGATGACCGCTTGTTCTCCCGAGGAGTATGACGGGCTCAATGAGTCGGGCGTACCACAGGCTTCAGCCTTCGCTGGCAATATCAAGGCAACTGTCGATCAGAGCCTCAATCAGGTGACTCTCGAGCTTGCCGATGCAAAGGGCTTGTACCCATATTGGGAAATCGAATTGCCTAATGGCAAGATTGAGCGCAGTACACTCAATCCATATACAAAGATCTACACCAATTCGGGCGACTACAACGTAAAGGTCCGTGTAGGTAATCGCGATGGATTGAGCGATGGCACCTATGAGACTACATTGCACATCGACAACTCCATCTTCGACTTCGGCAAGTACTATACGCTCATGTCGAAGGAGAGCTGGCACATTGCCAATAATGAGAAGGGACACATGGGTTGTGGCGAACCTGGTACAGAAGGTCTCAACTGGTGGTCAGCCAATGAGAACGATAAGATTGACTGGGGTGTGTATGACAACGACTTGACATTCACCGCCGACAACAAATACACATTTACTCCAGGCGAGCATGGTACGATCTTTGTCAATACAGGCTGTTCAATCTTTGCTGAATACAACACCAATGATGGCAATGACTTCAACGTGCCTGTTGAAGAACAGACTACTACCTACAATCTCGAGGTCGATGGCGACGACTTGTTCCTCACGTTCCCTGCTCAGACCTACTTCCCATATATTGCCAACGACGATGTGTGGAACAGTCCTCGCTATAAGGTTATCAGCATGACAGCCAAGAAGATGGTTCTCGTGAGCGACAATGGTGCTATCGCTTGGCACTATATCCTCACTACAGCTCCAAGAGTGACAGAGGAAAAACCTGATCAGGACAAGCCACAAGGCGACTGGACAGGCGACAACCTCCTTGCAGGAATGCCAATCAACATCACTCAGTACTATGCTCCGGGCTGGGCACAGATTGCTGATGCAGAATACACTGCCGACAATGGCACTTACTCTATCAGCTATCCTTCAGCTGCTCCTGACCAGTGGCAGGCACAGTTCACATTCAATGAGACCGGCATCTCACTCGACCCTGAGAAGAGCTATGACTTCCGTGTCAAGATCGTATCGAACAACGATCACCCAGGTGTAACTGTCAAGCTTACACAGCAGGATAATGACGATATCTTCCTCAGTGCCGACCGCCACAAGCTCGTAGGAGGTGAGGAGACTTGGATTGAACTCATCGACCTGAAGGTAAATAAGGATCAGATCACCAACCTGAAGATTCCTTTCGACTTCGGTGGCGTGGAAGAAGGTACGGAGGTCACTATCAGCGATATGCATCTGCAGGAGCACAAGGGACCAAAGACCATCAACTGGGATCTCACAGGCGAGAAGAACCTATGGCTCAAGGGCAGTCATGCTACAGCATCGTTCTATTATGCTCCAGGCTGGGCACAGATAGCCGATCCAGAAGTCGAGATTGATGGCAACAGCTACACCATCAATCTGCCAGAGGCAACGACCGACCAGTGGCAGGCTCAATGGCACATCACTACCGAGCTCACCGATCAGGACATCGTGGCAGGCAAGGCTTATGACATCCGCTTCACCATCATTGCCAATGAGGAGCAGCCAGGCATCACGTTCAAGCTGACAGAAGACGGCAACGACGATAACTTCCTCACTGCCGACCGCCATGCCTATACTACACCTGATGAGGAGCAGATTGTCGAAATCCCAGGAGTATCTCTCGCTAAGGGAGAGAACACAAAGCCAGGTTTCAAGCTTGCGCTCGATTTTGCGGGCAATCCTGCAGGTAGTGTAGTTACTATCAAGGATATCATTATCCAGGAGGCAGAATAAACATTGATCGTGGAGACTGCCTACATATAGTAGGCTTGTCTCCACGATTTGTCGTTTAATATCTTGATTATTTATATTAATGATGAAAAATATGAGTGTTATAGCAATAGCACTTTCTGGACTTATGAGCATTTGCTCTTGTGGAGGAAGTGGTGAAAGCAATGACGATCCTGTCATCAGCCTGTCAGTGTCGCCCGAGAGTCTGTCTTTCGGAGCACAAGGAGGCGAGCAGACCCTTTCTCTCTCGGCTTCTTCCGATTGGGCAGTGTTCCCTGCCAACAATGAATCTTGGATCAGCATCAAGCCGTCGAGCGGCACCACTGCCAGTGCTTCGGTCATGGTCACGGTTGATGCAAACGAAGAATACGAGAGCCGCGAGGGTGAAGTCACAGTGAAGTGCGGGAAGGAACGCCGTTATGTCAAGGTCACACAGGCTGCAGCCGAACGTCCTGCCGTGGAGTTTACTTGTCCTCTTGAGGGCTATCAGCTGTCATGGAACGATGAATTTGAAGAGGGAACAGAACTCGACGGAAATAAATGGATACATGAAGTGAAGGGTTCGGGATGGGTCAACAACGAACTCCAGAACTATGTCAATCATCTGAGTCCAGAGGGTCGCGAGGTGTCGGACATCAAGGATGGCAAGCTTCGCATTCATTGTTTCAAAGAGGGAGGCAAAATCTATTCTGCCCGCGTCTATGGCAACCATAGCAAGGGCTGGAAATATGGATATGTCGAGGCTCGCATCAAGCTGCCAAAGGGCAAGGGCACATGGCCTGCATTCTGGATGATGCCTGTCAACTTCAAGTCATGGCCTGAGGATGGTGAGATAGATATCATGGAAGAGGTGGGCTATCACCCTGATTATGTATCTTCGAGCCTCCATGCCACTGGTCATGTCCACTCTAATGGCACGCAGGTCACCAAGGAAGTCAAATGTGAAGGCGCTGAAGGAGAGTTCCATGTCTATGGCATGGAGTGGACCAAGGATTATTTCCAGTTCTATGTCGATGGCAAGAAGACTCTCTATTATGCCAACCCAGGTACCGGAAAGGTCGATTGGCCTTACGATGCTCCGTTCTACGTGATCCTGAACCTCGCATGGGGTGGAAGCTGGGGAGGAAGCCAGGGCGTTGACGAGAATGCTCTTCCTGTCACCATGGAAGTAGATTGGGTCCGCGTATGGCAGAAATGATTGCATTGCTTTTTTATCCAAACAACATAATGACTATTGATTATTGATATGAAAAAAACGAAATTTTTTTCAACAGTTGTTTTGCTGGCTTTATTGGGCACTGTTTCCTGTTCTTGTCCTTCGTCTCAGTCTTCTGATTCTCGGGCCGACAACATTGAGGCTCGTATTGACGATGTGATGAGCAAGATGACTCTGCACGAGAAGATTGGGGTGATACATGCCCAGTCGAAGTTCTCGTCGGCAGGTGTGCCTCGTCTCGGTATTCCTGAACTGTGGTGTACCGATGGTCCTCACGGCATCCGTCCGGAAGTGCTGTGGGATGATTGGAATCAGGCTGGTTGGACCAACGACTCGTGTGTGGCATTCCCTGCCTTGACCTGTCTTGCTGCTACTTGGAACCAGGAGCTCGGTCTTCTCTATGGCAAGAGCATAGGCGAGGAGGCTCGCTATCGCAACAAGGCTGTGCTTCTCGGTCCTGGTGTCAACATCTGCCGCACTCCTCTCAACGGACGTAGCTTTGAGTACCTCGGTGAAGACCCATATCTCTCTGGCCGTATGGCAGTGGGCTATGTCAAGGGTGTGCAGAGCAATGGCGTGGCTGTCTGTGTCAAGCATTATGCACTGAACAACAACGAGGTGGACCGTTATACTACCAATGCCATTGCCGATGAACGTACGCTCCGCGAGATCTACCTGCCTGCATTCAAGGCTGCTGTGGTCGAGGGTGGCGCATGGAGCATCATGGGTGGCTACAATCTCTTCCGCGGTCAGCATGCTTGCCATAACGATTATCTCATGAACAAGATCCTGAAGGGCGAATGGGGCTTCGATGGAGCTGTCATTTCCGACTGGGGAGGAACACAGAGCACTGAGGAGGCTATCTTCAATAGCCTTGACCTTGAGTATGGCACATGGACCGATGGCTTGAAGATGGGTCTTACCAATGCCTACGACAACTATTACATGGCTCGTCCTTATGAGAAACTCATCGAGGAAGGCAAGGTCGGCACTAAGGAACTTGACGACAAGGTGCGTCGTGTGCTCCGTCTCATCTTCCGCACTACCGGCGACAAGAACCGTCCGTTTGGCTCTCTGTGCAGCGATGAGCACTATGCTGCTGCTCAGAAGATAGGCGAGGAGGGTATCGTGCTCCTTAAGAACGAAGGTCTCTTGCCTCTCGACCTTGAAAAGACAAAGAAGATTGCCGTAGTGGGAGAGAACGCTATCAAGATGATGACCGTGGGTGGTGGTTCGTCTTCGCTCAAGGTTCAGCATGAGATCTCGCCTCTCGACGGACTCAAGAAGCGACTGGCAGGCAAGGCTGAGGTCGTCTATGCACGTGGCTATGTGGGTGATGCTTCAGGCGAATACAATGGTGTGACTACTGGTCAGGATCTTTCTGACAACCGTCCGGCTTCTGTCATCCTTGCCGAGGCAGTCAAGGTGGCTGCAGAATCTGATATCGTCATCTTCATCGGTGGCTTGAACAAGGCCGACCACATGGATGCTGAGGGTTCAGACCGTCTGGAGTATAGCTTGCCTTACGGACAGAATGAGGTGATTGAGGCACTTCTTGCAGCCAACAAGAACCTTATCGTGGTCAATATCTCGGGCAATGCAGTGGCTATGCCATGGGTTGACAAGGTTCCGACCATCGTTCAGGACTGGTATCTTGGCAGCGAGGCTGGCACTTCGCTCGCTTCTGTGCTGACAGGCGATGTCAATCCTTCAGGTCACCTCCCGATGACATGGTATGCTTCGCTCGAACAGAATGGCGCACATGCTCTCGGTGCTTATCCTGGCGTGAAGCGCAACGATGGCAGTGATATCACCGATCTTGAATACAAGGAAGGCGTGTTCGTTGGCTACCGTTATGTCGAGAAGCACGGGCTCAAGCCTCTCTTCCCATTCGGTCATGGTCTGTCATACACTACCTTCGAGGTCGATAATGCCAAGATCAAGACATCGGGCAGTGGCGATAGTTTCAAGGCAACAGTCACAGTCGATGTGACCAACACAGGCAAGTTCGAAGGTGCAGAGGTTGTCCAGCTCTATGTGAGCGATCTGGAATGTTCGGTCGAGCGTCCTGTCAAGGAACTCAAGGGCTTTGCCAAGGTCAATCTCAAGGCTGGCGAGAAGCAGACACTCACTTTCTCTCTCGACAGCGAGGCTCTGAAGTTCTACGACGAGACCGAAGGCTGGAAGGCTGAGCCCGGCAAGTTCGATGTCCTCATCGGTGTTTCTTCTGCCGACATCCGTCAGACTGTTGGTTTCAATTACGAATAACTATTCAACAAAAAGGGTGTGTCAAAGTAACTGACACACCCTTTTTGTTTTATTAATAGCGACAATTGTATTAAAAGTGGAATCTCAGATCTACTCCTATCTGGGCAGGCTTGCCATGCTGTGAGAATCCACGTGACATGCTCTCGAAGTAGAAGCTGTTGTATTTGGTGTCGGTGATGTTGCGTCCCCAGAGCTCAATCTGGCAGTATTTGGTCTGCAGTGTGGCGCGAGCCGAGAGGAGCTGGTAGTATTTCTGTGAAGCAGAGTTCGACTCTGTCCAGTAGATGCGTCCGGCACCGGTGTATGTAGCACCGAGTGTGAGGCGGTTAGCCCAGGCATTTTCGAAGTTCCATGTGTAGCTTGCATCCACATTGGTGGTGTGCTTTGGCACGAATGGCACATACTTGCCTGTATAGTCGATGCCTTTGCCACCGTCGTAGTTGGTGAACTTGGCATAGGTGTAGCCGTAGTTGAGTGCCACGATGAAGTTGCTGAAGAGTTCGCCACGCAACGAAAGCTCAGCGCCACGGCTCTGGCTATGACCTGCATTGACCATCATGCGTCCCAGTCCGCTATCGGCGAAACGTGCAATCTGCTGGTCGCGAGTGTCGATGAGGAACAAGGCAGCATCGGCCTGATAGCGGTTGTCGGCAGTCGAGAGATGTGTGCCTACCTCATAGTTCCAGCTGTATTCAGGCTTGTAGGTCACTGTCTCGGTCACGTCGGCAGTCTCGCCCACAGGTATCTTGTCGAGGTTCTCAAGTATGGTGTTGACCACACTTGCAGGCATACGAGGGTTCTCGGCGGCAATCTTCTTGATGGCTGCTATGCTTCCTTCCTTGATCTGCGACATCATCTCGTTCTGCATCTCGCTCTGGAGCAGGTCGCTGAACATCTGCACGTTGTATCCGCCCGAACGTGTGCCGCGCGACACTGTCACATATACATTGTTCTTGTCGGTGAAGTCGTACTGAAGCGCGAACTTTGGCATCAGCTGCAGAAAGTCTTTGCTGATCGAACCGAAGAAGAGTGGGTTAGCCTGCAGCCCGGTGAGGTTGATAGGCATCATCTTGTTGCTCAGCGTGAAGTCGTAGTTGATGGTGCCGGGAGCATTGTAGTCGAGCGAGTTGTGCTCGTAATCGACACGAAGTCCGAGAGTGAGCTTCAGCTTTTCGGTGAGGCTGAGTGTCGATTGATGGAAGATGGCGGCATTGAGCACAGGAGTGTCGAAGTCGCCACCCATCAGTATCTCGCTGTCGGCAAGTTTCACACCCATAGGCATTGCCATTCCCATCACCGAGATCTCTGGCATGTGGCTGTTGATGCTGCTTTCGAGGAAGCTCACGCCGTCGCTCATGAAGGTCACTGGTCCCTTGGTGTTGAGGCTCTGGTACATGAGGTTGATACCCGAAACCCAGTTCCAGCGGTCGTTACCCTTGCTCTTCACTGTCAGCTCGTCGCTGAAGGTGCGCAGCTTCTGCTTCTGCTCGAGAGTGTAGATGTCGAAATGAATGAAGTCCTGATCCATGAACATACGGTCGCGGAGTCCCTGGAAACCAGTCATGTTGCTGATGGTGTAGCGGTCGGCATCATACTGTGTGTTCAAGCCCACGTTGATCACACTTCGCTTGTACGAGCTCTCACGGTTGGCGATGATATTTCCCATCTTGCCAAATGGGTCGGCATACAGGCCATCGCTGACAGTACCTTCATAATAATAAGGATATGCGCCCTCGTTGTTGAAGTCGTAGTTGATGTTGAGGTCGAACTTCAGGCGCGACGATGGCAGGTAGAGCGCACGGAGTCGTCCGCCAGCCGATTGCAGGTCATCTACCTTCTTGCCAGTCTCATTGTTGGTGAAGAATCCTTCGGCTGACTCGTAATATCCCCCCACATACCATGCAAACTTCTCGTTAGGGTGGTGATAGTGGGTCAGCGAAGTGGTGAAATGGTTGTCGCCCGACGCATAGCCGAGGTTGACATCGGTGCCCGAATAGGTGAGAGGCGAACGTGTATAGGCCTTGATCAGACCACCCATGGTGTTGCGTCCGTAGAGAGTACCCTGTGGACCGCGCAACACCTCGATGCGCTCGATGTCGGTGAGGTTGAAGTCGAAAGCCGACTTGTCGTTGAATGGGATATTATCTACATAGAGTCCCACGGCAGGGTTGTTGATGCGCGAACCTATACCGCGTATATACATGGCGCTCGTGAGGCGCGAACCATAGTCGGGCATGAAGAAGTTGGGCGCGATCTGGCTGATGCCCTTGAGCGACGAGATCTTGAGTTCCTTGAGCTGTGAGCCTGTGAGCAGGGTGCTCGACATTGGCTGCTGGCTCAGAGGGCTGTTCTCTTTTGGCGAAGAGATCACTGTCACTTCCTCGATGCTCTGCACGCGCAGTGTGTCTGGCTGTGAATTGGCGATAGCCGTTCCTGCCAATGCAGAAAAGACAGCCACACAAGTAAGTTTTCCTGTTGATTTTACCATCGTAGTTTTCATAATGTTAAAAATGATGGCGCAAAGTTAAGGATAATAATCAGAAATAGCAATCCTCATTTATTAGGATTTTGTTTTATCGGGCTATATCTCGTCGGCATTCACAAAGCCGTTGATGATGGCATAGACGGTGAGTCCCGACATCGACTTGATGCCGGTTTTCTCCTGTATGTTCTTGCGATGAGTGATGACTGTGGTGAGTCCGATGCACAGCTTATCGGCAATCTCTCGGTTGGTGAGTCCCTTGCACAGCAGGCCTAACACCTCTATCTCGCGCATCGAGAGTTCTGGCTGATACTGTGCTGGGTGCAGGTTCATGCGTTCGCCTCCGTGGGTCGAACCATACTGGCGAAGCCTGATTATCTGCTGAATCAGTCCGTGCTCGTCTTGCGACACGTCGATGGCAGGGCGACCAAGGCGCAGCACCTGATCGTGGCTCTGTGCAAGTATGATGGCCTTGTGACCTTGCTCGCGGAAGAAGTTGACGTGTTCCAGATAGATATTCGACGAGACGAAATAGTGCTTGTAGGCAAAAGGCGTGTCGTCCATCAGGTCGCCGAAGGTGCGGAACGTGCGTATGGTAGCACCCGGGAGGATATTCTCCAGGATCGTCTGTAGTCCGATGCAGGTCAGCGTGTTGCTGTCGATGATGGCGAGTTCGAGGTCGTCCATATAATTTATGAGTCCACTTTAATAAGTGG
>JAEDEY010000020.1 GCA_016293065.1 Bacteroidales bacterium
ATAAGGATTATCTGGAATGCTCGTATTCGGGCATAATTGCTGCGGTCAAAGTAATTAAAAAGTTATGTTTGATAATCTATCAGAAAGACTTGAGCGATCGTTCAAGATCCTCAAGGGTGAAGGCAAAATCACCGAAATCAATGTTGCAGAGACTTTGAAGGATGTACGTCGTGCTCTCTTGGATGCCGATGTCAACTACAAAGTAGCTAAGAGTTTCACAGATACCGTAAAGCAGAAGGCTCTCGGTATGAACGTGCTCACTGCCGTCAAGCCAAGCCAGCTGATGGTCAAGATCGTTCATGACGAACTCTCCCAGCTCATGGGAGGAGAGGCATCGGAACTTAACCTGAAGGCCAATCCGACAGTCATCCTTATGGCAGGTCTCAATGGTGCAGGTAAGACCACACATGCGGGCAAGCTCGCTCTGATGCTCAAGGATAAGAAGGGCAAGAAGCCTTTGCTTGCTGCCTGTGACGTCTATCGTCCTGCTGCTATCGACCAGCTCGAAGTGGTGGCCAACAGTGTGAACTGTCCGATCTATACCGATCGTGTGTCGAAAGACCCGGTTCAGATTGCTCAGGACGCAGTGGCTCATGCTCGTCGCAATGGCAATGATGTGGTGATTGTCGATACAGCTGGTCGTCTCGCCATCGACGAGGCACTCATGCGTGAAATCAAGAACATCAAGGACGCTATCCAGCCTCACGAGATACTCTTCGTGGTTGATTCGATGACAGGTCAGGATGCAGTCAACACAGCCAAGGAGTTCAACGACCGTCTCGACTTCACAGGTGTCATCCTCACCAAGCTCGATGGTGATACTCGTGGTGGTGCGGCTCTCTCAATCCGTACTGTGGTTGATAAACCTATTAAGTTCATCGGTACGGGCGAGAAGATGGACGCGCTCGATGTGTTCTATCCTGAGCGTATGGCTGGACGAATACTCGGCATGGGCGATGTGGTCAGCCTTGTAGAAAGAGCTCAGCAGCAGTTTGACGAAGAGCAGGCCAAGAAGCTCCAGAAGAAGATTGCCAAGAACCAGTTCAACTTCAACGACTTTTTCGAACAGATTCAGCAGATCAAGAAGATGGGTAACATCAAGGATCTCGCAAGCATGATTCCTGGTGTGGGCAAGGCCATCAAGGACATCGACATCGATGACAATGCCTTCAAGAGCGTCGAAGCCATCATCAACTCGATGACGCCATACGAACGTGAGCATCCTGAATGTCTCAACACCAGCCGTCGCAATCGTATTGCCAAGGGTTCGGGAACATCGATTGTTGAGGTCAATCGTCTGTGCAAGCAGTTTGACGACATGCGCAAGATGATGAAGAAGGTGAATGACATGAAGTTTAACCCTGCTATGATGCGCAAGCTTCAGAGCATGAGAAGATAAAGTACTATGCAGTTAATAGATGGAAAGGCAACAGCTGCTGCAATCAAGCAGGAGATTGCCGAAGAAGTAAAGGCAATGGTAGCCAAGGGAGAGCGTGCTCCTCATCTTGCTGCCATCTTAGTGGGTCATGACGGTGGTAGCGAGACTTACGTCGCTGCCAAGGTCAAGGCGTGTGAGGAATGTGGTTTCACATCGACTCTCCTTCGTTTTGAGGACAGCATAACCGAAGAAGAGCTTCTTGCTCAGGTCGATGCCCTCAACCAGAACCCAGAGATCGACGGATTCATCGTTCAGCTTCCTTTGCCAAAGCATATAGATAGCCAGAAGGTCATTGAGGCAGTGGATTATCGCAAGGATGTCGATGGCTTCAATCCAGTCAACGTGGGCCGTCTCTCAATCGGTTTGCCATGCTTCGTGAGCGCAACGCCAAGCGGCATCATGGATCTGCTCGACCGTTATCACATCGAGACCAAAGGCAAGCATTGCGTGGTCTTGGGTCGTTCGAACATCGTGGGCAAGCCAGTGGCAATGCTCATGATGCAGAAGAGCAATCCTGGCAATGCCACAGTGACCGTGTGCCACAGCGCATCGGATAACCTCAAAGAGATATGTGCATCGGCAGATATCCTCATTGCAGCCATCGGCCAGCCAGAGTTTGTCAAGGCTGATATGGTGAAGGAAGGTGCGGTAGTAATCGATGTGGGCACAACCCGTGTGCCAGATGCTACAAGGAAGAGCGGCTTCAAGCTCAAGGGTGATGTGAAGTTTGATGAGGTCGCTCCAAAGTGTTCGTACATTACTCCTGTCCCAGGTGGTGTAGGACCAATGACCATTTGCTCACTTATGAAGAATACATTGCTGGCAGCTAAAAGACGCTGACCCAAGCTTTGAACAGAATAATAAAAAAAGGAGTGAAGCCTTAACTTGGTCTTCACTCCTGTGCCCGAGACGGGACTCGAACCCGTATGGCATGCACCATACGCACCTGAAACGTACGCGTCTACCAATTTCGCCACCCGGGCTGGATGCGTTTCAGTCGAAACTCAACTCAGAACGTGCATGATATCCTGAATTGCGGGTGCAAAGATATGAAAAAACTATCATTCTTCCAAATTTTATCGTCACTTTTTTGAAGAATTTTTGATTTGTTACTATCACATAATGCTTTTTTTAGTATATTTGCACGGTAATAATAACCGATTTTTGAATTGAGAGCATCATAATGAAACAAAAGTCTGCATATTTTTGCAATTCGTGTGGATGCGAGGAACCGAAATGGTTTGGCCGATGTCCGTCTTGTGGCGAATGGGGAACGTGTGTTGAAGAGAAAGTCGTCACAGGCAAAAAGAGCAAAGTCTCACATTCGGGGGCATTGACCTTGCCTGGGCAGAAAGAGCGTCCGCGTAAACTCAAAGACATTGAGGCTACCGAAGAGAATCGCATTGACATGCACGACCAGGAACTGAACCGTGTGCTTGGAGGCGGTCTTGTGCCGGGGTCGATGATATTGCTCGGTGGTGATCCTGGCATTGGCAAATCGACACTTGTGCTCCAGACGGTCATGAACCTCACCGACCGCAAGGTGTTGTATGTGTCGGGTGAGGAGTCGGCCTATCAGCTTAAGCTGCGAGCTCAGCGACTTGCTCGATCTGAACAGTACAACGACAACTGCTTTATCGTTTGCGAAACCAACCTCGACGATATCTTCGTGCATATATCAAATGTAGAGCCAGACGTTGTGGTCATCGACTCTATCCAGACTATTGCGACCGACGATCTTGAGTCGGCAGCAGGCTCTGTGGGACAGGTGCGCGAGTGTGCGGCACGTATTCTCAAATTCGCCAAGGAAAGCGGAACACCGATAATACTCATTGGCCATATTACAAAAGAGGGAAGTCTGGCAGGACCAAAGGTGCTCGAACACATCGTAGATACGGTGATACAGTTTGAGGGTGACCAACATTATATGTATCGTATCTTGCGAGCCATCAAGAACCGTTTCGGCTCGACCAGCGAGTTGGGTATATATGAGATGCTTGGCACAGGTCTGCGTCAGGTCACCAACCCGTCGGAACTGCTTCTATCGACCCAGCATCAGGGGCTAAGTGGAGTGGCTATTGCTGCAGCGGTTGAAGGTATGAGGCCTTTCCTTATCGAGACACAGAGTCTTGTCAGTTCGTCGGCCTATGCCACACCTATGCGTTCTACTACAGGTTTCGATAGCCGGCGTCTCAATATGCTTCTTGCAGTGTTGGAGAAGAAGGTCGGCTTCAAACTCGGACAGAAAGATGTGTTCCTCAATATTGCAGGTGGATTGAAAGTCAACGATCCGGCTATGGATCTGGCTGTAATATCGGCCATCATTTCGAGCAACATGGACATGGCCATCGATATGCAGACATGCATGACGGGCGAGATTGGTCTTTCGGGCGAGATACGTCCTGTGTCACGTATCGAACAAAGAATCATGGAAGCCGAGAAACTTGGTTTCAACCGCATACTCATACCTAATGTTTCGCTGAAATCGATAGATGTCAAGAAACTACGTATTCAGGTGTGTCCTGTTTCGAGGGTGGATGAAGCATTTAGATTACTGTTCAAATGATAAAGAATATACGCATCAGGGTAAGGCCAGAGATATGGGCCGACCAACATAAACTTGAACAAGAGATTGCCGAACAGAATGCCATATCGCCAAAGGCTATCAGAGGGTTGCGCACGATACACCGCAGCATCGATGCCCGCCAGCGACAGGTCATGATTCAGCTCGACATTGATGTCTATATCAACGAGAATCCTCCAGCCGAACCGTTTTCGCCAAAAGAGTATCATGAGGTGAAAGGCGACCGTCAGGCGGTGGTTGTCGGTCTTGGTCCCGGAGGTCTGTTTGCTGCCCTGAAACTCATAGAATTGGGCATCAAGCCAATAGTGCTCGAACGTGGCAAGAATGTCACCGATCGTCGTCGTGATGTGGCGCTTATCACACGCGAGCAGAAAGTCAATCCTGAATCGAATTTCTGTTTTGGAGAAGGAGGAGCTGGTGCTTTTAGCGATGGAAAGCTCTTTACACGAAGCAAGAAACGAGGCAATGCGCAGAGTGTACTGGAAAGGCTGTGTCAGTTTGGAGCAGAGACAGGCATCCTCAATGCCGCACATCCGCATATAGGCACAGACCGTCTGCCAGAGGTAATTTCCAATATCCGTAACGAGATACTGAGGTGTGGAGGCGAGATATATTTCGAGACGTGCGTGACACGACTTCAGATGGATAGTCAAGGCAATGTAGTGGGAGTGGCGACTGCCGATGGACGTGAGTTCATGGGGCCAGTGATACTTGCCACAGGCCATTCAGCACGCGATGTCTATCGTATGCTTTTTGCTGAAAATATCCAAATTGAAACAAAAGGTATAGCTATTGGTGCGCGACTTGAGCATCCACAACAACTCATCGACCAGATTCAGTATCATAGCCGAGAGGGTAGAGGCAAGTATCTGCCTGCAGCCGAATACAGCTTTGTCACTCAGGCAAATGGGAGAGGAGTATATAGTTTCTGTATGTGTCCGGGTGGCGTTGTAGTGCCATCGGCGACAGGTCCGGAGCAGGTAGTGGTAAATGGAATGTCGGCTTCGACGCGAGGTTCGCGATGGGCTAATTCGGCTATGGTAGTCGAGATACGTCCGGAAGATGTCGCTTCTGGTCAGTTTGCACTTGAGACGAGCGAGTTGAAAGCGCATTATGATGATATAGTGAAGGGCGATGTGATGCAGAGCCCGTTGGCTATTATGGCATTGCAGGAAGAGATAGAGCGTCAGACATGGCTCAATGGCGGACGCACGCAAGTGGCACCTGCCCAGCGTATGCTCGACTTTGTGAAGGGTCATCTCTCGTCTGATCTGCCCAAGTCGTCGTATTCGCCAGGCGTTATTGCTTCGCCTCTGCATTTTTGGATGCCAACATTCATCAGCAGCCGACTGCGGGAAGGTCTCGATAAGTTTGGCCGCAATGCGCGAGGCTTTCTCACCAACGAAGCTATGCTCATAGCCAGTGAGACGCGCACATCATCTCCAGTACGCATCCCACGTGACCGTGAGCTATTGGTTCATCCTACAGTTGCCCGACTCTATCCATGTGGTGAGGGAGCAGGCTTCGCAGGTGGTATTGTCAGTGCTGCAATGGATGGCGAACGATGTGCCGAGGCGCTTGCCCGACAATGCTTTGGTATCGGTTAATTGTCGCACTCTTCTGACACGTCGTCGTAGTGCTGATAGAGAAAGTCATTGTAAGGAAAACGTCGAGTATGGATTTCCTTGACTTTCTCATATAGTAATGTCTTCAGTTCGCTTATGCCCGTACCTTCCTTGGCTGATATGAAGATACAGTTGTTGCTCATTCGAGCCATCCATGTCTGCTTTAATTCTTCGAGCGAAATATTCTCGCGCTTAATAGGACTGAGATCATCCTCATCTTTAGGAACATAATTGTAGGCATCCACCTTGTTGAATACGAGAATCACAGGCTTGTCGTGTCCTTTCTCCTTCTGTTCCTTCTCATAGCGTTTCTTATCTTTCCGGTTATAACCGTTACGGTCGTTGCGTCGCTCGTCAAAATCATCACTGTTCTTGCATACCTCATTGAGAGTCTGTTCGACAACTTTTATCTGGTCTTCGAACGTAGGATGTGAGATATCTACAAGATGTACGAGTATGTCTGCCTCGCGCACCTCATCGAGAGTCGATTTGAACGACTCAACAAGGTGTGTGGGGAGCTTGCGAATGAAACCTACCGTATCGCTCATCAGGAAAGGCAGATTGTCGATAGTAACCTTGCGGACTGTGGTATCGAGAGTAGCGAAGAGCTTATTCTCGGCAAACACATTGCTTTTGCTCAGGAGGTTCATCAGAGTCGATTTTCCGACATTGGTATAGCCAACGAGAGCCACACGAACGAGTTTGCCTCGATTCTTGCGCTGAGTAGTCTTTTGGCGGTCAATCTGTTCGAGTTCTTTCTTCAACAGGGAAATACGGTCGAGCACTATGCGGCGGTCTGTTTCGATCTGGGTCTCACCAGGTCCACGCATACCTATACCGCCCTTCTGTCGTTCGAGGTGAGTCCAAAGACCTGTGAGACGAGGCAAGAGGTACTGGTATTGGGCAAGTTCAACCTGTGTCTTGGCAGCAGATGTCTGAGCTCGGCTGGCAAAGATGTCGAGAATGAGGCTTGTGCGGTCGAGGATCTTCCTGCCGAGTTCCTTTTCGATGACCTGAAGCTGCTTCGGACCGAGATCATCGTCGAAGATCACAAGTCCGATACGAGGGTCGAATAATCCGCCTTCTGGGAATCCCTCTTCGATAGCTGCATCGAGCTGCTGTTCGTATATCTTGTCTTGCTCGTCACAGAAATCTTTAATTTCTTGGAGCTTGCCAGGGCCAACATAAGTAACACTGTTGGGTGCGTCAAGACGCTGAGTAAATCGGCGTACGGCAACAGCACCTGCCGTATCGGCAAGGAATGCCAACTCGTCGAGATATTCGTTGGTCTTTTGTTCGTTCTGATTTGGTGTTATGATACCCACCAAAACAGCTTTTTCAGTTTTCTGAGTCTGTAAAATAAATTCTTTCATGCGTGCAAATATAGTAAATTTTGGGTTATAACACGTCAGATTGTATGAAATAAGATAATAAACATTAAAATAATCGGATAAACTGAGGCTTTTTTCATCTATTTTTATTATTTTTGCACATTATATATGAAACCAGATATTTATAAAACTAACATATTAGGCCCTATCCACAGCCGTCGCCTCGGCATATCGCTTGGTGTCAATCTTCTGCCTACCGATGGTAAGGCATGTTCGTTCGATTGCCTGTATTGTGAATGTGGATATAACACAGACCACAGAGGTGGTCATATGCCCGATGCTACCGTGGTGTTGCGGCAGTTGGAGTCAAAGCTATCCCAAATGTCGGCAGATGGCGAGATGCTGGATGTCATTACTTTTGCAGGTAATGGCGAGCCGACGTTACATCCTCGGTTTGCCGAAGTTATTGACCGAACTATCGACCTTCGCAACCGATATTTCCCAGAGGTCAAGGTTAGCGTTCTCAGCAATGCAACCCGCATCAGCAATCAGGAAGTGTTTGAAGCACTGCTTAAAGTCGATAACAATATCCTCAAAATCGACGGAGGTCATGATGAAACCATTCGCCTCATCGACCGTCCTGTTGATGGATGTTACAATATCGGTCAGATAGTGGAGAGGATGAAGGCTTTTAAGGGAGAAGTGATAGTGCAGACGATGTTTGTGAGAGGTGAACACGATGGCATTGTCATCGACAACACCTTGCCCGACGAGGTTTCTGCATGGTCGGATCTGATAAGGGAGATACGTCCGAAACAGGTGATGGCATATTCGCTGGATCGTCCGACACCTGAGCCAAATCTCCGAAAAGTAAGCAGGGAGGAGATGGCACGACTCGTGCAGCCTCTTGTGGATGAAGGTGTTAATATTAGTATTGCATGAACAGACAGATGAACAGATTTTTGCTGATAATGTTGCTATGCATGATACCTTTTGCTGCCGATGCTCGCCGAAAGAAGGCGAAGAAAGCGAAAGAAGGTCAAGGTGTGGCACATGTCTTGACGCATGAGCAGCAGGCTCATTTCGATGCAATATATTTCGATGCCATAGCCATGCAGCAATATGGCAAGACCGATCAGGCTTTTGCCCTGATGCAACGGGCTCTCGAAATTGACAGTCTGTCGGCTCCGGCACTGTATTTTGTCAGTGATGTATATCGTGGCATGGAGAAATGGAATCAGTCGTTGTTCTATATGCGTCGAGCTGTTGCTGCCGACAAGGGCAACAATTATTGGTACAGGGCAGGCGAGGGCGAGCTGTTGTCTCGGATGGGACGCTATCAAGAGGCGATAGATTGCTATAAGGATCTCTCAGACCGGTTCCCAAAGCATAGCGAGCCGCTGTATAACCTTGCCGAGTTGTATCTCAGGCTTGACAGTGGACGGCAATGTATCGATGTGCTCGAAAAGATAGAAGATGTAGATGGAGTCAGTCCTCAGATCACGCTCCAGAAGTTCTATATCTTGCAGGGTTTAGGGCGAAGCGACGATGCCTTTGCCGAATACGACAAGCTGATCGACCGATACCCGTATGAATTGTCATACCGCATACAGAAAGGCGACCTGCAGATGAAGAATGGCCAGATTGACAAGGCCAAACAGACTTATGACGAGGCAGCAAAGATAGATCCCGACAATGCTTATGTCTGGGTGGCGTTGTCAAACTATTTCTCGATAGTGGGCGATCAGGAAGAAGCCGACATGTTGGTACAGAATGCCTTGGTCAATAACAATCTCGATATTCAGACGAAGATAGATATCCTGACCGAATATCTGAAATCGACACTGAGAAAAGTGGCTAAGGGTAAGGATGCCGACTCGCTCGACATCTCGTTGCCTGGTGTCGATTCTCTGTTCATCACCATCGAGCAGATGCACCCAACTGCTCCTGAGGTGTATGTTCTTCATGCCGACTATTTGGCTGCAATCAGCAACGACAGTCTGGCAACAGTCCAGATGCGCTTTGCCTGCGACTTGCGTCCGTCGGAGAAGCAATACTGGGAGAAGCTGCTGTCTTATGCCTCGACTCAGAAAGAGATGGATAAGCTGCTCCGTCTCTGTGATGAGATCGAAGCCTTGCATCCCGACATGAATAGCCCATATACAATGAGGGCATGGGTATATTATAACCAGAAGAAATACGAGGATGTCATAAGGGCTTACCATGGTGCCCTCGAAAGGACAGAAGCCAAGGAGGTCAATTGGAAATCAACGCTCTGGGGCAATATTGGCGACACATACCACTTGCTTGGCGATATGGAGAAGGTATATGAGAGTTACGACCAGGCACTGAAATATAACGATAAGAATTATGTGGTATTGAATAACTATGCATATTTCCTTTCGACCGAGAACCGAGACCTGCTCAAGGCAGAGAGCATGGCATCGAAGGTAATCAAGCAATATCCCGACAATGCTACATATCTTGATACTTATGCATGGATATTATATCAGGAAGGCAGCTATATGCTTGCTAAGTTTTATCAGAAACGTGCCATCGACTACTGTGACCCTAAAGAGGACAACACTACGTTGTATGAACATTGGCATGCGATACTGAAAGCCCTTGGCGAGGAATCAGAAGAAACAGAGGACGACGAAAATGAAAACATTGAAGTAGAACAATAACACTTGAGTTATGAAAAAAGCATTATATTTCTTATCACTATTGGTAATATTGACTTCTTGCAGCGGCAAGAAGAGGATAGTAAAAGGTGCTGGTGATGCCGACCCACAGAAAGTGTCGGTTGTGGCAGCTGAGAAAAACAGATACGAAGCTGCTATCCAGAATGCTCTTGACTTCAAGATGCTTCAGTCAAGGGTGAAGTATTCGTTTGGCGACAAATCCCTCAACGGACGACTTAACATCGAACATGGGAAGCGCTTGTGCATGACAGTTACAGTGCTTGGTATTGAGGTAGCGCGAGTAGAAGTCAATCGCGAGAATGTTGTGATAGTCGATAAGTTCGACAAGCTCTATACAGAACTGACTATCGAAGAGTTTGCCGAACGCATGAACCTGCAGGATGAGATGCGATATGAGGCACTCGAATGTCTGTTGTTAGGCCGTATTTTCATTCCAGGAAGTGGTGAGGCTGAGGTCAGGGACTTCAAAAAGATGAATTGGGCAATGAAGGATGACAATCTGACTGGCGAATTGACGAAACCAAGATATAGCCTCGAATATGTGATTGACAAAGACAACAGGCTGACCAATACCATAGTAACGGCAAAGGATGGTTCGGTCAGTAAGTCGGTGGCCTTCATGTATAAGGGTTATCAGACAGTAGAAGGCGGTGAGTTTGCCACACAGGAGCAGATTACTCTGATAAACGACAATAAGGCAGTCAAAGCCGACCTTACCTTGTCTGCACCAATCATGGGCAAGACATGGACTTCGTTCACCCCGACCGAGGCATACAAGAAAGTGACGTTTCAGGAACTGCTTACAGCTGTTAAGAACATGAAGAAATGATAATATCCAGCGCTAATCTTCGTCGTTGATAGTATGAAGTATATAAATCTAATAATATGTGTCATCTGCATGATGTTGCTTGCAACACCACAAGATACCTATGCTCAGAAAAAGTCAGCCAAGACAACGCAAACCACAAAAAAGCAGAGTGGCAGGACTTCCAAGCAGACTACCAAGACTAAACAGACGACGAAGAAAAAAGTGCTGAGCCGTTCGGAATACGAGAAGCAGCAGAAGGAGCTACAGAAGCGTATTTCGGAAACGGAAAAGATGATTTCTGACAACGACAAGTCGGTGATAGCTCAGAGTCGTGACATCAAACTGCGAGAACAGGAAATAGGTCATCGTGAGGCTCTGCTGGTTGCCATGCACAAGGAGATTGAGGCAATTGCTTATGAGGAAGACTCGCTGCAACAGGCGATCAAGGATCTGCAAGACAGTTTTGAGGCAAAGAAAGAGAAATACGGTATGGCGATGCGGCATTTCTACAAGACCCGTAGCGGATATAGCGAATTACTGTTCATCCTATCGTCGAACTCGATGATCGAGAGCGTGCGCCGTATGCGTTATCTGCGTCAGTATAGCGATTGGCGCAAGCAACAAGCCATTGAACTCGAACAGCAGAGACAAGCTACAGCAGAGGCAAAAGACGAGCTTTCGAAGACTCGCCAGGAGCGTGAGGTAGTGCTCGAGAATCTGAATAATGAGAAGGTGGCATTGTCGAAAAAGAAACAGCAGCAGGAACTGGCTTTGGCCAATCTGAAGAAACGAGGCAAGGAACTGCATGCTGAACTGGAGAAAGACCAAAAGCAACATGCCGACATCCAGAAGAAGATACAGCAGATGATCGATGAGGAACGTCGGAAGGCGGCAGAGGAAGAGAGGAAGAGACTGGCGGCTGAAAAGAAGAAACAGGAAGAAGAGGCTCGTAAGAAGGCTGCTGCAAATAAGTCGAAGGAATCGGCTTCGGCTGGCAAGTCCCAGACTCAGACTCCTAAGACAACTTCGCCTGATGCATCTAAGGCATCTGCCTCATCTTCGTCTTCGGGATCTTCGCTGACGGGTGGCTTCCGTCAGAACAAGGGACGTCTGCCTTATCCTGTAGATACTGGTTTTGCATATTTACGTCATTACAAGGAAAAGAACGATGGCAACGTGAGCATCTCACTATCGACGGCAGTGGGAGCTAATGCCTGTGCAGTATTCAATGGTGTTGTGCTCAGATGCAGCCGTTCGTCAGACGATTACACCGTCATCATCAAGCATGGCGACTACATGAGTGTATATAGCAACCTGTCTTCGGTTTCGGTCAAGGAAGGACAGGCCGTGAAGACTCGTCAGAAGATTGGCAAGGTCAAGTCGGATGTCGATGGCCGTCGAGGAGAACTGATGTTCTGGATATATGGCAAGACCGATGCCGAAAACCCTGAAACATGGCTGAAAAGATGATACTTGCTACATTGATATCTCTGCCTAAGATTACAGATCCTCGAGGCAATCTGACTGTGGTGACCGAAGGTGTTGAGATACCTTTCAACATTGCGCGTGCTTATTGGGTATATGATGTGCCTGGCGGAGAGTGCCGTGGTGGTCATGCTCACAAACACCTGCAGCAGTTTGTCATTGCTCTCAGTGGCAGTTTTATCGTCAATCTCGATGATGGCTGTGGTCATCATGAAAGCTATCTTCTCAACCATCCTTATCAGGGTCTGTTGATCAAGAATAGAGTGTGGCGCACTATTGATGATTTCTCGTCGGGAGCAGTCTGTCTGGTACTTGCGTCAGAACCATTCGACGAAGACGATTACATACGTGACTATGAAGAATATAAGCTATCTCAGTCTGAAAGCCATTAATGCACCATACGAGAAGGCTATTGCCGAAGCGTTGATCAAAGTGGTTGATAGTGGTTGGTATCTGCGTGGTCGGTGTGTGTCGATGTTCGAGAATGAATGGGCATCATATTGCGATGCCGGTTATTGTGTGGGTTGCGGCAATGGGTTAGATGCGCTCAGGCTTGTGCTTATGGCGTGGAAGAATGCTCGTCTGCTTGAACAAGGCGACGAGGTCATTGTACCTGCCAATACTTTCATTGCCACGGTGCTTGCCGTATCTGAGTCAGGATTGACTCCTGTCTTGACCGATCCTGATCCCGACACGGGTCTGCTGACGGTTTCTGCCATTGAAGAAATGGTATCTTCACGCACGAGAGTCATATTGCCTGTGCACCTATACGGACAATTGTGCGACATGGAGTCTATCATGAGCTATGCTTCTGCCCATAGTCTGTTGGTGCTTGAAGATTGTGCACAGTGTCATGGCATTAATCACATAATGAGCCGTTCTGCTGTCAAGATACCAGCCGGACATCATGCTTGTGCATGGTCGTTCTATCCTGGCAAGAATCTCGGTGCTTTGGGCGATGCTGGCGCTGTGACCACCGATAGCAAGAGTCTTGCCGACGAGGTGAGGGCGTTGTCCAATTATGGCAGTGCCGAAAAGTATGTCAACGATGTCAAGGGACTCAATTCCCGCATGGACGAGCTTCAGGCGGCTGTCTTGTCTCTGAAATTAGCCGACTTGAACCGATGCAACGGCCGAAGGATAGACATTGCCCACAGGTATCTCGACGAGGTTGTCAATCCAAAGATCATGCTGCCTCACATCTCTACGGCAAGTGTGTTCCATATCTTCCCCGTGAGATGCGACCAGCGCGATGAGCTTCAGGCTTTTCTCGACAGTCGAGGCATACAGACTCAGATACATTATCCGATACCACCTCATAAGCAACAGGCTTATCCAGAGTGGCATGGATGTCGGTTGCCAGTCACCGAGGCTATAGCTTGCACAGAACTCTCCCTACCATGCAATCAAGCTATGACCGACGATGAGGTCACAAGGGTGATTGAGGCGCTCAACGACTTCTGATATAGAACAAATATAACCATCTTGTAAAGAAGGTGAAAAACAGAAAACATTGATACCCAATAGCAAAACCATAGCAAAAAATATAGGCATCTTCGGTGGCGCACAGGTCTTTTCGGTAGTTGCCGCACTGATTCGCAACAAGTTTGCCGCAGTCTTCATCGGCACTACAGGTGTCGGTTTAAGTGCTATATATAATACTGTTGTCGTCTTCTATAGCAACATTTCGGGCTTGGGCTTGTCGTTTTCGGGAGTGAAATACCTCTCGGAGGTCTTTGCCAATGGTGACACTGAGGCGCTGAATACTGAGGTTGAAAAAATGCGTACGCTCGGTTTGTTGGGTGCAACCTGTGGCTTTGTGCTCTCGCTTATCTTAGCCCCTCTGCTCAGCTATGTCTATTTTGATCATCTGTCTTATGCCTTGAGCTTTGCGGCTCTCTCCATCTTCATAGCAGTGAATATCTATGCAGGGGTAGAGTTGGCAATACTGAAAGCCATGCAGCAAGTGAGACGTCTGGCACTTTCGTCAATCTGGTTGGCTGTAGTGTCGGTGCTCTTTTCTGTCCCTTTCTATGTGCTTTATGGTATCCAGGGAGTGATTTGGGCTGTAGTGGTGAGCGGTGCAGCAGGAGCACTCATCACTATCTATCTTGGTCACCAGACTATCAGTCTGTCACAGGCTTCACCGCGACTTGTCGTGGGATGGCAGAGGGTTAGGCAACTCATTGCCCAAAGCAAGTCAGTAATAGTTTTGGGCATGGCTTTCCTGTTGGGAGGGGTGATTGCTTCGGGCGCTGATATGATAATTCAGGGCTATCTCTCAGCTATTACATCATTGTCGGTATTGGGGCTATACAAGGCTGGTTTTCAGCTGAGCATAACCTATACTGGCATGATATTCACTGCTGTCAATAATGATTTCTATCCTCGCCTTGCAGCCATCAACAAGAACATTGCTGAACGCAACACTCTTATCTCTCGTCAGATCAAGGTATTGCTCTGCATCACCATTCCTTTGGTTGTGTTGTTTGTCATTCTGGTACCATATTTGTTGCCGATACTTTTCGACAATACATTCAATCCAGTGTGTCGTATGGTGCAGATCGCATCGCTGTCAGTCATAGTCAAGTCTGTCACCATGCCGCTCAATTTCCTGCCGTTGTCGTTGGGCAAGTCGGTAGATTATCTGTGTCTTGAAGGTTCTTTCTGGATACTCCTTGTTCCGTTGGTAATGGTAGGTTTCAGCCTTTATGGTTTGGAAGGTGCTGGTACTGCCATTTTGCTATGTCACATCATCGAACTGGTATATGTCATTCTCGTCTGCAAGATCAGGTATGGCTTTGCGTTCTAAGGACTCTGATGGGATAGATAGTCGCCAGTATGCCAATTACAAACACACTTATTGCCGACCATAGCACATCAGTCCATTGCAGGACTACGGGATAGGCATCGATGATATATGCATTGCTGTTGCCACCGAGTCCAATGACTTCAAAATGCTCTTGTATCAAACATAGCACCACGCCAATGATGATGCCAGCCATTGCTCCCACACCCGAGATTAGCAGTCCCTCGATAGCGAAGATTTTTCTGATGAGCGAGTTGTTAGCACCAAGATTGTGTAATGTCGCAATCTCTTCCTCTTTATCGATGATCAGCATCGACAGCGATCCAATGAGGTTGAACGAGGCGATGAGCAATATGAAAATGACTATAAGGAATGTGATCCATTTCTCGATTTGCATGATGCGGTAGCTCTCTTCCTGCTGTTGGTATCTTGTTTTGATGATGAAGTCTTGTCCCAGTATCTTTTCGAGGTTCTGCTTTGCTGTACCGATGTTCTTTGGATCGTTGATCCTTATCTGGTAAGCCGAGACTTGAGTGCTGTCGTTGAGCATTGCCTGTGCGAATGTCAATGATGTGATGCAGATATTGTCATCGTATTCGGCTTGGTTGACGAGAAAGATGCCACTGCAATATATAAGTCCTTCGGTGAATGCCTCTTCGGGATTCAGCAGATTCACTTTGCCCGAACGTATAGGGCAGTAGGCTGTGATAGGTCTGACGAAACTGCTTCCTGCTCCTAATTGTGCGGCTATGCCTGCACCCAAGACGCAATAGTCTGCCACGTCGTCTTTCAACTTATATTCTCCCGCAACAACAATGCTGTCGATGGCGGTGGTCAGTGCGAAAGCGTCATCTACACCAAGCATCTTGGCTGGTAACTGATGGCTGCCATAGCTGAGCAGAATATTCTCTTCGAGTATGGCACTGATGTCGGCAACAGCATCAACCGACGCAATCTTGCTGCGCAGTTCTTCGCTGTCGGTGAATGTTTTGCCATATCGTGTCTCGATCCGCAGTTCGGGGTCGAAGTTGCTGCATAGGTTGTTGACCAGCGACTCGAATCCGTTATAGACTGATAGCATGACGATGAGGGCAGCTGTGATTATGGCAATACCACAACATGCCACCAATGTTATGGCATTGATAGCATTATGGCTTTTTTTCGAAAGCAGATAGCGTATTGCTATTACAGCAGCCAGTTTCATCTCACTTTTTGAGCAGTTGGTCTATGCGCTCAAGATAGTCGAGCGAATCGTCGATTTCGAAACGCAACTCTGGAATGACGCGAAGCTGATAGCGCACCTTTGAGCCAAGTGCACCTCGTATGCCGCTTACGTTGCGGTTGATGTTGTTGATTATCTCGATGCCCTTGTCGGAAGGGAACACGCTGAGAAACACCTTTGCCACACTGAGGTCAGGAGAAGTGCGCACCGCACTGACGCTCACTATTATGCCTCTTGTCTTGGCTGTCTCAACTCGGATGATTTCTCCGAGTTCTTTCTGTAATAATCTGTTGATTTTGTCGAGTCTTGTACTTTCCATATTTCTTTTTTTTATAGGAGGTTGTGGGAGTTAATGTGAGATAACGGACATTAGTTGATCAAACTACCCTTATTAGGGTCAGGCCATCGCGCATCGGCAGTATCACTTTCTCTACGCGGCAGTCTTGTGCTATCATATCGTTGAATGCCTGGAGGCCACGTGTCTGTAGGTCTCTTTCCTTTGGATTGCTGTCGAGCACCTTGCCGTCCCACAGTGTGTTGTCGGCTATGATAAGTCCGCCTTTGCGCATTCTGGGCAGAATCAGTTCGTAGTACTTGCTGTAGATTCGCTTGTCGGCATCGATAAAGCAGACATCCCAAGTGTTGGGCAGTGTCGGGATGATGTCGATAGCATCGCCGATATGCAGGTGCAGCTTGTCGCGATGAGGTGAACGGCTGAACATATCAGTGATGAAATCCTCGAGTTCGTCGAATATCTCGATAGTGTGAATTTCGGCCTTTCCAGTCTGTGGGTCGGGAGAAAGTGCTTCTGCCATGCTCAATGCACTGTATCCGCTGAAGGTACCCAGTTCGAGTATGTTGTGGGCGTTGACGAGGTTGCAGAGCATCTTCAGGATGCGACCCTGTAGGTGACCGCTGCACATACGGCTATATGTCAGACGAAGATGAGTGAGACGCTGAACCTGATGTAGCAGCTCGGGTTCAGCATCTATATGCTTCAGCACATATTCGTCGAGTGCCGAAGCCGTCTCTTCGTATCTCAGTTCATTATCCATTCATTGACATTTCTGCAAGGTCGATGTATCCGTCCTTCACATTGAGGATCTTCTCGACAGTGTTGATCTCCATGAAGCTTGCACCTTTGTCGGTCGAACCTCCCACGTATGTGATCAGGTCCTTAGGGTCAAGGAAGCTATGCTCCTCGGTGAGATGGGTAAGGCCATGGAAGAGGAAGTTGCGGATGTTGCTGTCCGATCCATATTCGACATAATGAGGCGAAACACCATAGCTCAACCCCAAGCGGCGGCATACTCTCATGTTGTAGCACAGTGCGTAGATAGGAGCCTTAGGACGATAAGAGCAGAGCACGCGCGACGTGCGACCTGTCTTGTTGTCGGTGATCAATGCCTTCGACCCCATACATTCGATGCTTAGAGCAGCCTGCTTGCAGAGGTATGAGGTGACATTAGGCGATTGTGGCTCAAAGTGTGCAGGCACCTCATAGCGCTGTGAGTCGATCTCGCGCTCGGCTTCCTCACATACCTTGGCCATAGTCTCGACTGCTTCGCGAGGATATGAGCCGTAGGCAGTCTCGCCCGAAAGCATCACGGCATCGGTCTGGGCAAACACCGCATTGGCAATATCGCTGATCTCGGCACGAGTCGGACGAGGGTTCTTGATCATCGTGTGTAGCATCTGTGTTGCCACTATCACAGGCTTGTTGCGTTTCATGCACTTGCGGATCAGCTCTCGCTGAATACCAGGAATCTTCTCTTGTGCTACCTCAATGCCAAGGTCGCCACGTGCTACCATCACTCCGTATGCCACATCGAGTATCTCGTCGATGTTGTCAACGCCTTCCTGGTTCTCTATCTTGGCTATGATCTTGATCTTCGAACGCTGTGCGTCGAGGATTTCCTGTATGTCGAGCACATCCTGTTTGCTGCGCACAAACGAGTGTGCGATGAAGTCGATATCTTCACGTATGGCGAGGTCGATATTGTGCTTGTCCTTCTCGGTCAGCGATGGGAGCTTGATGCTCACACCAGGCACATTCACGCTCTTGCGTTGTCCCATCTCTCCGTGGTTCTGGGCTTCAGCGATGAGCGCGTCACCATCCTTGTCAATCACCACAAAAGCCAGTTCGCCATCGTCGATGAGCACAGAAGCACCCACAGGCACGTCGTTGGTAAAGTCTGCATAGTTCATCGAGATCTGCTCGTGGGTCGATACGCCATTTGGGTCGCCCACCATGCGCACCTTGTCTCCTGGCTCGAATACGATTGTCTTCTCGGTATATTCTTCCGGAAAGACCGTAGTGCGGATTTCAGGACCTTTAGTGTCGATAAGTATAGGAATCATCTTGCTCACCTTGCGCACATTGGCAATCAGGTTGTGGATTCCTTCATCGTTGGCGTGGGCAGTATTCATTCTTACCACGTTCATGCCTCGGTCGTAGAGGTCTTTCAAGAAATCGACATCACAGTTGATGTCGCTGATAGTACAAACAATCTTAGTCTTTTTCATATAATACCTTAAAATATAATTATTGTCTTTGGTTGTTGTTATATCTTTGAAACGAAGCTTAGCAGGGCAAGATGATAAGACTCAAGGCCGAAGCCAATGACGATGCCGCTTGCCGCAGGACTGATAAACGAGTGGTGGCGGAACTCTTCGCGCTGATGCACGTTGCTTATGTGTACCTCAATCACAGGGGTCTTGACAGCCTTGATGGCATCATGTAAAGCTACAGACGTGTGTGTATAAGCACCGGCATTGAGAATGATTCCGTCCACTTGGCCGAATCCCATCTCGTGTATCTTGTCAATGATGCAGCCTTCGTGGTTGCTTTGATAGTAATCTATTTCAATCTCGGGGTGGGCGGCACGCATCTTGCCAAGGTAGTCTTCAAACGTTGACGACCCATAGATGCCAGGTTCTCGCTTCCCGAGAAGGTTGAGATTTGGTCCGTTGATAATCAGAATTCTCATATTTTTGTTGTTTTGAATGTTTTTTTTGCATAACTTTGCGCTGCAAAGATAAACATTTTTTTTCAATGACCGACAATATTTTGGTAAATTATTACACATATTTGAAATTCGAAAGGAATTTTACCGACAATTCAGTATCTGCATATTTGTCAGATATTGACAAATTGCTGCGTTTCGCCGAATCTAAGAATAAGTCTTTGCTGTCTTTGGAACAATTTGATATCGAAGAGTTTGTGGCTGGATTGTCTGACCTCGGCATTGAGGCCACTACACAGAAACGCATACTCATTGGTGCTCGTGCTTTCTATAAATTCGCCCGTATTGAAAAACTCACCGATCAAGACCCAACCGAGCTAATTGAGTCTCCAAAACTCGGTGAACACTTGCCTGTTGTGCTTTCGGTAAGTGAGGTCGATCGCATCATTGCTGCTGCCGATCCTTCGACATGCGATGGTCAGCGCAACCGTGCTATTCTCGAGACTCTCTATTCCTGTGGCTTGCGTGTTTCCGAACTGACCGAACTGCGCATGTCGGCAATCTATGAAACTGAAGGCTATATCTCAGTATTTGGCAAAGGTCGCAAACAGCGCATAGTGCCAATTGCCGAGTCGGCTTTGCGAGAGATTCATAATTACTATGCATTCAGATATGAGATTGATGTAAAACACGGCTTCGAAGATTATGTCTTCCTCAATCGCTTTGGTCGTAAACTGAGCCGCATTATGGTGTTCAACATAGTGAAGCGCTATTGTGCAGAAGCCGGGATAAGCAAAGAGGTCAGTCCTCATACCTTCCGCCATACTTTCGCCACTCATCTGCTGGAGGGCGGAGCCAACCTCAGAGCGATCCAGATGATGCTTGGACACGAACAGATTTCGACGACAGAAATTTATACTAAAGTTGACAAACAGATGCTCAGAGAGGAGATTTTGACTTGTCATCCGCGAAATAAATGTCATAATTAAATGAATTTAATAGTTAAAATTTGGAACATTAAAGAAGAAACTTTATCTTTGCGGCAAATTTTCGAAAGACAACAATTTTTCAAAAACAAATTCTTTATTATGAAAAAAATCCTTTCTTTGATGTGTGCAGTAGCTGCGATCCTCTGCATGACATCTTGCGGTAAGAAGCTTGAGCCTCTTACTGCCGACAATTTCGCTTGCAACCCTTCTCCTCTTGTTGAGGTAGGTGGCAAGGTCGAAGCAACTATCACCGTAACTTATCCTGAAAAGTACTTCAAGAAGAAGGCAATCCTCACTGTAACTCCAGTGCTCGTTTATGCTTCTGGTGAAACTGCCTCTGAGCCTGTGACTTTCCAGGGTGAGAAGATTTATGGCAACGACAACACTATCAGCTACAAGTATGGTGGTAATGCTACTTTCAAGGCTTCTTTCGACTACAAAGAAGAGATGGCTAACAGTAAGCTCTATCTTGACTTCAAGGCTGAGACCAAGAGCGGTAAGGTATATACCCTTCCTCGTATCGCTATTGCCGATGGTGTAATAGCTACCGAGTCTCTCGCTACAGGTTATGGCGCAACTCCTGCTTATAGCAGTGACAACTTTGTCAAGGATACTTTCGATAAGTATATCGCCAATCTCATTTATCAGAAGAACTCTTCAAACCTCCGTTCAAGCGAGACCAAGAAGGCCGAGATGCAGGAAGTCGAGGCTATGATCAAGGCTACAAAGGATGAGGAACGTCGCGAGTTCGAAGGCATCGAGATGGTTTCTACTGCTTCTCCTGAAGGCGCATATACTCTCAATGAGCGTCTTGCTGACAAGCGTGAATCTGCTTCTACTAAGTATCTTCAGAAGATGCTCAAGAAGGCTAAGATGGAAGGCCAGATCACTCCTGAGCAGGTTGCCGAGAACTGGGAAGGTTTCAAGGAGCTCGTTGAGCAGTCTAACCTCCAGGACAAGGCTCTCGTTCTAAATGTTCTCGCTCGTATCAGTGATCCTGAGCAGCGCGAGCAGGAAATCCGCAACCTCTCTGCTGCTTACAAGGAGCTTGCCGATGACATCCTCCCACAGCTCCGTTACTCTAAGGTTACCGCTACTGTCAAGAACATCGGTCACACCGACGACGAGATTCTTGCTCTGGTCAACAGCGACTCTCAGGCTCTCACTCTCGAGGAGCTCCTCTATGCTGCCAACCTCGTTAAGGAGAACAGCAAGAAGGTCGAGATTCTCAAGATTGCAGACAAGAACTTCCCACAGGATCTCCGTGCAAAGAACAACATTGCCGACATCTGTTATAAGGAAGGCAAGTATGCCGAGGCTGCCAGCATCTGGAAAGAACTCGCCAAGAAGAATCCTTCAATGCCAGAGGTTAATCTCAACCTCGGTCTCATCGCACTCAACGAGGGCGACCTTGACAAAGCTGCTTCTTACTTCGGCAAGGCAGGAACTTGCGCTGAGTATGGCGAGGCTATGGGTACCCTCCTCACAAACCAGGGTAACTACTCTGCTGCTTGCGACTACTTTGGAAAGGCAAAGACCAACAATGCAGCTGTAGCTCAGATCTGTGCGAATAACCTCAGCGCTGCTAAGTCAACTCTCGAGGCTATCCAGAACAAGGATGCTATGACTCACTATCTCCTTGCAATCGTAGGTGCTCGCACCAACAACTCTGATACAGTCATTACCAACCTCAAGAAGGCTGTAGCTATGGATAGCTCTCTCAAGGAGAAGGCTGCCAACGATATCGAGTTTGCTAAGTTCGCAAGCATCGTCAACGGTCTCTAATCCTATCTGATTCGATATAAATAAAGCCTATGAGATTCTTGTCTCATGGGCTTTTTTATTTTGCAGATGTTTCACAATAATGTTAGTTCTTTATGGTTTTGTTCTTGTTTCTGTCATAGTCGCTTGTTGTTTGACGTTGCAAAGTTACGAAATCCGATAACCACTCAGTGTCCACTTATGGAGACAGGTTGCATGTATTCTTTGATGAATCATGGTGTTATTTTCTTGCCTTTCAACTTTAGTTCATCTGGAAGAGACCATAAAAAGCACCAAGATTTGGTATGGATTTCTGATACACAGAGGGAACGTTCCAGGTATTAATCTGTTATCTAAAACAAAATAGAGATGACACATATAAAACGAAAAAGAGAAGCGTTTCACAACGATTCTCTTTTCTTAACCTTAAAATCTAATACCATGAAAAACACGATGCAAAGTTATGAGATATTTTGGCAAATTGCAAGATTTGTCATGAAAACAGGGTATAAATAGTGTATATTTATTGATAATGACAAAAAATGTCATGCAATCTTTGCAAAACGTAGCATTTTTGCAAGAGAATGCATGACTTTAAGAGAAAAATGCAATGGGTTATTTACCTGGGGCGAATTTCGACATATCGAACATCATTCCGCCACTTCCCACTACTGTTGGTACTTCGCCGTTCCACTTCTCGATCCAGTCTTCCTGGACTATCATAGGGCTGAGCGAAGCGGAGATGGTGCGGTTGTAGTAGGCTTCGCCATCAGCCTTGATGCGCATGGCTTCGGCTTCACCCTGAGCTTCGGCAATCTTGATCTTTGCGTTTGCCTCTGCCTCCTTGACCTTGTTCTCGGCCTTGAGGCTTGACTGGATAGCCATATTCTTCTCGTTGATCATCTGTTCGAGAGCCTGAGGAGGAGTGATCTGTGAAGTGAATTCCTCGACAATAAAGCCCTCGGCCATCAGCGAAGCCTCAAGACGACGGCGCACGTCGCTCTCGAAGTTGGCTCGGCTCGACATGAGCGAGTCGCTCGAATACTGATTGGCGCAGGTGCGGTAAGCCTCGTAGATGCAGGTGCGGATGTACCCCTCTTCGAGTTCTCGGATGCCTACGCGGTATTTGGTGAAGATGTCGCACGCCTTATCGGGATTGATGCGATAGGCGATGGTAGGGTCCATCGAGAAGATCGATGCGTCGCGAGCATTGACGTTGAACGGATCGTAGGTCTTGCGCTGGATGTAGGTAGGATAGGTGAAGATGGATGTCGTGAACGGATTGTAAAAGACCCATCCATGGCATGTGCCTTCGACACCTCCATAGTTCTCCTCGGAAGTTGACCACTTGTGAAATTCTATTCCAATCTCACCAGAATCAATGACTGTACAGCAGCGTGTGCCGCACAGGATTACAAGCAACACGATGAAGCCTGTAATAATAAGCTTAAGATGTTTCATTTATTTTAGGTTTGGAGTTGACTCCCATAGATATAAAATCAAAGCGCTATTGCTGTCTCCAGAGCCAGTCGCATCATTGTGTTGAACGAGTTCTGACGGTCTTCGGCATTGAGCTCGCACTTGGTTACAAACGAATCGGAGATGGTGAGCAGACATGCGGCATTCTTGCCAAGGACGTTGGCATTGTGGAAGAGAGCGAAACTCTCCATCTCGACACAATCGGAATGAGTGCGGTCGCGAATGCCTTCCCAGCCGCCCATGACAGGCTCAGAGTAGAACACATCGCTCGAATGGACTGTAGCCATCTTGCACTCGATGCCCAACTCATTGGCTTTGCTCAAGATAGTCTCGTTGATATGAGGACTTGGCAGGAGGATATTGCTTTGTTCGCGGTTCTGATAAAGCGCGAAGGTAGATTCGCTATATGCCTTTTCTGCCAATACCACGTCGTGGACATACAGGCGAGGCACATAACTGCCTGCCGAACCGATGCGAATGATGTTCTCGACACCATAGAACTTATACAATTCGTAGGAGTAGATGCCAATGCTCGGCATACCCATGCCGCTTGCCATGACTGAAACAGGCACTCCCTTATATGTGCCGGTATAACCATATATGTTGCGCACTGAGGTCACTACCTTTGGGTCGGTAAGATATGTCTCGGCGATAAACTTGGCGCGTAAAGGGTCGCCAGGCATCAGAACAGTCTTTGCGAATGCACCTTCGGGTGCTGTGTTGTGAGGTGTTGCCATTTTTTATAGAATTATTATTATTGTTTGTGTTGCCACAAAGGTATAGTATTTTGTCCAACATTAAAAATAATTGCCCCAAAAAAGGCTTCAAAGGCCGAAAATATCGAGGTATTGCAGTCCGATAATCGAAGAATCGTGGTGTTTCTTCACAAATTCGATGCTTTCGGCCGACAGTCTTCTGAGTAGAGAGAGGTCGAGCAAGACAGCTTCGAGCTTCTTCAGGTTGCCGTCGTTGTCTTCTGGACGCAGGTTGATGATGGGGCGCAGACGTGGCTCACCGATAAAGCTGTAATACTCCTCTTCGCCTCCTGTTATCACCACCGTTCCCCGTTTCATGGCTTCGAGCGCATTCATGGCTGGGGTGTAGCTATACAGCTGGTCGGCAAGCACGTCGGTTTCGGCAAGCAGTTGGCAATACTGGCTGAAAGGCACGTTCTCGACCTTGGTGATCGCCACCTTGTCGGGATGTCGATGGGCTATCGTTTCCAAGAGAGGCAATATCTGGTTTATGCCCTTTTCGACGATGCGTTTAGGCTGAGTGCCCACCAGTATCTTGACTGGGAAACAGATGTCGCGAGCCTTTGCTTCGGGGTCAATTACTATAGGCAGGGCAATGTAGTGCAGTTTCTTGCAGAATGGCTGGAAATCGTAGTTGCGGTAGTATTCGTAGAGACAAGCTATCAGGCAATCGGCTGTACGTGCAGCGTATTCGGTGGTATGGATCTCGGCTTCGGCTAACCATGAACCGGAATGTTTCATCCAGCTGTCGTGGTTGATGATCTTGCCATAACAAAAGGTATCGGAATACGCAAGGCATCCTTCGTTCTGACGGCGCATTACAATTGAATCCATGCCAAAACAGCCCATCGACACCTTGCGGTTGAATAGTTTGAGATAGCGCAACATCCATCGGCTGAAGCGAGCCTTGAGGTGAAGGAACTTAGGATTGATGATCTGCACCACATCGTAGCCTTTCAGTCGGGGCAAGAGCCATAGCAGTCTGGCAACCAGCCTAATCCCATCGACCTTGCTCGAGGGGTCGCGACGTGTGATGTCGATGTCGCGAGGGTAGTTGCGCCACCCGTCGCCATTAGACACTAATGTCACCTCGTGGCCGAGGCCCTTCCATGCCGAGGCAAGAGTAGCATGAATGTTGCTGTATTCTCCGATGAGTAGTATTTTCATGTGGCGATAATGTTTTCAAATTTCTGAGCAAATGACTCTGGCGACGCCATTTCCCTTACAATTTCGTAGAGCCTGCTCCAGTCTTGGCAATGTGAGGAAGCCGCCATTTCGCTCATGGCTTTGGCAAGGGCAGAGGCATCATCGATGGGTACTATCGGGCAATCGGGCAGCCTCAGGCAACTGGGTATGACCTCGGTGCCTACAAACGGGATGCCAGTGGCTGCAGCTTCGAGACAGATCAGCGGTTGAGCTTCGCTTCTGGATGGCACCACCAGGCAGTCGCTTGCATAGTATAATTGGCGCATTTCAGCCTTATCAAGCTGTCCGTATGTGCGCACCATGTTGCTCACTCCATATCGTTCGGTGAGCCGCCTCATCTCTCGGCTATCGGTCCCCCTGCCAGACAGATGCAGTTCGACATCGCTATGGAAAGAAGCGACCTTGCGCAAGGCCTCGAAGAGCAAGTCGTGAGCCTTGAGAGGGAAGAAGACAGCGGGATAGACGAAGCGGAATCCCCGGTGAGGAGCACGCTTGCGGGGGATGAAAAAGCCGGTGTCGATGGTGTTGGAAAGAGCCTCATAGTCGTAGTCTGTGCCCAACAGCGGACAGAGGTTTGCGACCAGTTCGTCGGCCACAGGAATCACCATCTTTGCCTTTCGCAGGGCTTCCTTTAGCAACGGAATCTGCCAGCAGTCGGTCACACCTTTGCCAAACTCCATCTCGAATATCGCACGTGAGCTATGTTCGGTGATGACAAAAGGAACATTCCACTGCTCGGACAACTTCATGGCAGCATATCCTGCCCAATGCACGCTATGGGCATGGATAATATCGGGCAATCCATGACGACGGACATATTCTTCCATCATAAGCATTACACATGATAGCCATCTGGAGTTGTTTCGCCTGATGCATTTGGGGATGCGACGGATGTAGGATGTCAATGTCTCTATTCCATCGCTGGTGGTCCAATCAGTACCGAAAGGGAGAGACATGTAGGCCATCGGGGTTTCGGTAATGCCCAATTCGACGCAAGCCATGATTCGCACCTCATGCCCATGACGAGCCAGCGCCTTTGCCTGATCCAGACAAAACGCTCCTCCACGAGGAAAGAATATCGAAGGCAGTTCGAGTATGTGCATCTTTGTTTCGAGTTGATGTTTTTGGCATTTGACTACCCTTTGCAGCAGTATTTTGACCTCGCAAATGTAATTTTTTTCTTTCATTTGTCCAAACTTTGATTATTTTTTTCATATCTTTGCCCCATAATTATGCGTAAGACCTTGCTTATATCTTTCATCGTCCCCGCTTTCAATGCACAATCGACGCTTACGGGATGTGTCCGCAGTATCGTGCGAACCATGTCGTCGTGCCGTTCGAGCTACGAGATCATCATAGTGGATGATGGCTCGGCTGACGATACCCCACGACTTGCGCAATCGCTCGCCGAAGAGATTGAGGAGGTGACGGTGGTGACACAGGAGAACCGCGGACTCGGAGCAGCCCGCAACCATGGCATAGACGAAGCCAATGGACTATATGTTGCTTTTGTGGATGCCGACGACGAGATAAAAGCTTCGGGTATTGTCGATTTCTCGTTGCTCAATGGCAGCTTCGATATTCTTTGCATACCTATCCTGAGGGTCACATCAAAGGGAAAGACCTCGGTCTATGGATCGACTACCCAACGTATTCCGTTTGGCAAGCGGTTTGACGAAGCCAGAGACTATCTGCGTCATCGCAATGTCATCCCATGTGCGTGTGCTTATCTGTGGCGAAGGGAAACCCTCTTGACCAGATTCCATGAAGACATCTATCACGAAGACGAGGAGTTTACTGTCATGTCGCTATTGCATGGGGGAACATTGATTTGCACCAATCAGCTCTTTACCTATAAATATATATGCCGGCCTGACAGCATCACCACCAGCAGTGAGAATGCAGGAAAGAGACTTGCTGACATTGCAACTATCATAGGTAGGCTTGAGACATACGCATCGGCTCATCCAGAACAGAAGCGCTATATGCGCACAAAACTTCTGTGGCTTCACATCGACTACCTTCGTCAACGACTCAGATATCACAGATGAGCCGTTGGTGTTTTGACGAACAAGAGGATT
>JAEDEY010000021.1 GCA_016293065.1 Bacteroidales bacterium
ATGACCTCACGGATAGTGCCATCGGCATTGAAGAAGAGAGAGTCGCAGCAAACAGAGCGGTTCTTGTCGAACGATGGCGAATAGTCGTTGTGATGATAGAAGAGATACCACTGTCCACCGTATTCGACTATCGAATGGTGGTTGGTCCAACATCCAGTTGGCGACTCCTTCATGATGAGGCCTTTATATTCGAACGGACCATAAGGACTGTCGCTCATCGCATAGGCTAACGTCTCGGTGTGATTGTCGAGAGGCTTGCCATCAGGACCTGGGTCACCAGCCTTGCCGCGCACCCAAGGATAGGTAAGATAATACTTGCCATTGCGAGTGAATGCAAATGGACCTTCCTTGAAACCCTCAGGCAGGCCAGCAGCCACATCGACACCCACGCGGGTGAAAGTGCGATCGCCAAACTTCACTTCCTGAGAAGGCACACTGTCGCCGAGACCAGAAAAGTCGTCCTTGATCTGTGCGCACATCAGTCCGCCTCCTCCCCAATAAATATAATACTTGCCATCGTAGCCTTTGATGACACATGGGTCGATGCCCGAAATGCCTTCGATGTTCTTCTCGCGTGCCACAAAAGGACCCTCTGGCTTATCAGCTACAGCAACACCTACGCCGAAACCACGACCATCCTTGACATTGGCAGGAAAGAAGAAATAGTATTTCCCATCTTTCTCAATACAGTCAGGAGCCCACATCGAATATGACTCAGGATTGCCCCAAGGCACATCCTTCTGATCCAGAATCACACCGAGATCCTGGTAAGTGCACAAATCGGTGGTCGAATAGACATGATAGTCGGCCATGCAGAACCATTTGCGTTCAGGCTCCACCGGACTTATGATGTCGTGAGAAGGATAGACATAAAGTTTTCCATTGAAAACACGTGCAGTTGGATCAGCAGAATAGATGCCCTTGATAACAGGGTTCTGTGCAAGAGCAGCTATGCTAACCATCATACTAAAAGTAATTAGGATTTTCTTCATATTCTTAAAATTAAAGTAATGTTTTCTGATTTCTTAACTTAAGCTACCGCCGGTCATTTCATAAAAAATGACCGGCGAAAAGCTCATCATTCTGTGTAATTCAAAACGTCATAACTACGTTGTATAGGCATCGGATTCTAAGATTATAAACCAAAGTGTATATTTTAAGGTATCGTGTTATGGTTATGTATTTTAAGGTTTGCAAAGGTAAGTCTTTTTTTTATCATTGCAAATATTTTGATAAAAAAATCAACAATACAATCTATTGCACATGACATTTTATGCATCTTTTTCATTTTTCGAGCTATTTTTTATCGACAAAATGTCGTAAATTAAATAGTGGCACAGATTTTGTATATTTGAGAAATGTATAAAAACAATAGTAATACATTATTAAAATATATAATTATGGCACAGAAAACAGGTTCAATCAACGTAACCTCCGAGAACATCTTCCCGGTGATTAAGAAGTTTCTTTATAGCGACCACGAGATTTTCCTTCGTGAGCTTGTAAGCAACGCAGTAGATGCAACACAGAAGCTTAAGACTCTTGCCCGTGCAGGAGAGTTCCAGGGCGACACCGACAATCTGAAAGTCAATATCGCTGTAGATCCTGAAGCAGGCACACTCACTGTGAGCGACCAGGGTATCGGCATGACTGCCGAGGAGATAGACAAATTCATCAACCAGATTGCATTCTCGGGCGCAACTGAATTCCTCGACAAATATAAGAAGGATGGCGCAAGCATAATCGGACATTTCGGTCTCGGCTTCTATTCTGCTTTTATGGTAGCAAAGCGTGTAGTGATCCGCTCAAAGTCATACAAGGATGAGCCAGCAACAGAATGGAGCTGCGAGGGCAACCCAGACTTCACAATGGATGACTGCGACAAAACAGAGCGCGGTACCGACATCATCCTCTATCTCGATGATGACAATAAGGAGAACATGTCGAAGAAGTCGACCATCGAAGGCTTGCTCAAGAAATATTGCAAGTACCTGCCAGTACCTGTGATCTTCGGCAAGAAGACCGAATGGAAGGACGGCAAGGAAGTGGATACCGAGGAGGACAACCAGATCAACGAGACTACTCCACTTTGGACACGTCAGCCTGCTGACCTTAAGGACGACGACTATCTCAAGTTCTATCACGACCTCTACCCAATGAGTCCTGATCCACTCTTCTGGATTCACCTCAACGTCGATTTCCCATTCCACCTCACAGGTGTACTTTACTTCCCAAAGATCGAAAACAATGAGTTCCATCGAGACAAGATCCAGCTCTTCTGCAATCAGGTCTTCGTCACCGATCAGGTAGAAGGCGTAGTGCCTGAATTCATGATGCTGCTTCATGGTGTCATCGACTCACCAGATATCCCATTGAACGTGAGTCGCAGCTATCTCCAGAGCGACCAGAACGTCAAGAAGATCAGCGGCTATATCACCCGCAAGGTTGCCGACCGCCTTCAGGAAATCTTCAATGACGACCGCAAGAAGTATGAAGAGAAGTGGGACGATCTCAAGATATTCATCGAATATGGCATGTTGTCGGACGAGAAATTCTACGACAAGGCTGTCAACTTCTGCCTTGTCAAGAACACCGAGGGATTCTACTATACTCTCGACGAGTACCGCAAGCTCACAGAGGGCAACCAGACCGACAAGGACGGACAGCTCTGCTATCTGTATTCAAACGACAAGGTTGCACAATACTCATATATCGAAGCAGCTAAGGCAAAGGGCTACGACGTACTTGAGATGAACGGACAGCTTGACACTCCATTCATGAACCAGCAGGAGCAGAAACAGGAGAAGTGCCACTTCAGCCGCATCGATGCCGACACACTCTCGAACCTCATCCGCAAGGCAGATGCCAAGAAGGTTGAATTCAGCGAGTCTGAGCGCCGTGAAAACAATGTACTCTTCAGCTCACAGATTCCTGAGTGCAAGGGCACCGACGGCAAGGTAGTTGAGTGGACTGTCGATTTCCAGGCAATGGACGAGAACGATAAGCCTGTGATGATAGCCCAGAACGAGTGGATGCGCCGAATGAAAGAGATGAGCCGCATGCAGCCTGGCATGAACTACTACGGCATGATGCCAGAGTCGTACAACCTCATCGTCAACACCGAGCACCCTGTCATCAAACGCATTCTTACCAATGCCCACGCTGCAGTAGATGCAGACCTTCTCGCTATCGTTGATGACATCAAGAGCAAGGAGGATCAGATCCACCCACTCGAAGACGAGAAGTATAAGGCAAAAGCCGGCGAATTTGCTACCGACAAGCAGGAGCTCCTCACCTCACTCCAGAACGACGTGACAGAGCTCAAGGCCAAAGAGACTGAGGCAATGAAGAACTACGGCAAAGATGACAAGGCACTGCGCCAGCTCATCGACCTTGCACTGCTCGAAGGCGGAATGCTCAAGGGCGAGGCTCTCGCCACATTCATCAAGCGTTCGACTGAAATGCTTTAATCGATACCTAATAATTTGGCAATAAAACAAATACCCCCGCCAGATTTCTTGGCGGGGGTATTTGTTTTATCATAAAGCCGTTTGTGGCTTAGAATCATGAATTAAAGGATGTCATATAGTTGCAAGAGACTTGATACGCTTGGCTCATAGTCAATATCCTTGTCTTTAGGATTCCAGCTTGAGCCCTTGATCCAAATGCCCTTGCATCCGAGCTCAATAGCAGGAGCGATATCCTTGCGGAAGTTATCACCGATGGCATAGATCTCTTCAGGAGGGAAGCCGAGCTTGTCGATAGCCAACCGGAATATGGCAGGATCGGGCTTGCGCACACCAACTAAAGCAGAATCGATGACATGGCGGAAGCATCGTATCAGTCCAAAATCCTGAAGCACAGCACTCAGATTGCCATAGAAATTGCTGACCAAAGCGCAATCATACTTCTCGCAAAAATGCTCGATGATAGGAGCAGCCTCCATAGTGCAACGGCGGGCATAATCATAACAATGACCAGCAATGACATCGGCAAAATGCGACGTTAGGTCTTCAAGTCCTTCCAAGATAGGCATCTCTCCTTCTGAAAAGACTCTAAGTGTAGTCTTGAGAATATCTTCGCTCAGAGCTCCCTGCTGGAGAAGGAATGTGAGCTGGATGCCGACACGAGCCTGCATTAGTTCATAGAAATTGTATTCGGGCTGAATCGCAGGAGTAAAAGCCAAGAAACGTTCAGTATATATATAAGCTTCACGGAACTGTTCCTTGGTCACCGGCAGAGAGCAGAGACAATAGCCCTCCCAGATGACTTCCGACCAATGCTTACCATTGCTATCGATAGTAGCACCATAATCAATAATTATTCCTTTCATATATTTATATTTTTATATATAGTCTTGCAAATGTGCTCATGTCGTATGACCATATAGAGCATGATGACATTGAACACCGACAACTCGCAGATAAGATAAAGCCAGGGGCGCTGAACGAGTATCGACACGAAGAGCGTGATTGCTCTCCAATTATAGGTCAGCACGTTGGTCCACTTCATAAGAGGCAACGTGGCATGACCAACGAGCTCACAGATCGTAGGGCTAAGAGACTCGCCAGACTGCAGGCGAAGGCAGACACGGAGACGTGTCATCTGCGGGTTGAAAGTCTCCTGAACCTTGGTATAGTGCCAATAGAACCAGAGAGACAACTTGCGCACAGGTTCTGCCTTGAACGATATGCTTCTGTAGTCGTGAGCTACCGACTCAGAATCATCGAGTTCACTTCCACCCTTCCCATTGACAAAGAAGAGATGGAACTGGCGGTAATGATCGGCCATAGCTGCCTGAATAGCATGGCTGACTGCAGCTCCGATGGTGAGGGTCCATATGCCAATACCCCACTCAGGATAAAAGCGAAGAGCAATACAAAGATATATAGAAGCGAACCAGATGTCGCTCGACACGCCATCAAGAATACGCCCAAGAGTGGAATAGCTTTTGGTCATCCTTGCCAACTGACCATCGGCACTGTCGCAAACATCGGCCAAGACAAGTAGCAGAAAACCGATAAGGTTGAGCTTCAGGCTGGCAGGAAACATGAGCAAGCCACTGGCTATGCCCAGCACGATGCCTGCAGTGGTGATGGCATTGGGCGTGAGATTCAGGCGCTCACCCAACAACGCCACCAAGAAACCGATGGGACGATAGAACCAGAGGTCGATAGTCTCTTCGGTATCGCTATGTTTCAAGGTCGAGAAGTATCGTTCTCGCAATTGCTTCAGATGCTTCATGCTGACAAACTGAAAAACTTGGCCAATCGTTGACGTCAATAATATACATGTTACCCTCAGAATCGACTATGATATCCACACCGAATACCTTCAAGCCGAGCGTCGTGGCAATCGTGACAATCATAGAGCGCAGATCCTGCTCGTCGAAGTAATGACGAGACAAGGCATCGTTGTGCATTTCGTGTCCGAAACAGCCATAATCATGCTCCTTAGGATAGAACCACCGTAACAATTGTACGCAACACTTACTATCGACCACGGCATAGACCTTGAGAAGGTCGCCATGCAAATGACGAGTGACCACTATATCGCTAACCTTCTGGGATATAAAGTCATCGATAGCACTATCGGCATCGGCAAGGTTGGAGACATAACGCACATCGTCGTGGTGCCTACCATCAAGCCTCATGACTTTGACCCACCCTGGCAACAGACTCATAGCATGAGGATGCTGGCTGAAATGCTGTCCAGAGACTGAATCAAAAGAGCAGAACGGCGGGACAAGGAGTCCCACGGCCTGCAAAGCAGTCATCGTGAGCGTACGGCTGGTCGAAATGAGGCTGATGCCTTTTGGGCTATTGACAGAAACAATGCCCGAATCGGCTATCATACTCAGGCTCTCTGGACATCGACACATACCTGCCACCAACGAAAACTGCCCTACGATTGCCGCCGACAACTCATGTTCGCCCACCATAGAGACTTCTGTCTCGGGAGCAAGGCTCATACATTTATCGAGAGTAAGCTGCAGTATGGTGAAGTCGGGATCGATATTGCAAGGAGAATATTCGTGAGCACGAGACACAAAAAGTATTCTTTGCCTAAGAAACGCTTCAGCCTTGACAATATCGGCTGCATGATCGACATCCATAATCTTGGGGAACACCCAAGGCTCAATGTCGAGACCTGCATCGATGAGCGCACGCTGGAAATTGCGCATTCGGAATACCCCATCGCGGATGCATTGAGACAAGACTGGAAAAGCCTTAGCCGTCTTGAGACAATAGATGCCACCCGAGACAAACGGATAATGTCCATCGTCGTGAAAGCCAACTATGCGGGAGCCATCGGTCTCGACATATAGAGGCTTCTCGTCATCGACAAACGGAGTGACGGCAAAACAACCGTCGTGACATTCGAGATACTCGGCATGAGCAATGAACTCTGCGAACTGCTCTTCCCGGAAAATGGTATCTACAGTCGTTACACACACCGTGCCAGCATCGATGACTTTAGACAAACAATATAAACTATGCATGGAACTTGGAGTAGCCTCGGATATGACAGAAAATCTGGGAATGCCAAGAGACTGAAGATGGGCGGAATCCGACCATATATCAAGAAAAGTCTTGACTTCAGACATTCCTGGATTGACAATTACGCTTATTGACTCGGCCTTGTTTCGGGCAAAAATCCCCAATAAGCGCCCAATCATTGGCACACCATTGATGGGAACCAAAGGCTTGGGGACGAAGACTCCATCGGACACCAATCTGGACCCATCGCCTGCTGCTATTATCGCATAATGCATAAGATTATTTGTTATTATACGAGATGCTTTATCGCCACAAAGATATAATATTTTTAAATAATTCACACGAAAAATGATTAAAAACGTACAAAAAAACATAAATCGTAAAAAAAAACACAGTTAAAAACAATAATTTCTCATTTTTTTACATATAATTAAGAATTTTTATTGATATTTGCAGTGAACATTTCGTTCAAATTATTATTAATCTATAAACAGTACCACAGATGGAAGAATTAGTTAAGCAAATCGATGCCCTCTATGCAGAGTTCAAAAAGGACGCAGAAGCTCAGATTGTAAAAGGAAACAAAGCTGCAGGTCTTCGTGCTCGTAAGGGTGCTCTTGCTATTTCTGGTCTCATGAAAGAATTCCGAAAAGTATCAAATGAATCGACCAAAGCCTAAGCATCGCATTATCGGAGGAATTGAAGCATCCATGGAAAACATCGGTGCTTCTTTTTTTGTGGTTAAACTAACCAATTCTATCTTACTATATTATCAAAAAAATGTCAAACATGGCATATCTCAAGCAACTGATTACATCAATCGTACTGATGGCAATATGCGCATCGGCAGATGGACAAATTATATTCTCTGATTCAACCCAAATAAGTATCCTTACCTGCTCGATGGGTGCTGATTCGTATGAGCGTTTTGGGCACACAGGTGTACGCATCAATGATTTGAAGAATGGTCAGGACATTGTATTCCACTGGGGTGTCTATGACTTCGACGAGCCATGTTTCGTATTGAAGTTCATCAAAGGCATTACCGACTATCAGATTGGTGCCTGCTACACTTCAGACTTTATCAGACAATACAAGAGAAGAGGACTCGGCATGAAAGAGCAGAAGCTCAATCTCGACAGCAAGCAAAGGACTCAAGCCATAGCAGCTATTCTTGACAATTATAGACCCGAAAACCGCAAGTACCGTTACAATTTCTTTTTCGACAACTGCTCGACACGGCCATTCGACGTAATCAATGCCGCGACAGACAATGCCATAGAATATGACACCACATGGGTCAAGCCTATAACACTGAGAGACATGCTACAGGAGAAGACCTCAAAAAACAACTGGCTCGACTTCGGCATATCGCTAGCAGTGGCTACGCGCAGCGACCAAAAAGCTTCGTTTGGCGAACAGATGTTCCTGCCCGATTATCTAATGAAGGCTTATGACAACGCAACCATTGGCGGCCGAAAACTGGTAGAAGAGAAAAACCTATTATTGGAAACAACACCCGAGACACTGGAACGCATTGATGACAAGATGATTCTGTTGTCGCCCAATGTCGTCTTCTCAGCATTGCTGATATTAGTCGTAATTTTCGTTATAGGTGCACGCACAAACAAGAGCAAGAGAATAGAGGTGATGGTAAAAGCCACAACTTGTATCATGCTGGCAGCATCGGGCATAACTGGCAGTATCATCTGGTTTCTCAACTTCTTTTCACTTCACCCTGCAGTCGATCATAATGTCAATTGTCTATGGCTTTTGCCCACAAACATCATTTTTGCAGCATTAATTTGGGTAAAATCGGCAGAAAAAGTCAATCGTATTTACTTTTTTATTATCTTTGCGCTCACAATTGCGTACGCGATCATAAATATAGGGATTATACATCAGTATATCAACCCTGCTTTTTGGCCACTGTTAGGAGCTCTCATAGTGATGAGTGGCCATCATATTTTGGGCAACAGACATGAAGAAGAACTCTCATAACGCAACCCTTCTGCTGACTTCGGCTCTGGTACTCCTTGCGAGTATCAATGTCATAGCTGTGACAGCACAGGACAGAAAATCAACAACGACGCCAAAGCTCATCGTAGGCATCGCTGTCGATCAGCTGCGCACCGACTACCTTCAGGCCTTGAGAGGAAAACTGAGCGAACACGGGCTAAAAAAACTCTTTGACGAGGGAATGGTGTATGAGAATGTCGTCTTTGACTTCGACAACCCAGACGCTACCGCAGCCCTTGCCGTACTTGCCACTGGTGCCGACCCATTCTACAACGGTGTGCCTTCGTCCAGCATCTACAACAAACAGATGCTCCGACACCAGTCGGTTTTCTTTGATAAGAATTATATTGGCAACACCACTTCGGCTACCCTTTCGCCTAAAGCCCTCATCGGTTCGACCCTTGCCGACGAACTGAAGATTGCCACATCGGGTGCTTCGAAAGTCTTTGCCATAGCGTCTGAAGCCGAGTCGGCAATCATATCAGCCGGACATGCCGCCAACTGTGTCATCTGGCTCGATGACCGTCTTGGGCAATGGGCTTCGTCAACCTATTACAAAGAATTTCCCAACTACATAGTAAGACAGAACTACGATAAGCCTCTTTTTATCGAGTTCAATGCCAAGACATCTTGGCGGCCAACGGACAACAGCAACAACGGTCGCGATTTGATGCCATATCACTATGTGTCGAATCCATTTTCGCATACTTTCTATCAAGGCAACAGACCTGTATATCAATGGGTCAAGACCAGTCCGCTGATCAACAATGCCATCACTGAGTTGACGAAGGTATGTATCAGACAGAGCCAGCTTGGACAAAGCCAGAACACCGACATGCTGCAGCTCACGTTCTATGCAGGCACATACATGCGAGAAAGCCCAGAGCGATATGCCGAAGAACTGCAAGATATATATCTGAGACTCGACCAGAATATTGCGGATTTGTTGTCGGTGATTGATACGCATGTGGGTCTGTCGAACACCTTCATATACCTTACAGGTACAGGAGCTACAGACAACAATAGCACCGATGTGCCAGGAACACTATCGGGAGAGTTCAATGCTGCCAGATGCTCTGCCTTGCTCAACAGTTACCTCATCTCGCTCTATGGACAAGGGACATGGGTTGAAGGATTCAGCAACCTTCAGATCTACCTTAACCACAAGACTATCGAGGACAAGAAACTCGCATTGGCAGAGGTGCAACAGTCGGCTGCACAATTTGTCACTATGTTCAGCGGAGTGGGCGATGCTGTATCTGCACAGCAGATTCTGCATCAAGACTTCGGCGAACGTATCACCAGAATGCGAAGAGGCTATAACAAGACCTTCGGTGGGGACATTATCGTGCAGTTGCAACCAGGGTGGTCGTTCAAGATGGATGACAAAACTCCTGCCAAGCCGCAGATACGCAGCGACATTGCTCCTGGTCCGCTAATTATCTTTGCCCCTGGCAAGATTTCGGCAAAGCACATCAGCAAGCCTGTCAATGCTACAGCCGTAGCCCCTACGGTTGCCAAATGCATCAAGATAAGGGCTCCAAGTGGAAGCCGCGACCTACCACTTGAACATTAACAAAAACAAATAAAAAAATAATCAAATACATATATGAATTTTAACGATTTATTAAAGAAGATCTTTGGCAACAAGTCTCAGCGAGACCTCAAGGAGATTCAGCCATGGGTTGACAAAATCAAGGCTGCATATCCTGCCATAGAGTCATTGAGCAACGACGAACTGCGAGCTCGCACACAGGCCATCATGCAGAGACTGCAGGAATCGGTAGCCGACGACCGCAAGAAGATTGAAGAACTCAAGGCAGGTGTAGAAAGCCTTGAAGTAGAGAAACGTGAAGCTGTATGGAACGAGATCGACAAGATCAAGAAGAACGTGCTTGACACATTGGAGAAGGGACTTATGGATGCCCTCCCAGAAGTGTTTGCCATTGTGAAGAATACTGGCTATCGTTTTGCCAATAATGAGACAATCGAGGTGACAGCCACCGACATGGACCGCGAACTTGCCGCTACAAAAGACTTCGTAACAATCGAAGGCGACAAGGCTATTTATAATACTACATGGATGGCAGGAGGCAATCCTGTGCATTGGGACATGGTACACTATGACGTACAGTTGTTTGGTGGTGTAGTGCTTCACAAGGGCAAGATCGCCGAAATGGCAACAGGTGAAGGTAAAACCCTTGTGGCCACACTTCCTGTATTCCTAAATGCCCTCACCCACAATGGAGTCCATGTAGTTACAGTCAACGACTACCTCGCCAAGCGCGACTGCGAATGGATGGGGCCACTCTATCAGTTCCATGGACTAACAGTTGATTGCATCGACCGCTATCAGCCTAACAGTGACTTGCGTCGCCGTGCCTACAACTGTGATATTACCTTCGGTACCAACAATGAATTTGGCTTCGACTATCTCCGCGACAATATGGCCACACACCCTGAGGACCTCGTTCAGCGCGAACACAACTATGCCATTGTCGATGAGGTCGATTCGGTGCTTATCGACGATGCCCGTACACCACTCATCATCAGCGGTCCGGTTCAACGCACGAGCGAATACAGTGACGAGGAGCTATACCAGGAATATCGTCCACGAGTAGAACGTGTAGTAGCTGCCCAGAAGAAACTATTTAACGAACTGCTTACTGAGGCGAAGAAAAAAGTCAACAGTGCTGACAAGGAGACAAAAGACGAAGGAGCCACTCAGCTGTATCGTGCATATCGCGCTTGGCCAAAGAACTCTGCCCTGATCAAGTTCCTAAGCGAGCCTGGAGTCAAGCAAGAACTGCTTCGAGCAGAGGCATATTACCTACAGGACAACCGCAAAGAGATGCCTGTGGCTTTGGAACCACTATACTTCGCCATCGAAGAAAAGAACAAGCAGGTGGATCTGACCGACAAGGGTATAGCACTCCTCTCAAACGACCTCGAAGACCAGACATTTTTCGTATTGCCTGACGTGGGCACAGAGATAGCGGCTATCGACAGCGAAAACATCTCTAAGGAAGAAAAGCTCCAGAAGAAAGACGAGCTTATGTCGAACTATGTAACAAAGGCTGAACGTGTACATGCCGTTGACCAGTTGCTCAAGGCCTATACAATGTTTGACAAGGATGTTGACTATATCGTGAGCGAAGACGGTAAGGTAAAGATTGTAGATGAGCAGACTGGCCGAATCATGGAGGGTCGCCGTTGGAGCGATGGCCTTCACCAGGCTGTAGAAGCCAAGGAGCATGTACATGTTGAGGCTACTACACAGACCTATGCCACCATTACCCTCCAGAACTATTTCCGTATGTACCATAAGCTCTCGGGCATGACAGGCACAGCCGAGACAGAAGCTGGTGAGTTCTGGGATATCTATAAGCTCGATGTGGTTAGCATACCAACCAATCGCCCTATCGCGCGTAAAGATTTAAATGATCGCGTGTATAAGACCCGTAGAGCAAAGTACAAGGCTGTCATTGCACAAGCCAAAGAATATGTGGCGCAAGGTCGTCCAGTACTCATAGGCACAACCTCGGTCGAGATATCGCAGAACCTTGAGCGCATGTTCATACAGAACGGTATCAGGCCACAGGTCTTGAACGCCAAGCTGCACCAGCGCGAGGCTGACATTGTGGCACAGGCAGGACAGTCATCGACAGTGACCATCGCCACAAACATGGCAGGACGAGGTACAGATATCAAGCTCTCGCAGGCGGTGAAAGATGCTGGAGGTCTTGCCATTATCGGTACAGAGCGTCATGAATCACGTCGTGTTGACCGTCAGTTGCGAGGTCGTGCAGGCCGTCAGGGAGATCCAGGCTCATCGGTCTTCTTCGTATCACTCGAAGACAACCTGATGCGAATCTTTGGCTCGGACCGCATCGCCAAAGTAATGGACAGCAAGATGTTTGGCATGGCCGACGACGATGTAATAGAGCATCCATGGCTCAACAAGAGCATCGAAACAGCGCAGAAGAAAGTAGAGGAGAACAATTTCGGTATCCGCAAACGCCTTCTCGAATACGATGATGTAATGAATGCTCAGCGTGAAGTAGTCTATACTCGTCGCCGTCATGCACTCATGGGAGAGCGTATTGGCATAGACTTCATGAATATGGCCTACGATGTGGCAAGTAATATCGTCGGCAACTTTGACGACTCTGGCGACTTCTCAGAATTACAGATGGAGGTATTCCGCAACTTCGGCATCGACGTTCCATTTACAGAAGAAGAAGCCAAGCGCCTGAAAACTGAAGATAAAGCCAACATGATATACGAAGTTGCTATGCAGGGCTTTAACCGACGCAGCGATGCACTGGCAGAAACGATAGGTCCACGTCTTGTAGAGCTGTATGAGAGATTCAAGGAGGGTGGACAAATCAAGAATATCATCGTACCATTCACTGATGGAAAACGCTTCTACAACATACCATGCAACCTGGAAGAAGCCGCACAAACCAAGGGAAAGAGCGTAATGAAGACCTTCTTGAAAGTTATCCTTCTCCACACCATCGACGATGCATGGAAGCTCAACCTGCGTGACCTCGACGACCTCAAGCAGTCGGTTCAGAATGCACAATATGAGCAGAAAGACCCTCTCCTCATCTACAAGCTCGAATCATATCATATCTTCGAGCGCATGGTACAGAAGATGAACTCGAAGGCCGTAAGCATACTCATGAGAAGTCAGCTTCATATGCCAGAGCAGGAAGAAGTGAAAGAGGCTGCACCTGAACGCCGTCAAGATTACAACCGAATGCAAGCCAGCCATGCTCAGGCACAGTCGCTTGCCGAGCGTCAGGCAGCAGCAGCCCGTCAGGCTCAAGGCGGTTCGGCAGCACAAACGCCTCAACAACCCATGCAGCGCACTCCTATCGTAGCTCAGCCTCACGTTGGACGTAACGACCTTTGTCCTTGCGGCTCTGGCAAGAAATATAAGAACTGCCACGGAAGAAGCCTTTAACTCTCTTAGGCTTCACAAAACGGTTAGGACTTATGAAAAATATTATTGAAATCAAGAATTTGAAATTACAGGCTTTCCACGGTGTGCTTCCCCAAGAGCACATCGTGGGAAATCTTTATTCTATAGACCTCTCGCTCACAACAGACTTCTCGAAAGCAATGGACAACGACTCGCTCGACGATACCATCAGCTATGCAGATGTTGCCGAAACAGTCAAGCAAGAGATGGAGATTCCAAGTCAGCTGCTCGAACATGTGGGTGGTAGGATAGTGAAACATCTAAAAGAGAAATGGGGGAACAAAATCGAATGCATAGATCTCCGCATAGCCAAACTCTCTCCTCCTATCGGATTGGACATAGAAAACTGCTCTGTGAGAATCATTGTTAATAATTAAAATATTGAAAATTGTTATGAAACGTCTTCTTCTATTATTATGGATTGTCGCTTTATTGGGCGTACAGAGCAAGGCTGAAGAACGACTTCCAGGTTACATTCAGGCAGAGAAGTTTACTGCCGAAAAGCTCCGTACACTATTATTCTCGACACAGGTGCAACCACATTGGATGGCAAATGGCACTTCGTTCTGGTATTCATATAAGACCAGTGAGGGAGAGCGATGGTATATTGTCAATACCTCTACCCGCCAACAGCGCGAACTCTTTGACCGTGATGAGATGGCAGCTCAACTCACAGAGATAGTCAAAGACCCATACGATGCACTCCACCTTCCTATCCGTAAACTCAAAGCTAAGGAAGACTGCCGTACATTTACATTCGAGGTAGAGTCGTCGCAAGATGAACCAAAGTTGGAAAAGAAGGACAAGAAAAGAGGCAAAAAACAGATGTTCTATTTCTCGTTCGACAGCCAAACTCGCAAGCTCAAGCAGATTGGTGAAGATGAGAAAGAACCCAAACGTCTCAACTGGGGTACAATATCGCCTGACAAGAAGACTGTAATATACTCAAAAGACCTCAACCTCTATAAGATGAGCTATGAGGATTATGAGAAACTGCGTAAGAACGAGAATGACAGCACCGTGAACGAGATTCAGCTCACCTTCGATGGAGAGAAAGATTTCGGATGGGGGATGCCTGGCAACACTCTCAATACCGACACCTTGCTAAACGGCAAGCGGCGTGGCATATATGGAGGTACATTCTCGCCAGACTCTCGTTACTTTGTAGCTCTGCTTGAAGACGAGCGTAACGTGAAAGATCTGTGGGTCATCAACGTCATGGCCAATCCACGACCGACCCTTGAGACTTACAAATACCAGATGCCTGGAGAGAAAGAGTCTCCTGTGGTGCACATGTATATTTTCGATCTCACGACAGGTGAACGCAAGGAAATCGACACTTGGCGATTCAAAGACCAGAGCCTTAGTATCAATCAAAAGACACGTGAGGTAAAAGACGCGGCTCTCGATGTACGTCCGTCAGTATGGCTTGGTGACAATAATCGTTTCTTCGTAACTCGTTCAAGCCGTGACCTACATCGCATCGATATTTGTACATACACCATTGGTCAAGATTCTTTGGTTCCAATCATAGAAGAGCGAATGAATACCTATCAGGAAGTGAAGCCTCTTCATGCCCTTAATAACGGTAAGGAGATTGTACAGTGGAGCGAACGAGACGGATGGGCTCACCTCTATCTATATGACGACAAGGGAAACTTAAAAAACCGCATTACCAAGGGCTCTTGGCATGTAGAGAATATAGTCAAAGTCGATGACAAAGCACGTGTGGTCTATTTCCTTGCCTGTGGCATGAACAAGGACGAAAACCCATACTATGACCATCTTTATCGCATTAATCTCGATGGCAGTGGGCTCAAGCAACTCACAAAGAAGGATTTCTTCCACGAAGTGACAATGACCGACGATTCACGTTATTGTATCGATAACTACTCACGTGTAAATACTGTCCCTACAGCAGAACTCATCGATGTTTCTACAGGAGCCAAGGTTATGACACTACAGACAAGCGATTTCTCGCAGCTCTTTGCTGCCGGATATAAGTTCCCTGAGATATTCAAGGTCAAAGCCGCTGATGGCATCACCGACCTCTGGGGTACTATGTACAAGCCTTTCGACTTTGACTCAACCAAGGTCTATCCTATCATCGACTATGTATATCCAGGGCCTCAGGTTGAGGCAACATATTACCCATTCACACGTATGTCACCTCGTACTGACCGTCTGGCTCAGGCTGGGTTCATCGTAATAAGTGTAGGTCAGCGTGGCGGACATCCTTCCCGCAGCAAATGGTATCACAACTATGGATATGGTAACATGCGCGATTATCCACTCGCAGACCACAAGTATGCCATAGAACAACTTGCGGCCCGCCATAGCTTCATAGACATTAACAAAGTGGGTATCCACGGACATTCGGGCGGAGGCTTCATGTCAACAGCTGCCATGTGCCAGTACCCAGACTTCTTCAAGGTGGCAGTCTCTTGTGCCGGCAATCATGACAACAACATATACAACCGATGGTGGAGCGAGACACACCATGGAGTAAAAGAAGAGGTGAATGCAGAAGGAGATACAACCTTCGTTTATAAGATTGAGACCAACCCAAGCATTGCCAAGAACCTTAAGGGGCACCTTCTGCTCATACATGGCGACATCGACAACAACGTGCATCCGGGCAATACAATTCGTGTTGTCAATGCTCTGATCCGAGCAGGCAAGCGGTTCGATATGCTCGTGCTTCCACAGCAGCGCCATCATTTTGGTGAAATGGACGAATACTTCTACTGGCGACTTGTCGATTACTTCTCAGAGCATCTCCTCGGAAATAGCGAACATTCGATAGATATCCCAAAAAGGTAACAATAGGAAAGAGAGAGTTATTTCTTTCGAAGAGCAATGAGGTCACCGATGGTCTTTAACAAGGTTGGCACATCGATTGGTTTGGCAACATGGGCATTCATACCAGACTGAAACGCCTGTTTCTTGTCTTCTTCAAATGCATTTGCCGTCATCGCAACAATTGGAATATCAGCCTTATCCTTGTCGTTCAAAGAACGAATAGTGCGTGTGGCCTCATAACCATTCATGACAGGCATCTGGATATCCATCAAAATTAGATCGTAGTAGCCAGCTTCTTTCTCGCAGAGACGTTCTACACAAGACTGTCCGTTTGCGACACGGTCAATCTCAATGCCTTGTGCTCTAAGTATCTCGATGGCAATCTCGGCATTCAGTTCATTGTCCTCGGCCATAAGAAGACGAACTCCCCTAAATGAAATGCTATCGGCGTTCTCATCATCTACATCATCTGTCAGCAAGTCATCTGGAGCAACGCGATGAGGTATGGTGACCACAAATGTCGTTCCCTTGCCCAACTGACTGGTTACGACAATGGTACCACCCATCATATCAACAAGTCGCTTCACAATTGACATACCAAGACCAGTGCCACTAATCCTGCTCTCGGTAGAGGTATTCTCACGCGAGAACTCGTCGAAGAGCTTAGGCAAATATTCGGGTGACATACCGAGACCAGTGTCGGAAACGGTGGTACGGAAGCAGGTATAGCCCGACTTGCTGCACTCAACTTCGGCCGTATGAATTTTGACATTTCCGCCAGAAGGGGTATATTTGTAAGCATTGGAAACAAGATTGAGGAATATCTCGCTCAGTTTGATCATGTCACAATATACGGTTTTAGTATGAATCTCGGATGTATATGAGAAGTTAATACCTTTTTTACGCATCATGCCATCGTAAAGAGGAACAATATGGGACATTAACTTTCGAGGGTCATGTGGTTTTTCGTCAAGAGTGACCTTGCCACTCTCGATACTTGACATCTCGAGCACATTGTTGATTAGACCCAGCAGCATTTTGCTCGAGGTGAATATCTTGTTCAGATAGTTTTTCTTGCGGTTCTGGTCGATTTTGTGATTCTCAACATTATTAAGCAACAGTTCTGTATAACCAATGATGGCATTCATCGGTGTGCGAATATCGTGGCTTATATTGAACAGGAACCGAGATTTGGCCTTGCTTGCATTGTCAGCACGAATATGCTCACGCCGTGTATGCCAAAGCAAAACAGCGAATATGCATATTATGCCAAACATCATAAGTAGCAAACCATAAGAGTTGGTACGGATGAAGTTTGCAAAACTATCTGTATATGCCTCGTTGGAATAGTAAGACATTGCATTGTGAATCTCGTTCTCGGTCATAAAACGAGACAGACGACAGACTATAGAATAAAGCAATGGATTGCCTTGACATACAGCAAACGCTAACGAAATGGTATGTCCAGTCGCAACGGCTTTTAGCCCAAGGCGATCCATGTCATTGGCAAGGACACCAAGACGATAATTACTTACCAGCATGACATCAGCACGGCCTTTCGAGATATTACGCATACAGGTATAGCTGTCTTCAAACTCCACAACTTTCCAATGTGAGTAACGCTCGGCTACGGCAGCAAGATAATCTGGATTGTTGGCATTGACAGCTACACGCAAAGGCTGATTCGAGTTAAATACGAAGTCATTGCGTACGATAGCTATCTCGCCAGATGTGACAAAAGGGTCAGAAAGACAGAAACCCTCAACCTCTCCAGTATATGGTGCGATGCTGCTGGGGAAAGCAATGTCGATTTCTCCGTCGGCTAACGCAGCATGAGCATCGAGAGCAGAAGGATATGGCACAGCCTTGACCCGTATTCCATCGGCAGGTGAGGTAATCTTGTTTACAAAGTCACTAAGAAGTCCGACAGGCTTGCCCGTGTCATTATCAGTACCACAGAAAGGCATGTAGTTATCGCGATAACCGATGATGATTGTATCATGGCTATTAATCCATTCTTCTTCCTCGCAGGAGAACAAAAAAGCCATATCCGAACGCAAAAAATATTTCTCATGGAGCTGATTTGCGAAGAATGGACTATGTGAACTTATCTGATCGATGGCATTATCAAGTTCGCGCTTCAAGTCATTACGCTTACGGTTGATTGCGAAATGATATTGGCTATTGCCAATGTGGGCAATCATTGCAAAACGCTCGTTATCGAGAAATCCGTATGCATCTATAAGCACTAAAGCATCGACATTTTCACTTTCCAACAGAGAAATGTCATCCTCAGACATAAGGGACTTCTCGATGATGGTTGCCTCGATATTATTTTCTTTCAGCCATTGTTCAAGCAAAGGAACATTGGTACTGTTGGCGTTGACTGCAATCTTTGCACCATTAAGAGTCTTGATCTGACCAACCTTAATTGTCGGATGATGTTTCGAGACAACAATATAATAGTCTTCCTTACCCATTGGCAACTTGGAGAAGAACATCTTCTTTTCTCTTTCTGGAGTTGGTGTGACATCTGAAAGGATGTCGATCTCTCCTCGTTCGAGCATCTCGATAAGATGAGACCAAGAACCATCAACATATTCGTAAGTCCAACCAGTATATGAAGCTATGCGACGCTGATAATCATATCCATAACCAGAACGTCGTCCTAATGAATCAATGTGATTGAAAGGAGAATCATACCAACCTATTCGAACCTTTTGGTTCTTTTCAGAAGACGCAAACACTTTTGAGGTATTAACGAATATCAGGAGAAACATGGCTAATGTGATTGCCATTCTCCACACATATTTGATGTTCTTCGGCATAAGTTAATTGTGTAATCAGATTAAACTATGTGTGTGTTGAATAAATAATATCATTCAACCGGTATTATTAACTTATCGATGCTTCATTTAAGTTGTATCTCTTTCATGGAGGTGGAGAATGTAAGAACTTTTTCTCCAAATGTCGCATGAAAATCTGACATCAACATATCTCCTATTTCCTTGCGCCACTTTTTAAGCGTCAACACATTATCTACCTCACACATCAGCGCAAAGCCCTGAAGTCCCTCTCCTATATCGGTGAGCAATGACACAAAACGCGGATTTTTCAAATAGCCACGTTCTGTGACCTTAGGCAGATAGACATCTCGCATATACGTGCGGAATGGACCTATCATCGACTCTCCTTCAACATGAAAAGATGTATTATATATCAACATAATCAACAAAGTTCTTTTACTAAATATTTGGTTGTCCAAGTGTCAGCTGTTTTCGAGACATCGCCCTTCAGTCCACATATCTCTTCGGGAGTTCCACATGCCACAATCTGTCCGCCAGCAGCTCCTCCTTCTGGACCCATATCCATGATATAGTCACAGCACTTGATGACATCGAGATTATGCTCGATGATGATGACTGTGTTGCCTCGATCAACAAGACGCATCAGGCAATCCATCAGTACTCTGATATCCTCAAAATGCAGACCTGTGGTCGGCTCGTCAAGGATATACAGGGTCTTGCCTGTCGATTTCTTGCTCAGTTCAGTAGCAAGCTTTACCCTCTGACTCTCTCCTCCTGAAAGTGTCGTAGATGGCTGACCAAGCTTTATATAACCCAGACCTACCTCCTGTAGAGTCTTGACCTTGTTTACAATATGTGGTACATTTTCGAAAAACTCTACCGCTTGATTGATAGTCATATCCAAAACATCGGCGATAGACTTGCCCTTGTAACGGACATCAAGTGTCTCTCGGTTGTAGCGTTTGCCGTGGCAACTCTCACATGGTACCATAACATCAGGCAAGAAATTCATCTCAATGGTCTTGTATCCATTGCCCCCACATACCTCGCATCGTCCTCCACCGACATTGAAAGAGAAACGTCCCGCCTTGTAACCACGTATCTTGCTCTCGGGTAGCTCGACAAACAACGAACGGATATCAGAAAAGATACCAGTATAGGTTGCAGGATTGCTTCGTGGTGTTCTGCCAATAGGAGTTTGATCCACATCAACAACTTTGTCGATATATTCCAGACCCTCAATGCATTCGTATGGTAAAGGCTGCTTGACTGACCTATAGAAATAATGGCTCAATATTGGCTGGAGCGTTCCATTTATCAACGACGACTTGCCACTTCCAGACACACCAGTCACACCTATCAGACAACCCAAGGGGAAAGAGGCTGTGATGTTCTTGAGGTTATGACCCGTTGCTCCTATCAGGGTCAAGAATTTTCCATTGCCCTTGCGACGAATAGCAGGTACTTCAATATTGCGAGTGCCATTGAGATAGTCGGCAGTCATGGTGTGGGTCTGCAACATTTCCTTCGGAGTACCTTGAAACACCACATTACCGCCTTTTCGACCAGCATATGGTCCTATGTCAATAACATAGTCGGCTTCGAGCATCATGTCTTTGTCGTGTTCGACCACAATAATGGTATTGCCCACATCGCGCAAGTTCTTGAGCGAATGGATAAGCAACTCATTGTCACGCTGATGCAGACCGATCGATGGTTCATCAAGGATGTAAAGCACATTGACCAACTGAGATCCTATCTGTGTGGCAAGACGAATGCGCTGACTCTCGCCACCCGACAATGTCATCGACGGGCGGTTAAGCGAGAGATAGCCAATACCCACACCAAGCAGGAAGCTGATGCGAGAACGTATCTCCTTGATTATTTCTGTAGCTATGTTCTTTTGCCTATCATCAAGTTTTGAAGGAAGCTGTTCAATCCACTCGCCCAACTCAGTAAGAGTCATATTGCTTACTTCTGCAATATTCTTGCCATCAAGGAGAAAATGCAATGCCTCCTTGTTCAGACGCATGCCTCCACATTCCGGACAGACAGTTACAGTGCTGAAAGATTCCGCCCAACGTCGTTCTTTGGCAGAGGCATCGTCACCAGCAGCATCTTTAATATATTTGACCAAACCTTCGAATGGCATGGTCATCATCGTGGTACCAGCATTCTCAGAATCCACATAATAACACTCACCTGTGCCTTTCAGGATATCAGAGATAGCGTCTTCGGGAAGGTCGGCAATAGGCGTGTCAAGGTCACAGTCATAAGTACCAAGCAATGCCTCTATCTGAAGAAAAATCATCGACTTCTTTTTCTTACCCAAAGGCACAATGCCTCCAGCCGAGATGCTAAGACGCGAATCAGGAATCAGTTTCTCACGATCGACAATAGTTATTGTACCAAGACCATGACAATGCGGACATGCTCCCATTGGGCTATTGAAAGAAAAGTCGTGAGGTGCCGGGTCTTTGTATGACAGTCCTGTTGCTGGATCCATGAGCATTCGGCTATAATGGCGCACATCACACAGATTACCTTCTGCATCACGTCTGTCACCATCGAGGATCATCATCATGCCATTTCCAAGACGCATACATAAACGTACACTATCGCGCAAGCGATGTTCATCGACATTGGAAATTGTCATCTTATCAACAACAAGTTCAACTGTATGGTTCTTGTATCGATCGAGTTTCATGCCTGGCAATATCTCACGCATCTCATCATCGACACGCACGTTAAGATAACCTTTCTTGCGCCATTGCTCGAACAGCTCCTTATAGTGACCCTTCCTATTGCGCACCAATGGAGCAAGCAAGAAGACTCGTCGGTCGCGGTAATGCTGCATAATAAGCTCGATGATGGTGTCTTCGCTGAACTTGACCATCTTCTCTCCAGAAAGATAAGAATATGCCTCGCCTGCCCTGGCATAGAGAAGACGCAGGAAATCATAAATCTCAGTGGTCGTACCAACGGTCGAACGCGGATTTCGGTTGACTGTCTTCTGCTCAATGCTGATTACTGGACTCAATCCGCTGATCTTGTCAACATCTGGGCGATCCATATTGCCCAAGAAGTTTCGGGCATAGCTTGAGAATGTTTCGATATAACGACGCTGACCTTCAGCATATATAGTGTCGAAAGCCAGTGACGACTTGCCAGAGCCGGAAAGTCCTGTTATTACTGTAAGACTGCGACCTGGAATGGTCACATCTATATTTTTTAAATTATGTACACGTGCACCAAAAACTTCAATTGCCATAATTCATCTCATGCCTTTATCAGGCCTTCCATCCCAAAGCAGAAGCTCCAAGCACTGCTGCTTCGGACGATACAAGCTGGCTCATTATCACCTTAATCTTGCCTCGCCATACTGGGATAAGATTTTCTTCCATTGCCTCAACGAGTGGGTTGAGGAGCAAATCTCCTGCCTTTGACAATCCTCCATACAAGACAAATGCCTCAGGCGATGTCGAGCAGGCAAAATCGGCCAATGCTTGGCCAAGTAAACGACCAGTAAAGTCAAATATCTCTTTAGACAACGCATCACCCTTCTGTGCTGCGTCATATACATCCTTTGATGTTATCTCATCTGGATTAAGACTACGGAGCAGACTTTCGTCACTGCGCGTGGCGAGATATTCCCTGGCCGTACGTGCCACACCAGTTGCCGAAGCATAAGTCTCAAGACAACCTTTACCGCCACATCCGCAGCTTCTGCCTCCTCTGATCATCTTGAGATGGCCAATCTCTCCTGCAAAACCGTCATGACCATAGACCAACTGCCCGTTAACCACTATGCCGCAACCTACACCCGTTCCCAAAGTGACCATAACAAAATCGCGCATGCCACGTGCTACACCATAAGTCATCTCACCAATGGCAGCTGCATTGGCATCATTGGTCACAGCCACAGGGATACCAAGGTGTTCATACAGCAACTCACCCAACGGAAGAATACCCTTCCATGGAAGATTTGACGGATATTCAATGTTTCCTGAATAGAAATTGGCATTAGGAGCACCAATGCCTATACCTCTTATCATCTGAGGTCCACCAACCCCAGCCATGATGCGACGGAGTGATTTTGCCATCCCTGAAATGTATTCTTCGAATTCCAGATAGTCTGTCATCTTGATTGTGGTGGTGGCAACTATCTTACCTCGGGTATCTACGATGCCCATTGTAGTTTTCTGACCGCAATCTATGCCAACAACATAAGGTTTGCAATTTGCCATATCTGTGTAGTATTAGAGTTATAGTTATTTGAATGTTCAATATGTGCGGTCAGCCAATTGTCTTAACCTCACGCGACATATTTATGTGCCGCAAATATACTTAAAAAATATATTTCTCACAAAGGTTTTTACAATATTTCAAATAATTTTAACGAAGTTTCAAAACTTGGCCTTCATGTACAGTTGCAGTTGTCAGTTTATTGCGTTTCATAAGCGCAGAAACCTTCACTCCATATATCTGTGAGATGTAATGCAGAGACTCGCCGGCTTTAACTATGTGCAGTTGATGCTTCTTGTCTGCTTTGTTATGTTTCGACTGCAAATAGATGATATCGCCTTCCATCAGCACAGCTTTCTTGTGCAGGTCGTTCCAACTTCTCAATTGACGTTTGCTCACATCAAATTCTTTTGCAATAAAAGCCAGATCATCGTCAGCGCTCACCCTGATGTATTTCAATCCCCTGCGCTTGCTTGTGACATATAGTTTATGTGGCTGATAGCGGAAGTTCTTATTCTTGCCTTTACTTTTCAGCACATCATATATATCAAGATGATTATCTTCAATTATTCTAATCAGCATTTCTGCATAACGCGGATTGGTGGCATAGCCTGCTTTCTTGAGTCCCTTTGCCCATGCTTCATAGTCGGTGGGATCAAGACTGAACAATGGCGCATAACGCTTGTTGCTCAACAGAAATGTTGAGTGATACTCAAAGCTCTCTTCTACAGTCTTGAACTTACAGAATGGCTCATGCCTGGCATCATCATCGGCATATACCACGGGACCATTCCACCCTCTGTATGCTTTGATACCAAAGTGATTCTTTGCCACGTTTGCAAGATAACTCGAACCATAGCCAGACTCCAACATGCCTTGTGCAAGGGTAATACTGGCAGGTATGTGGTACTTCTTCATTTGAAGACGTGCTTCCTCGGCATATTTCTCACAATATTCGGTAGGTGTCATTCTTGCTCTTACGGCTGTGTGAAATGACACATTCTTTTTGTTCGAAGCCTGCGTTTTTGTAGGAAATGAGATCGCCATAACTGCTATTGATGCAATTATGACATAAGAAAACATTGAAAAACGACGCATATTGAGCATTATATGTTTTTTTTAATTATATTTGCCCAGACAATGACAGTTATCAAATATAACTGAACATTGGCAACCGACAAAAGATTAATACTAATATTATACCCTATGGAAATAACAAATATTGTTGCAAAGATAATAATTTGTGAACAAAACGAGCTAACTATCGAGCAAAAAAGTATTGTTGAGGCTGCAAAAAAGGCAACATTAAGCTCTTATGCCCCATATTCACACTACAATGTGGGTGCTGGAGTTCTACTCGACAACGGAAAAATCATTATGGGCAGCAATCAGGAAAACGCAGCCTATCCGTCTGGCATATGCGCAGAACGCACCGCTCTATTTTATGCTGGAACCGCTTTTCCAGAGGCAAAAGTCAAAAAGATTGCAATAATAGCAAGCCACAATGGAGAATTTACTTCAAGTATCTGTTCACCTTGCGGAGCTTGCCGTCAGGTTATGCTTGAATCTCAATTCAGAGCCGGCAATCCTATTGAAGTTCTTTTATGCAGCAGCAATAAGATTTATATTTTTGAAAGCGTTGATGATCTACTTCCTTTCGGTTTCGATTACAGCGACCTCAAAGGTTGATTAGCTCCATTTTGGGCATTAATTATTGCAAAATGAAACAAAAAAACAAAGAATAGGCAAGTTGATGAAAATATCGTCAATTTGAAACAGGTTCAAAAAGAATTTAGAAGTTATCAACAATCTAAATAACCTTTTATCAGGCACAAAGGTTAATAAAACCAACCTCTAAAAGATTGTTGATAACTTTATCTTATTTCGTCGTAACACTTATCAAATATTACTAAAATTCAAGTATTTAGCTCGTTTAGAAGCAACTCAATAATATAATACCATTTCCATATTATATCAAGTATTGAAAATCAAGCAAATAGACTTTACCAAATATTTTTGCCAAAATTTCATATTTGGAAGTAATAATTTTTTATCATAACTTTGCATCGTAAAAATTTAGAAAACCCAATCGACAATTTATGAAAGCTCAATTTCAGACACAATGGGAAGAGTGTCTGCAGATAATCAGCGATAATCTGCACAACGAAGAAGCCTACAATCAATTCTTCGCCCCTATTGAAGCACTAAGCTTTTCGGACAACAAGCTCGAGCTTGGTGTGCCTTCTCATTTTGTGGTTGAGCAGATTGAACATGAATATCTCGACCTTCTCCGTATGACGCTCAGGCGTGTGTACGGACCTAAGATTACATTACATTACCGTACTGCCATTGTAAAAGACGGAGAGATTGATGTCGCTTCGGTGAAAGCTGAAATACCAGAACCTCGTCATGAGACTTATCTTAATCCTAACTGTACTTTTGATACTTATTTTGAGGGAAAAAGCAATGAGTTAGCATTAACAGCCGCACAGACAGTTTCTCAGAAGCCTGGTCACAATGCTTTCAATCCATTCTTTATCTTCGGCGCCAGTGGTGTGGGAAAGACGCATCTTGCCCAAGCTATAGGTTTGAAGACTCTTGAACTGTTTCCTCAGAAGCGGGTGTTGTACATCACCAGCCATATCTTCCAAGTGCAATACATCGATGCTGTGCGTAGAAACCAAATCAATGACTTCATCAACTTCTACCAAAGCATAGACGTTCTTATCGTAGATGACATTCAGGAATTTGCAGGCAAGGGAAAGGTAGCTACACAAAATACTTTCTTCCATATCTTCAACTATTTGCACCAATCTGGCAAGCAGTTGATTATGACCTGCGATCGTCCTCCTGTAGAACTTGAAGACCTCGTTCCTCGTCTCCTCACTCGTTTCAAATGGGGTTTTATCGGAGAAATAGAACATCCTGACTACGATCTGCGCAAAGAGATTCTTAAAGGAAAATGTGCAAAGGAAGGTCTTAATATAGATTCTGAAGTAATTGATTATATTGCTCGTAATGCAACCGACAACGTGCGAGACCTTGAAGGTATAATAAACTCTCTCCTTGCTCATTCAATCGCCTTCAATCGTCCAATTGACAAGGATCTTGTCTCTCGCGTGATGCGCATGATAGTGAAGATCAGTACAAAGGTTATTACTTGTGAAAATATCATACAGATCGTACAGAACATATTCGGCATTGATAACAAGACTTTCAACTCAAAGACTCGCAAACGAGAGGTAGTATTTGCTCGTCAGGCTGCTATGCACCTCTGCAAAAAGCATACAAGTCAATCAGTGAGCCGAATTGGCATGTATGTCGGAGGTCGTGATCATGCCACTGTCCTCCATGCTCTCAAGAGTGTAGATGACCTTCTTGCTACCGATTCAAACTTCAAGGAGAAATATCAAGAAGCTGAGGCATTGCTGCAAGAATAATAACCTATTTTTTAGCCGAAATTTTCCGACCATTAGTATAATCGACATAACAATAAAACAAAAAGAAAAGACAGATTCTTTTCCTTTTGTTTTATTTCTTTTTAGTACTACCCGTTTTTCGACAGGTTAGTTAATTTGGAATTTATAGTTTACATTAT
>JAEDEY010000110.1 GCA_016293065.1 Bacteroidales bacterium
AGAGTAGAAAGCCGCCACCTTACAAGACTCGAACAGCTATAGTTCGGGTCTTTTTTTGTGTTCATTGTTGCCAAATTTTGTAGTTTTCCTTTTTTTTTATTACTTTTGCACTGTCCAAATCAATCCCAATTATGTTGTGTAGCAAAAGAAATATACATTATTAATAAAAAGAGTATGACATCTACAAAGTTTTGGAGCATAGCAACAATGTGTCTGCTTGCTCTTTCAGGACAAGGGCTCAAGGCGCAGACAGCCGACCAGCAAGCCAAACGTCCTCTCACAATCGATGACGTGCGCGAGTGGAATCGTGTCACTCACAAGCACATCTCCAACAATGGTCTTTGGGTAGCCGTCACCACCGAAAAGTGGCGTGGCGATGGTGACCGCAATGGCAGGGTAGAAGACTATTCTGGTGACGCATTCACCACTATCTACGATGCAAAGGGCAATGCCGTCAAGTCGTTCTGCCCAATCAAGGGATTCTCGTTCAGCAGTACAAGCAGTTTCGCTGTCGTTGCGACCAAGGAAACCGAGGCTTCACGCGATGCAAGGGCATTGAAAGAGCAGAACAAGAAACTCAACTCTGCCAAAGGCAAGGATGCTGCAGGTCAGGAGGCAAAGGGAAAGAACGCAAAAGAAAAGAAAGACGAGGCTGTGCCAGATACTCTCTGGATCTACAATCTGAAGCTTGCAACATGCGAGCAGATTGACTCCCTCCGCAATTATAAGCTATCGCAGGAATCCGACTGGCTTGCTTATCAGCGAGGAAAGAAAGACTCTACGCTCTATGTTCGCACTCTTGATAATACTCGCAGCCTTGCGTTCGAGAATGTCAAGCAGTATGGTTTTGCACGCAAGGCAGAGGTGCTCTATTATCTCACCACCGACAATGCCAAGCATGCTACTCTGTCGCTCTACACTGTCAGTCTCGCAGGCGATGCTACTCCACAGCTGCTGAAACAGACCAAAGGTCGCATCGAGAAAGTCACCTTCACAGAAGATGGTTCTGCCATCGCCTTTATGTTCGCCAATGCGCCAAAGGACAAAGCCAAGACCAATGGCATGTCATTGTGGTATGGCAAGGTGGGCAGTGAAGTGGAGATGCTTTCTGACAGCATCAACACGGCATTCACCCAGGGTTGGGAAATCAGTGCCGATGGCAGCCTGCAGTTCTCAAAGGCTGGCGACAAGCTCGCTTTCGGCATCGCTCCGGTCAAGCGTGAGGCCGATACAACGATGCTCAAGTCGGCTCGTCCTGAAGTTCAGGTATGGAGCTGGAATGAGCCTGTCGAATACACCGTTCAGGATTACAACAAGGAGCGTGACGCACGCAAGACCTATGCGGCAGTTGCATTGCTCAATGATAAAAAGATTGTGCAGCTCACCGATCAGCAGTTCGACCGCTACACCACAATGCCAGATATGAAGGGCTCAATGGTCATTGTCTCTGACTCAAAGCCATATTCAAATTCCAGCATGTGGGAAGGCAGAACACGCAGCGACCAGTATCTCGTGAATGTTGAGACGGGCGAGCGACGTGCACTTGCTACAGCCGACTACAACTACTATCGACTGTCTCCATCGGGAAAGTTCGCCTATGCCTATATCACTGCCGATAGTCTCTGGCGCACCATCGACCTTGAGACTCTCCAGCAATACGATGTCACTTCCCCTAGCACATTCACGGCTTGGGACGAAGACAACGACGTGCCCGACTATCCTTCTGCCCATGGTATTGCAGGTTGGCTGCCAGCCGATGAGGCATTGCTCATCTACGACCGATATGACATCTGGAAAGTGCCTGCACGCGGAGGAGAGATGGTCAATCTCACCAAGAACGGACGCACCAATGGACTTCAGTATCGCCTGTTGAGGCTTGATCCGGAGAAGGCTTCCGAACCTATTGAGCTCAATGCAGTTCAGTATCTCAGTGTCTTCAACGAAACGACCAAGGGTTATGCCATTGCACGCACAACCTTCCGCAAGCCAGTCAATCCTGTGGTGCTCATAGGTGGCGACTATAAGCTCTCGACACCAGTCAAGGCAAAGAAAGCCGATAAGGTAATCTTCACCAAAGAGACTTTCTCTATCGCGCCCGACATCTATCTGAGCGACATGAAGTTCAAGGCTCCTGTTCAGATTACCCACCTCATGAATCAGCAGAATCAGTTCGTCTGGGGTACGGCTCAGCTCATCGAGTGGACAAGCTACAAGGGAGTGAAGCTTCAGGGCGTGCTCTATCTGCCTGAGAACTTCGACAACACAAAGAAATATCCGATGATTGTCAATTTCTATGAGCGCAACTCCGATACGTTCTTCAGCTATCGTGAGCCACAGCCTAATCGCTCTACGCCCGACTATCATCTCTATGTCTCTAACGGCTATGTGGTGTTCAATCCTGATGTACGTTATGTCGATGGCCATCCTGGCGAAAGCTGCTATGATTGTGTCATGAGTGGTATCGACAAGGTTCTTTCTCTTGGATTCGTCGATGAGAAGCGCATTGGCGGTTCTGGTCACAGCTGGGGCGGCTATCAGTATGCCTATCTCGCCACACGCACCGACCGTTTCGCAGCTATAGAGTCTGGCGCCCCTGTAGTCAACATGTTCAGTGCCTATGGCGGCATCCGCTGGGGTTCTGGCCTTGCGCGTTCGTTCCAGTATGAGCATCAGCAGAGTCGTATAGGTGGTTCTCCATGGGAAGTACCAGAGCTCTATGCCGAAAACAGCTCGCTATTCAATATGGACAAGGTGAAGACCCCAATCCTCATCATGCACAACGACACCGATGGTCATGTGCCTTGGTATCAGGGTATCGAGTATTTCGTGGCAATGAAACGCCTTGGCAAGCCTTGCTGGTTGCTCAACTACACAGGCGAACCTCACTGGCCAGTGCGTATGGCTAACCGCTTCGACTTCCAGATCCGTCTCATGCAGTTCTTCGATCACTATCTCAAGGGTGCTCCTATGCCAAAGTGGATGGAAGAAGGCATCAAGGCCGTCGATCAGCCTTACGAACTCGGATATTAATAAGTCGTCTTATCTAAAAAAATCCTTTAATCGCCATAAGGATGCCATTCAGGACATCTTCACTTTACTTCCATCAGTTCGTCAATGTCGGTTGTGAAGCACTTTGAGCGATGTTCGTGTTTGATAAGGTCACGATAGTTCTTTTGTTCGCCAGTCTTCCCATCTTTGGGGAACTGCTGAATGCCAAGGATCATTGTGTCATTGCCCATCTTTCGATTGATGGTGTCCATCACTTCTGAGATTTTGTTGAATTTCTTCCTTTGCTCAGGAGTCAGTTCGTCAAAGAGGTTCAACTGGATGGCATTCTGTTTCGAGATACCACTGACGATAACCCCAGCTCGCTTATACTGATAGCCTTCTTTATAACATGCCTTGAAGGCTCTCAGAGCTGCTCTTACCACCTCCTGTGTGTTGTTGGCAGGAGTGTTAAGCGTCACGGTGATACCCGAATCATGCTGGGGGAGGTCTTCGCGGAAATGGTTGGTCTGGATAAATACCGTCACCATGCTGCAGACACTTTTCTGTGCCCGAAGCTTCTGAGCGCAATGTGCGGCATAGTTGCTGATGAACATTTCCAGTTGGCCTGCGTCATGCACCATCCCTTCGAAACTGCGGCTCGTGCAGATGGTCTGTTTGTCGCCTGTCAGAATAGTGCTGATGCTTGACTTGCCACGGAGTTCATTCCAGGTACGTACGCCAGTTACGGTGAAGAATTTTCTTACCCACGACTCAGACTTCTCCGTAAAGTCCCAGGCAGTCTTGATGCCATAGTAGTCGCATTTATCCTTGCCTCGCCATCCGATGCCCCAGACCTCATCGACAGGAAGAGTTTTCAATGCTTTCTCTCTCTGTTCATCCGTTCCGATAATGCAGACCTTGTTGTAGCCCTTCCATTTCTTGGCAAACCATGTGGCAGCCTTGGCAAGCGTTCGGGTAGGGGCAATGCCTATGCTGACAGGCATACCGGTCCATTTGCCAATCTTCCTGCCGAGTTCTTCGCCCCATTGCTTATAGTCAAACTTTATATCAATGGTCAGAAATGCTTCATCGATGGAGTATTGTTCCATATTGCCAGGACCGACTTCTTCCCTCAGAATGCTCATCACTCTGTTGCTCATGTCGGCATAGAGAATGTAGTTGCTGGAGCGTATCTGAACATCGTGAGTGCGGCAGAGGTCTTTGATCTGATAGATAGGCACACCCATCTTGATGCCTAAAGCCTTTGCTTCGTTGGAACGTGCAACAACACATCCGTCATTGTTCGAAAGAACAACGACAGGCTTCCCAAGCAGTTCGGGCTGAAACACTCGCTCGCATGAGACAAAGCAGTTATCACAGTCAACTACCGCAAACATCATAGCCTACACGGTCTTATGGATTACGTATCTTACTACTCCCCATAAGATGAACTCTTCATCTTCTGTGACGATGATTGGCTCATACTTGGGATTGTCAGGCACAAGACGGATAAAGCCCTTGTCTTTATTTGACAGGTCAATTCTTTTGATGGTAAACTCACTGTTAAGACAGCAAACCGCTATGCAGTCGTCAAAAGCATCAAGGCTTCGGTCAACAACCAGCAGATCGCCATCTTTGATGCCAGGGTACATGGAATCGCCAACAACCCTTGCATAGAACGTGGCTGCAGGATGTTGGATCAGCTCCTTGTTCAGGTCAAGGATGCCATCTACATAATCCTGTGCAGGAGATGGAAAACCTGCAGGAATACCACCATCCGCGTAAAGCAGTGGAAGCTCTGTACTCAGGTCGGGTGTGATAAATACTATTTCGTTCATAGCAGTATCAGCAATAGACTTGGCATTGTCGCCTGTATTGTCAAGAGTAAAGTTCTCAAAGACTTAATTGTTCTAGATTGGATAAATACCATCCTAATGGTAGGATATTATCAAATGCAAAGATAATGCTTTTGGTGTTTGAGACTCCGTTACGTTCAGATAAAAGGTCGTTTTAATGTGTTTTTTTGTGGTATTCCGATAAAAAACGACTGAATTGTATCAAAAAAGGTTGTAATGTTACAACCTTTTTCTAGCGGGTTCTTCATCTTGAGCTTCGGGTCATTGCCGATGAATGCCTGTCCCAGCATGAAAGTGTTCACGCTGAGAATCTCATTTGCCTGAGCCTTCTCGATGTCGGGGTTCATCCCCATGTCGTGCATACGTGCCAGAACCAGATACATGGCCTTTCGGGTTGCCTTGTATGTCTCAAGGGCAGCACTTGCCATGACGAGGACAATCCTTCGGGCAAGGACACTCAATGTCCGGATTGTGCGGACAAACAGGTTTCTGAGTTTCGTTCATATTCAATGATTGCACATCTTTGATCTGTCAGCCGTAAAGCCATCACCTCCAGCTGGCATGAATTTGCCCTTTGCCTCAAGAAAAGCCACAAGCTCCGCAGCCGTCATGTTCTCAGCACTACAAGTGTAGAAGCGCTCGTCAGCACCAAACTTATTGATGATGGCGTTGACCAGCTCCTCGCGTGATGAATAGCTATTGCCAAACATCATCTCCAGTACTTCATGTCCGTGTGTCATAATCTTACTCAGCTGGTGCCCACTTGCAACGTACAGGCGAAACGATCGCACCTTCCTCCTTCAGCTGCTTCATTGCCTTATCGACCTCCTTGCGGTCAAGGCCACTGAGTTCTGCAATTTTACCTGCGTTAAGAGGCTGAC
>JAEDEY010000111.1 GCA_016293065.1 Bacteroidales bacterium
CCAAATATTTTTGTGACTTTTTTCGAAAAAACATTAAAATAGCTGAAAAACGGCCGAAATAGAAGACTTTTTGATATTTATACATGACAAGGCAATCGGTTGCAAGAGCCTTTTCTGTCGAAAACAATAGCATTTTGCCAGAAAAGCAATAAAAAACACATTTTACATCAAAAAACGACCAAACTCTTATATATATTAATAATGTGTATATCAAAAATGCACTTTTTCTTTCCTTTTCACTCTGTGTTTGCGAAAAATAAACTATCTTTGTGGCATAAAAATAAACAGATAATTAATAATAAGCAGTGAATATAGATCATATAAAAGATAATCTTGCGAAAATAGATAATCTTGCAAACCACATCGGCATCGAACTGGTCTCGACTCCCGATCCCAATTCGTGTGTAGCCAAGATGAAAGTCGATAATCGCAACCGTCAACCTTTTGGCTATCTAAGCGGAGGGGCTACACTTGCTATGGCAGAAACATTAGCAGGAGCAGGTTCATACTGTATCTGTCCTGAGGCTTTGGCTTGTGTCGGCCAGAACGTACACGGCAACCACATCCACCCAGCAAAAGAAGGAGAGACTGTCACTGCCACTGCACATATTATCCACAAGGGCAAAAGCTCGCACATCTGGCAAGTCGATGTCAGGAACGATGATGGACAACTCATCAGCTCAATCTCCGTAACCAACTATATTTTCTATCGCCAATAAGATGCTTATCGCCAATTACAGATTGCCATATTCCGACTCTTTCATTGAAGTTCGCCAATCCGGTGAGCCGATTTTACTTTACTCAATTGAAGAGTTACGAGGAATTGAGGGTTTTGTAATTGCACCGTTTGACATTGCTCCTCTGACACCTCTGGTTGTCATCCCTGCCAAAGGGGCAACAATCACCGAAAAAAGCTGTTCACAAAAAACTTGTTCGGTCGATTGCTCTGCAAAAGAAATAATGCCAATATCTGCATCTTACAAGGAAGACTTCAACAGGTTTCACGATGCAATCACTTCTGGACATTTCGCCAAGTTAGTCTTAGCGCGGATAAGCCGACAGGAACATCCACGACAGAACCCTGAAAGCCTGTTTTTCTACTTCTGCCAAAAATATCCGCGAGCCATGGTCATGCTGTTTGATACGCCACAGACTGGCACATGGATAATGGCGACACCAGAGATTCTTCTCGAACAACAAAAGTCTCTGTTGCGAACAATGGCTCTTGCTGGCACCATGCCTTTCAGCGAAGGCTTTCCAGAATGGAGCGAAAAGAACAAGCATGAGCAGAACATCGTGGAGCGATATATCGAGAACATCATATCTCCGTTCTGTGACCAAATCATCAAAGACGGACCTCAGACGGTAAGGGCAGGTAACTTGATGCATCTGCGCACCGACTTCCGTTTTCATCTTAAGAGCAAAGTCTCGACTGCCGAACTTTTAGCAAAGCTGCACCCTACCCCCGCCGTATGCGGATTGCCAAAGGACGAGGCGAAAGAATTCATAATAAAAAACGAATCCATCGACCGAAAATACTACAGCGGTTTTGCTGGTCCACTTAACCTCAATGGCGAGACACATCTCTATGTTTCTCTTCGTTGCATGAATATCGTTGACAATCAATATATCGTCTATGCTGGCGGTGGTATCATGAACGAGAGCGTAGTAGAAGAAGAATGGAAAGAAACAGAATTAAAAATCATCAATCGTGTATAGCGACAAAGAAAACGTTAATATCCTTACAGCTCTGTTGGTGCAACATGGAGTGAGGCATATCGTGGTCTGCCCAGGCAGTCGCAACTCCGCTCTGTCGCACAACTTCAACGAGCATCCCGACATCATCTGTCATCCATCGACCGATGAGCGTTCTGCTGGTTTCTTAGCTTTGGGCATCGCCCTGCAAACCAAAGATCAGCCTGTTGCTGTCTGTGTCACAAGCGGTTCGGCATTGCTCAACGTCCTTCCAGCGGTGGCCGAAGCCGATTATCAGCGATGTGGCATTGTCGTCATCTCGGCCGATCGTCCGTCGCAATGGATCGATCAGCTTGACGGACAAACCCTGCCCCAGACGGGAGTCTTGAATACTTTCGTGGCAAAGGCAGTCAATCTGCCAGAACCTCACAATGACGAAGAACGCTGGTATTGCAACCGTCTTATCAACGAAGCTTTCATCGCACTTAAACGAACCAACCGCCCTGTCCACATCAACATTCCTATCTCCGAACCGTTTTTCTCGTTTACGACCAACGAGCTGACCGAGCAACGCAAAGTCGAATATTACGATTGGAATGACACTTCGTCAAAAGATCGTGTGATTAGTCAGATAAGCAATGGGAAAAGACCAATGATGGTTTTTGGACAACTATCCAAAGGTATAATTGACAATGAATTAGCAAAGATCGAACAAAAGCTTATCTGTCTTCACGAACCTCTGTCGGCCGCTGGATTGCCAAACAGTATGACAGATCAGATGCTCTCTGTGCTGGAGGACGATTGTACAGATTACATTCCAGACCTTGTAATCTATTTCGGCAGACATACAGTAAGCAAACGGCTCCGACATTTCCTTCGCAAACTGCCTATCGACACCACAATCATCATGGTCGATGATGATGGCGAACTGCACGATGTTTCTATGAACGCCACCATGCTGGCTCACGGTAATACAGCAACGGTTTTATCCGACATCATTGGCTATTATAGCAACCACAAGGTTTTGACCGACAGCCAATACCTCAACTCATGGCAGCAACTCAAGGAAAGAGTAAGCGAAAGGCATAGTCAATATACCCCCGCCTATTCGTCGATGAAGGCTGTCAATCTGTTCGAAGAGCTATATGGAAACGAAATCGTCCATTATGCCAACAGCATGTCGGTGAGGCTTGGTGCAATATATACCACGAGCCAATACCGTTACTGCAACCGAGGTGTCAACGGCATTGAAGGCTCGCTCAGCACGGCAGCTGGTATGTCGTTGGCTCTGCACAACGAGTGCAATCCAAAGAAAGTCTTCTGCGTCATTGGTGACTTGAGTTTTTTCTATGACGAAAATGCTCTTTGGCAACAGCAGCTGACTGGCAATTTGAGGATCCTGCTCCTCAACAATTACGAAGGCGGCATCTTCCGAAACCTGAAAGGTCTTGAACAATCGCCAGCTCGCAACACACTGGTAGCAGGAAGTCACAGGGTCTCTGCCGAGGGCATCTGTCAGCAGTTTGGACTTACATATCGCCGAGTCACAACCGATCAGGAACTGCAAGAAGGCATGGAGTGGCTTGGCAATGTAGAAAGCAAGAGGCCTGTGGTTCTGGAAGTTATCACCGATGCTCAAGAAGATGAAACCATCTTCAAAAACTATTTTATAAATCTGAAATACAAATAGATATGAACTGGACAAAGATAAAAGACTTCAAGGAAATCATACTTGAAGAATGTGAAGGAATCGCAAAGATTACCATCAACCGACCTCGATATCGCAATGCCTTTACTCCTCTCACAACCTGGGAGCTGTCGCAGGCTTTCTCTATCGTTCGCGAAAAGCAATCAATCAGCGTTGTATTGCTCACAGGAGCCGAGACTCCTCGCAAGGAAGGACAGACCGACGAAGAATGGCTTCGCACACAGGCATTCTGTGCAGGAGGCGATATGAACGTCAAAGGTCGCGGAGGCTATATCGACGAGGAGGGAGTGCCTCGTCTGTCGGTTCTCGACGTACAGATGCAGATACGTCGTCTGCCAAAACCAGTTGTGGCAATGGTCAATGGATTTGCTATCGGAGGCGGACATGTGCTTCATCTTGTCTGTGACCTCACTATTGCATCCGACAATGCCCGTTTCGGACAGACGGGTCCGAAGGTAGGATCGTTTGACGCAGGTTTCGGTGCTTCATATATGGCTCGCATCGTGGGACAGAAGAAAGCACGCGAGATCTGGTTCCTTTGCCGTCAATATACTGCAGCCGAAGCAGAACGCATGGGTATGGTCAATCGTGTCGTGCCATTGTCTCAACTCGAAGATGAATGTGTGTCATGGGCAAAAGAGATGATGCGTCTGTCGCCTCTTGCCCTCCGCATGATCAAGGCCGGACTGAATGCCGAACTTGATGGACAAGCTGGTATCCAGGAACTTGCGGGCGATGCTACTGCTCTATATTATATGCTCGACGAAGCACAGGAAGGCGGAAAGGCTTTCCTCGAAAAGCGCACTCCTGATTGGTCAAAATTCCCAAAACTCCCATAAATGGCTATCAAGATCAACATCATCGATAAGACACTGCATTTCAAGAAACCGGCTCGCACCTCACGCGGTTCATACAATGAGCATCGAATGCTCCTGCTCACGATGACCGACGACGACGGACGATTCGGCTTGGGAGAGTGTGCGCCCCTGCCCGACCTTTCGTGTGACGCACATGCCTATGACAAGATAGGAGAAGTGGCACGTCTCATCGAAAAAGCAGTCGGCAGCGACAATTATGTCGATGTGCTGCGTCCCTATCCTGCCCTACTTTTCGCTCTCGAATCGGCAATGTACGACATCAGCCATTCGCCTACTCTCTATGACACGCCTTTTGCCCGAGGCGAAGCTGGCATTCCTACCAACGGACTCGTCTGGATGTCGTCATACGATGAGATGCTGACTCAGGTCAAGGAAAAGTTGAAGGCTGGCTTCCGCTGCATAAAGCTCAAGATAGGTGCAATAGAGTGGGAAGAAGAGATACGCCTCATCAGTCATATACGTTCGCGTTTCGGCAAGGACAAGCTCGAACTGCGCGTCGATGCCAATGGTGCATTCTCAACCGATGATGCTTTGCAGAAGCTCGAAGAATTAGCTAAATATGATATCCATAGCATCGAACAGCCAATCCGCCAAGGTCAATGGGAAGCCATGGCTCAGCTCTGCCAGACTTCTCCTCTGCCTATTGCGCTCGACGAAGAACTGATTGGCATCAATACTCTTGCCGAAAAGCAAAATCTACTCGAAACTATTAAGCCTCAATACATTGTCATCAAGCCTACGCTTCACGGAGGCATGGCTGGTTCGCTCGAATGGGTCAACGAAGCCCAGAAACGAGTCATTGGCTCATGGATGACAAGTGCGCTCGAAAGTAATGTCGGCTTGAGAAATGTGGCTCTTCTCGCTGCTCGTGCCTATGGCTCTGACATCACTTTTGCACAAGGTCTCGGCACAGGTCTTCTCTTTACCGATAACCTTGAAATGGATATCGAACTGAGGGGCAACAGGCTTTGGATGAATCCGAAATAGAGACGATATGACACTTGAGGACTTTCTATATGAGTGGAACAGCGACGGACAGTATATCTCCGTTCACACAAGCGGAAGCACAGGACAACCCAAGTCAATGCTTGTGGAGAAAAGCCGAATGCTTGCTTCTGCTCGCATCACCTGCGACTTTTTGGGTCTGAAACCTGACGACTCTGCCCTTTTGTGCATGTCGCTCGATTACATAGCAGGCAAGATGATGGTGGTGAGAAGCATCGAACGCAGACTGAAGCTCATCTCTGTCACACCTTCCAACCATCCGCTTGCCTGCATCGACTCTCCCATCGACTTTGCAGCCATGGTTCCGTCTCAAGTCTTTGGCTCGCTGCAAGTTCCTGCCGAAAGGGAGAAGCT
>JAEDEY010000001.1 GCA_016293065.1 Bacteroidales bacterium
TCTGTTTCTGGATTTGTGGTTTCAGCATCCGGCTTGCTGTCGGTACAGCCCACCATGGCCAAGCTGCCAAATAGCAGGCCAGAAGAAAGCAAGCCAGAGAAAAGTAAATTAGTTTTTTTCATATTCGGTTATAATTTTGTGACGTGCATCTGATCGAGTAACGCCTCGTTGACATGAATGTTCATATTCTCTACTGTGTCGCAGAATTCGAGTGTGACAATGTGCTTGCCCTTGTTCAGATTGACGATTGTGGCATTGCTCCAGCCCCAGTTGTTCCACTCGTCTGTACCGCGATGAGGGAAGACACCTACGCCTGCAACCTGACCATCGACAGTCAGCACACGTGTCGCACACTTGTTCTAGGTGTTGATAGGACCATTGCCATTGGCGTAACGCCAGTCGATGGCATGAAAGCCCGATGTTGCTACTTCAATAGGAATGGTGATGATGATGTTTTCGCTACGAGAGATCTTGCGATTCACGGTGTATGTCTTCACCTCCTGATAATAGCTGAGAGGCTCGCTCATATATGAACGCCAGCCGTTAGTGCCCTTGACAGCCACAGCATATTCACCATCGCTGTCAAGATGATGGGTAAGAGTTGTCGAAGGGAGTGTCTTCCAATCCTTACCATCCTTAATAATTATATATGAGTCGATGTTCTCAACGGCATCCCATTCGAGCAACGAACCTTCGATGCGAGCATTAGGAGTCAATGGCTGGTACTGGTTTTCCTTCAATACCATATCCATTGCTTCTGGCTGACGGTTGGCAAGAGACGAAAACAGTCGCAAATATAATAAGCAATCGTCGCATTATTATCATGTGTTTTGTGTTTGGGTAAGTTTGTGCAAAAGTAAGCAGTAAGGGGCAGATTTGCAAATATTGACACAAAAAACTGACGATTGATACCAAAAAAAATCGCAGCCACAATCGTGTGACTGCTATTTTTTGCAAATTACGTGACAAATCAGTAACCAGGATTCTGCTTGAGGTTGGTGTTGAGGCTCAATACAGATGAAGGCAATGGATTAACGCAAGTCCAGCCTTCGGTATCGTCAAGATAGTCATTGACGATGGCGTTCTTCCAGACACCTTTGTATCGGTCGGCAGTTGGCTGCGTGAAAGTGCAGAAGCGGATCTGATCCTGACGGCGCACGCCTTCCCATGCCATCTTCTTCAGTCGGGCTTCACCGCACTTTACTACGTGAGGTGACTTGAAGTCCTTGGCACTCTCGCCTTCTTTTGGATAGTCAACCTGTGCCTCAAGTGGGTGCAAGGCTTTTTCGGGGAGAAAATTAAAAATGAACGAAAATTATCGTGAAAAACATATTTTCTTTTTAATTTTCGTTCATTTTACGGCAATTTCTCGTTTCTATCTACTTCGCAAATTCAGGTTGTGGAATGTCAAGGTGGACAGCAAGCGAAAAAGCAAGACGTCTTTGCAAAATATAGGGGGCAGCTGGTTTCATTTTGCCATAATATTCAATGAAAAATTACAAAATTGAAAAAATATAACGAAAAAACTAAGTTTTCTTATTTTTTCTTTTGAAAAGTTAATTTCTTTTAATACTTTTGCCTATAGAAAATAATGACAATACTGAAAATATAACAGAAAAACTACACAAATATAATGCGTAATAGATTATTCTTATTAATTGTCTTGATTTTATCTCATGTACTAAACACAAAAGCACAGGATTATGTTTATTCTGTGACTGTTGGTTCGTCGTGGGCTCGTGAAGTGTTCCCTGCTCAGGAACGAGCTCAGCGTAATGAATTGAGAGTGAATCCTTATTACATCGAAGGAGCTCCACAGTTCACCAAGACTTTTCTCGATTATGAGTATGATTACAAGAGGTATAACTCATACAACGATAGCATCTTCTTCAAGATGCCACAGGATGACTGGGTTGATCTGTTCAAGCGACGTGCAGTGAAGTATTCTCAGCTTTATTCAAAGAACAATAAGAATATAGCTCAGTTGAAGGATTATTTCTCGGATATCTATGTGCCAGAGGCAGCCTATGATTCACTGTATTATTGGACACGCCATCTGCTGTTCCGCAATGTCAACGATATCTTCTTCTACGAGATGCTGGTTGACGATATTCTCCTGCCTCATTATGAAGAAACCCAGGACATCGAGCATCTCGTTCTTTGCTATCTCTGTTCGGGTATGGCGCAGTTCCAGATTTCTCGAATGGGCGACAAAGATGCCGAGATGCGTTCGGAGCTTTATTTTCTCAAGTTGATGAGCATGATCGAGCAGTTCAACTCGTTCAAGGATCCGCTGAATCGCTACTATCTCATTTCGGCTTTTGTCAATCTCGTCATTCTTCATGCTCAGTCGGGAAATATTTCTCTCAATGAGAGTCTCAATCTCGTGAACAACATGAAGAAGATGTACGAACGTCCGGAAACACAGGAAATATTGCGACAGGACAGTCTTCTCAACGAATATGCCAAATGGTCGATCGACGTGTTCCGTTTCCGTGGCATATTTACCTATATGAGTCAAGGCAAGAATCTCCCTGAACTGCGAGATCAACTGTATCAGCTTTATTGTGACGTGCGCAATGAACTTGGTGTGGATAAGCCGCTCAAAAACCGCTATTATGCCAAGTTGAACTTCGACGATCTGCTCGTTGAGGCATATATGGGCAATATCACATGGGACAAGGCTTTCGCTCAGTTCCGCAAGTTGATGGCCGAAGAGCCAGACTTTTCGGCAAACAGTGGTGCGCCGCAGAACAAAATAAACTATATCTACAACTTGTCTGAGAGCTACTTTACAATACTCGACAACACCACATTCTCGTTTGAAAAGAAACGTGAATACATGAATGAGTATCTCTCGACACTCCTCGACATTCTTTCACGCTACGAACACAGCAAATATCCGTTTGAAAAAGGAAAGATAATGTCGAACATCGCTTGCAATCCTACTGTGCTCAAGTATCAGACACGTGAAGAGAAAGAGGCTCTCATGTTCCGCCTTATCGTGCTCGAACAGCCTGTGACCTATGTGCACGTATCTATGGTGGCCGATATTTCTCGTGCTTTTGCCGAGGAGATAATCGAGAAGTTACCATCGTTTTTCGTAGGTGTCCCAGGCTTCTCGACGGAAGATGACGTCAGAAACAAACGCGAGGAACTTCTCTCTCTTGTCACCAAGTCGGCTCTGTATCATGACCTTGGCAAGATTTCGATGCCAACCATCATTACCAATAGTTTCCGCCGTCTTACAAACCATGAGTTTAACCTCATAAAGATGCACCCCGAGAAGTCTCGACAGTTCTTTGCCATCGACCCATCGTTCAAGACCTATCAGGATGTGGCACTCGGTCATCATAAGTGGTATGACGGAGATGGCTATCCTGCTACGTTCAAACACAGAAAGTCGCCTTATTTCCCTCTGATCTGTCTCGTGTCGCTGGCCGACTGCATGGATGCTGCTACCGAGAATATCGGACGTAACTACCATACACCGAAGAGCTTTGAGACGGTGATGTCGGAATTCAATGCGTATATTGGCGAACAGTACCATCCGGATCTGCTCAACCTGATCAACGATAATCCTGAGATATATCAGAAGTTGAAAACTATCGTTAGCGACCGCCGTTATGATTTCTATTACGAAATGTACCGCCGCTACATGAGCGAGAAAACTGTCGCAAAGAAGTCAACGTCAAAGGCAAAAAACAAAAAGTCTTAACCGCTGCGTCACAGATTGCGTATGCGCCATTCCTGAGGGTAGATGTTGTTGCAACGTGAGCCAAGGTTTTTCACAAAGCCTATCGGTAACCCACGGTAGGTGAGGAGTACATAGCCTGTAGGGGAGTCGGGTGGCAGAACGATTGCCATGCGGCGCAGGTAGTCGAGTGCTACATCAAATGACACCTCGACGTTTGGAAATGCCTCTTTTGACAGAATGTTCGATAGCGCAAGATTGTGAGATGGGATGATGTCCTTGCCCTTCACTGTGCCGAGTTCGACGCCTGACTGAAGCACGAACAAGCCACTGTTTGCCACTGCGTCGTGCAGTGGCACATGGTTGAGTGGAATGGCAGTAATCACACCATTCTTATTCTGTTCCAACACTACTTCTGCATTTACCCAATTGTTAAGAAATTCTTTGCTTCGCTTGTACTTTGTTGCCTTCATGGCCTTGCATGGCAGAGACTTTCCTTCGTCTTTCCGAATTACAGCCATAAACAGACCTTCACCCTTGGTGAAATGTGGCATAAAGCGGTAGCATGGCGCATTGCCAATCAGCGGCTTGTGAATATTCCATTCCTCTGCCACAGGCACCTCCAATGCCATTCCTCCCAATTCCTGGCATATATAGTCCACCATGTGTTCGTCTTCATCGACATTGAACGTACAAGTGCTGTAGATTAGCAGACCTCCAGGCTTCAGGCAGTCCCAGATATCATTGATGATGGAATGTTGCAGCGTTGCACATTCCTTAACTTTTGCCAACGACCAATCAGCCACCGCACCTTCGTCCTTGCGGAACATACCTTCGCCCGAACAAGGCACATCGGTTATCACGAGGTTGAACACATGACGCAAAGGTTTGAAATCCTTTGGCGCATTGCTTGTCACAGTCACATCAGGAGAGCCCCATTTGGTGATATTTTCGGCGAGGATGCGTGCCCTGCGCCGGTCAATCTCGTTGCTCACCAGCTGACTGCCTTGGGGCAAGGCGCTGATAGCGGCCGTAGTCTTTCCTCCAGGTGCAGCACATAAGTCAAGACAGAAGACAGGCTGGTCAACGAGATGGCGGATGACGTGAGAGACGAACATACTCGATGCCTCTTGAACATAATATGCGCCGGCATGAAGCAGCGGGTCGAGCGTGAACTGAGGGCGATGGTCGAGATACAAGCCCTCTTCGCACCAGCCCACCTGTGCGGTATCTCCGAAGTGTAACTTGGCTTCTTCTGCCGAAAACTTAGCCCTGTTGAAACGGATGCTCGTGGTCTGCTGGTCGTCGGCAAGAGCCTTTACAAAAGCCTCAAATTCCTTTCGAGGAACGACCAGACTCATATTCTTAAGAAAGTCTTCTGGAAGTGTCATTTTCGATATATTAATTTTTTTCGCTCAAAAATACTATCTTTTCTTCGCATTACCAAATATTTTTAGTAAATTTGCGCAAAATTTACAGATATGACACTCGAAACTGCTGTATATCTTATTCCCGTCACCCTCGGAGACACTTGCATTGAGCAAGTTCTGCCGTCACATAACCGGGATGTCGTCATGGGCATCAAGCACTTCATAGTTGAGAATGTCCGTTCGGCTCGTCGTTTTCTCAAGAAGGTCGAGCAGTCGATCGACATTGATACTCTCACGTTCTATGAGCTCAACCAGCACACCGACCGAAAGTTTATAGAACACTATCTTGACCCGATAGCAAAGGGACAGCCAGTAGGCATCATCAGCGAGGCTGGTTGCCCAGCCATTGCCGATCCTGGTGCAGACGTGGTGGCAATCGCACAGCGCAAGCACATCAAGGTTGTTCCTCTTGTGGGTCCGTCGAGCATCATCCTGAGCGTCATGGCTTCTGGATTCAACGGTCAGAGCTTCGCCTTCCACGGCTATCTGCCCATCGACGAAGACAAGAAGACTGCGCGTATTCGTCAGCTTGAGTCGCGTATGTATGCCGAAGACCAGACTCAGCTTTTTATCGAGACGCCCTATCGCAATGGCAAGATGATGCAGACACTGCTCTCGACATTGAGACCGCAGACGCGAATCTGTCTGGCAGCCAACATCACTTGTGCCGACGAGAAGATTGTCACTTACACCGTGGCAGAATGGCGCAAGCGCATACCACAGGGTGCGTCGGACGACATCGTCGCACGCGAGATACCACGTGTGCCGGCGATATTCCTCATCTACAAATGAGTTTTTTTGATATTATTTATTTGTTATTCGATATTTGATATTTGATGAAGGTCAAATTTATGAGCCTGTCAAGTGGCAGCAGTGGCAACTGTTACTATCTTGAGGCAGGCGGCAAGGCAATATTAATCGACGCAGGCATACCTGTGCGCACCATTCAGAAGAATCTGCGCGACAATGGCCTGTCGTTCGAAAAGGTCATGGGATTGCTCATCACCCATGACCACACCGACCATATACGTTCGGCAGGCAGCATTGGCGAGATCTATCACATCCCCGTCTATGCAACCAAGGCCGTGCATGGCGGAATGGAGCGCAATTTCGGAATGTCGAAGAAACTGACCAACGCTTCGCGTCGCAATCTTGAACGCGACGTCGAGACGCTCATACCAGGTACATTCTTCAAGGTAACGCCTTTCATGGTGCCACACGACTCGAACGACAATGTAGGCTATTACATTGAGGTCAGCGAGGAAGGCGAAGAGCCTGTGAAATTCTGCCTTGTGACCGACTGTGGAATAGTGACCGATGAAATACGTCATTACCTCTCGATGGCCGATCATGTGGTGGTAGAATCAAACCACGACATAGATATGCTCATGAATGGCCCTTATCCGAGCTATCTCAAGAGCCGAGTGCGAGGACAAGGCGGACATCTCAGCAACAGCGAGTGTGCCCAGCTCATCCACAGTTTCTATCACAAGTCGCTCCAGCATCTCTTTCTCTGTCACATCAGTCACGAGAACAATACTCCCGATTTGGCATATCGCTCAGCTGAAGCAGCCCTGCGCAAGGAAGGAGTAAGAATCGGACAGGATGTCGTGCTGAGTGTATTGATGCGAAACTCCACATCGTTGGTCTATGTCTTTGGCGACACATTGCCCCAAAAACCTACACAGCTCACAATCGATTTCTAATCTAATCTATTATGTCAAAGATCGTCATCTCAAACACAAGTCTCGTCACTGGCAGCAGTTTCGTCTATTGTGCCAAGTCGATGCTCATGTCGTCTGCCGAGATCTCCGCTCTGGCGCAAGAATTGTCGGCTTCCGGCAAGCCTTTTCTCTTGCTGAAGATAGGTGCTGGCATCATCGAGCTTACCTCGCAGGAGGAGCTGCGTCTGCATAATGTCTTATCCGACACTGGTAGTTCGGTAGTTTATTCAGATTTCCGTGAGCAGTCGGGCAACTCCTTGACAGAGATGGAATGTATCGACTATCAGATAGGTAGCGTGCGCGATGACTTTGACTTTGGCCATCTCGTCGCCGTGCCATCGGATCAATTCCTTCAGGCAGTAGCCGAGGCAGAGTCGGCCGAACCTTGCGAGTTTGCTGCGTGGTATAGGCTGCGTCTGCAACTCTCGCTTAGAGCCCTGCCTTATCACATCAGCGAACATCTCTATACTTTCGTTCCTTCTGAAGAGCAACAGATTTCGCAATTCGATTATGTCAATCCTCGCAACCGCAATGTCCAGCTCGAATGCGAACGTGTGTTTACCGCCTATCTGAAACGTTTTGGCGCATGGACCGATCATAAGCTGATGCAGCCTGCTACACCTCTCGATTCACATTCTCGGGTTGTGGCATCTGTGGTCATTCCTGCCTTCAATAGAGTCAAAACAATACGCGATGCCGTCACTTCGGCACTGTCTCAGCAATGCAGCTTCTCGTTTAATGTCATTGTCGTAGATAACCACTCGACAGATGGTACGACCGAAGTGCTTCAAGAGATGGCAAAGGCCGATGTGAGTCTGGTTCATATTGTTCCTGAAGAACTGTCGCTCAAGATTGGCGGTTGCTGGAACAAGGCTGTCGAGAGCGAGATGTGCGGCGACTATGTAGTGCAGCTCGACAGCGACGACATCTATAGTGGCAACGACACACTCCAGCGCATGGTCGATGCTTTCAACCAACAAGATTGCATGGCTGTGGTAGGCAGCTATAGGCTGACCGATTTCGATCTTCAGGAGTTGCCTCCAGGCATCATCGACCACCGCGAATGGACTCCAGAGAACGGCATGAACAATGCCCTTCGCATCAATGGGTTGGGAGCTCCTCGTGGTTTCCGTCGCGACCTCCTGCGACAGCATCCATTGCCCAATACCAGTTATGGCGAAGACTATGCTGCCATGTTGCGCATCTGCCGCCAATATCGCATTGGCCGTATCTACGATTCTCTTTACGATTGCCGCCGATGGTCGGGCAATAGCGATGCGTCACTCTCGCGCGAAAGACTCAATCGCAACAATCTCTACAAAGACCGCATCCGCAGCATCGAACTCCTTGCCCGAAAAAGAAAATAATGTCAAGACATGAATATCGAAAGTTTTTTTGTTGAGCAGCTGAATGTATGGAGCGAGTGCCGCCAGCGATATGAAGCTTTGTTGCGGGCGCAGCGCAAGGATGTCGTCGTCGATGGACGTAGATACATTCTTGTTCATAATCCGAGCCGTATCGTGAGTGCCACAGCCCGCATCGAAAGCGGTAAGGTGGAACGCCCTTGTTTCTTGTGTCAGACAAACCGTCCGTCAGAGCAGTTGGCTCATCACGTCGTCACTCTGCCTCATCGCCATGAATACGACATCTTGGTAAATCCATATCCGATACTCGATAGGCATTTCACCATCGTGTGCAGCGAACATACGCCACAGGCAATCAAAGACCGTATATGGGATATGGCATATTTTGCTGATCTGATGACTGATTATCTGATTTTCTTCAACGGAGCCTGTTCGGGCGCATCTGCTCCCGACCACATGCATTTCCAGGCAGTGCCCAAGTCGCTTGTACCAATCGCCTCATGGTCGAAAGAGGCTCAGCTTGAAGCAGGAGTGACCGACAGGATGCCTCATATCTCCGATTCAGACTATAAGAACATCGTCGCATGGACCGACGGCGAACGTTCGCTGTGGTGTGTTATCGATCGCAGACAGCATCGTCCGTGGCAGTATAATGCCGAAGGAGCCGACCGTTGTCTGATCAGTCCCGCATCGCTTGAGTTCTGTGGCATTGTGCCTTTGGCTCGCCAAGAGGATTTTGACAAGATGGATGCAGCTCTGCTTAGCGACATCCTGGGCCAGTGCCAGCGACGTGAGCCTCTCATTAAGGTGGGGGTGGTTGATGCCGGGCAGATCTTCTTTTCGGCTGAAGAACGTGTTCATGCGATGACTTATCTCGACGAAGACCGCATCCTCGATGTGATGGACTACAGCACCAATCGTTCAGAGAAACGAAAGATCAGCGAATACTGGACTCATTCACAGCCTTTCACTATCGAGGGAGTCACTATTGGCAAGGACTTCCATTGGGAACAGAACGAGACGCAGATCTTCAATGGTTCGCTTCATGTGATTGCTCGTCAAGGCTCGCTTCATGCCATCAACCTTGTGCCCGTCGAAGAATATCTCAAGAGTGTCATCTCAAGTGAGATGTCGGCTTCAAATAACCTTGAGCTACTTAAGACTCATGCTATCATCTCTCGCTCATGGGTGTTGCGACAGATCGAGAATGCCAAGCTGAAGGACACAAGTCATGAGGGTCAAGATACTGCTCAGGTTTTTGCGCCTACATATATTAATAATGTATATGACAATGCCGACCAACAGTTGTTTGGCGATGTAGCGTCGGATGACATTGTTGTGAAATGGTGGGATCATGATCAGCACACACTATATGATGTCTGTGCCGACGATCATTGCCAGCGTTATCAAGGCATAACACGTCAGGTTTCGCCTCTTGTGGCACTGGCAGTTGAAGAGACGAGGGGAGAGGTGCTTCTTGACCGAGATGGCAATATCTGTGATGCGCGTTTCTCGAAGTGCTGTGGCGGAGTCACCGAATCGTTCGACACCTGTTGGCAAGACGAAGAGTATCACTATCTGCAGCCAGTCGAAGATCCGTATTGCAACACTACCGACAGTGATGTGCTCAAGCTTGTCCTGAACGACTACGATCTGAAGACTCATGATTTCTATCGTTGGACTGTCACTTTCACTCAAGAAGAGATTTCTGCTTTGTTTGAGAAGAAGACTGGACTCAAAGTTGGATTGATACTCGAACTCATCCCGCTCAAGCGAGGAGCATCGGGCAGGATAGAGTATCTCAAGGTCGTTGGCTCTGAGCGGACAGTAGTGATTGGCAAGGAACTCTTCATTCGCAAGGCTTTCTCTGAGTCACATCTCTATAGCTCTGCTTTCGACATCACGACAGACATCGAGAATGATGACAGGATGTCGCAACGTCAGCAAAAGACCTTTACCTTCAGCGGCAAAGGCTGGGGTCATGGCGTAGGATTGTGCCAGATAGGTTCGGCTTGCATGAGTATCAAGGGTTTCTCCCACACCGAGATTCTGAGTCATTATTTTGCTTCTGCAACTATCCACAAGATATATTGATTCTGATATGACTGACATCCCAATGATAACAATTGTAGGTCCAACGGCTTGTGGCAAGACACGCTTGGCGGTCGATGTAGCCCTCGCTTACGACACTGAGGTGATAAGCGCCGACAGTCGGCAGTTCTATCGTGGCATGACCTTAGGCACGGGCAAGGACCTAGACGACTATGTGGTGCGCGATGAACAGGGCAACATCGTCGGTGAGGTGCCATATCATCTCATCGACATACGCGAGCCTGGCTACAAGTACAGCATATATGAGTATCAGAGCGACTTCCACCGTGTCTATGACGACATGGTAGCACGAGGCAAAATCCCAGTGCTCTGCGGAGGCAGTGGACTATATGTCGAATCTGTACTTCGCGGCTATGAGATGCACGAGGTGCCAGAGAATCCTGAGTTGCGCCGACAGCTCGAAGGCAAAAGCCTTGCCGAACTTGAAGCCATACTAAAGACCTATAAGACGCTCCACAACACCACCGACACCGACACAGCCAAACGTGCCATACGCGAGATAGAGATATGCGACTACTACCGCACTCATGCCCAGCAGCTCACTGGTTATCCTGCGGTGAAGAGTCTGGTTGTCGGCATCAACATCGACCGTGATGTGAGGCGCGAACGTATTACCAAGCGACTCTATGAACGTCTTGAAGCTGGCATGATCGACGAGGTGAGAGGTTTGCTTGACCGAGGCCTGCAGCCCGACGATCTCATCTACTACGGACTGGAGTACAAGTACCTTACGCTCCATGTCATCGGCAAGCTCTCGTATCAGGAGATGTTCGACCAACTCGAGATTGCCATCCATCAGTTTGCCAAGCGACAGATGACATGGTTCAGGGGCATGGAACGACGCGGAACCAAGATACATTGGATAGATTATTCCGAGCCGCGCGAAAAAAAAATCGCCATCGTTAGACAACTTTATGACGAATTTAAGGCATAAACAGATACCACTAACGTCTCAAAAATGCGTGATAATAATGAAATAATGCACTTTTTTTGGAATCTGCCAAAAATAATGCAATTTAGACTTTGCAGTTTAATTCAAAATTATTATCTTTGCGCCGTATTTATTCTTAATGACCAAACCATTAAATAATTGAAGTAAAGTGGATACTTTTTTTAGGACTCATAAGTACTTGGTTGAACATGTTTACAGCCCCGTACGCCGAGAATTGATGGAAGAGATCAAATGGACAAGCCGTTTGATCGGAATCAAAGGTAGCCGAGGAGTCGGCAAGACCACGTTCCTTCTCCAATATGCATTGGAGAAGTATGGTCCGGACGATAGAAGATGTTTGTATATCAATATGAACCACTTCTACTTTTTCACTCACACACTCCGCGAATTTGTGAGTGCGTTCCAGCAGCAGGGTGGCCGCACCTTGCTCATCGACGAGATATTCAAATATCCGGGCTGGAGCGAAGAGTTAAAGTTTATTTACGACCAGTTCCCTCGCATTCAGATCATCTTTGCGGGCTCGACAGTTATGCGCCTCAAGGATGCTAATCCTGTGCTCAATGGCATTGTTGATTCTTATAATCTCCGAGGTTTCTCTTTCCGCGAATACATCAACCTTGTGGCTGGCACTAACTTCCGACCTTATTCTTATCAGCAGATTATCACCAACCATCAGCAGATAGCCTCTGATATTTGTCAGTCTATCAAACCTCTCAATTATTTCAAGGATTATATCCACCATGGTTTCTATCCGTTCTTCCTCGAAAAGAAGAACTATAGTGAGATGCTCATTAAGAACATGAATACTATGCTCGAGGTAGATATTCTCTTCCTCAAGGAGATTGAGCTCAGCTATCTGCCAAAGCTCAAGAAGCTGCTTCACATACTGGCGCAGGAAGCTCCTTGTTCGCCGAATGTCAGCCTTTTGGCAAAGAGCATTGAAACCAGCCGTGCCACGGTGGTCAACTATCTCAGCTATCTCAAGGAGGCTCGTCTCATCAACATGCTTTATTCTGTCGATGAGCAGTTCCCAAAGAAGCCAGCTGTGGTATATATGCACAACACCAATATCTTGTATCCGACATGTCTCAACGAAGTGGAGCCACGCCAGTTGCGCGAGACTTTCTTCTACAACATGCTGCATAAAGATAACCGTTTGAACAAGTCGAACGAACGCAACGTACAGTTCCTCATCAACCAGACCGACCGTTTCCGCGTCTGCGACTGGGTGGTTCGTACCAAGAACAATCCTGAGTATTATTATGCTATCGACAATCTTGAGATTGGTCACGACAACGTGATTCCTCTCTGGTTGTTCGGATTCCTATATTGATACGATTTTAATCCTTTATAGTTTTAATTAATTCTTTTTATTCAATTTCACAATGGCAAAAAAATTCATGACATGTGATGGTAATACAGCTGCGGCACATATCGCGTATATGTTCTCGGAGGTAGCTGCTATCTACCCAATCACTCCATCATCTCCGATGGCTGAAAATGTCGACGAATGGGCTGCACAGGGCCGTAAGAACATCTTCGGTGAAACAGTCCTTGTTCAGGAAATGCAGTCTGAAGGTGGTGCTGCCGGTGCAGTTCACGGTTCACTTCAGGCAGGCGCACTCACTACTACATTTACCGCATCACAGGGCCTTCTCCTGATGATCCCTAATATGTACAAGATTGCAGGTGAGCTCATCCCATCTGTGTTCCATGTTTCTGCTCGTACATTGGCTTCTCATGCTCTTTGTATCTTTGGTGACCACCAGGACGTAATGGCTTGCCGCCAGACTGGTTTCGCAATGCTCGCCGAGGGTTCTGTTCAGGAAGTAATGGATATCTCAGCTGTAGCACACCTCGCTACTCTCACCAGCCGTGTTCCATTCCTCAACTTCTTCGATGGTTTCCGTACTTCTCACGAGTATCAGAAGATTGAGGTTGTTGACCAGGAGGATCTCCGTCCACTCGTTGACTGGGATGCTGTCAAGGCTTTTCGTGAGCGTGCTCTCTCTCCTGAGCATCCTGAGATGCGTGGTATGGCCGAGAACCCAGATGTGTTCTTCGCTCACCGCGAGTCTTCTAATCCTTACTACGATGCAGTGCCAGATATCGTAGCCAAGTACATGGATCAGGTTTCTGCCATCACTGGTCGCAAGCACCGTCCATTCGACTACTACGGAGCACCAGATGCCGAGAACATCATCGTCGCTATGGGTTCTGCTACCGAGTGTATCAAGGAGGTTATCGACTATAAGGTTGCACAGGGCGAGAAGGTAGGTTTGATCAGCGTTCACCTCTACCGTCCATTCTCTCTCAAGTACCTCAAGGAGGCTCTTCCTGCTTCTGTCAAGAAGGTTTGCGTCCTCGATCGTACAAAGGAGCCAGGTGCTAACTCTGAGCCTCTCTACCTCGACGTTGTTGACGCTCTCACCGAGCTTGGCCTCATCGGTCAGATTAAGGTTGTTGGCGGTCGTTATGGTCTTGGTTCTAACGATACTACTCCTGCTCAGATCATCGCTGTCTATGACAACCTCGCAATGGCAGAGCCTAAGAACCACTTCACTCTCGGTATCGTAGATGATGTTACATTCACTTCTCTTCCAGTAGGTGAGGAGGTTTCTGTAGCTCCTGCAGGCACATTCCAGGCTAAGTTCTATGGTCTCGGTGCTGACGGTACAGTAGGTGCTAACAAGAACTCTGTAAAGATCATCGGTGAGACAACTGACAAGTATTGCCAGGCATATTTCTCTTACGACTCTAAGAAGTCTGGTGGTTTCACTTGCTCTCACCTCCGTTTCGGCGATACTCCAATCCAGTCAACTTATCTCGTGACTACTCCTAACTTCGTTGCATGTCACCAGCAGGCTTACCTCAACATGTACGATGTGACTCGTGGTATCCAGAAGGGCGGTACATTCCTTCTCAATACTATCTGGGACGGTGAGGAACTTGTCAACAACATCCCTAACAAGGTGAAGGCAGTTCTCGCTAAGCAGGATGTCAAGGTTTACTACATCAATGCAACTAAGATTGCTCAGGAGATTGGTCTCGGCAACCGTACCAACACTATCCTCCAGTCGGCATTCTTCCGCATCACAGGTGTCATCCCTGTAGAGCAGGCAGTTGAAGAGATGAAGCACTTCATCGTCAAGTCTTATGGCAAGAAGGGTGAAGACGTTGTCAACAAGAACTATGCTGCTGTCGATCGTGGTGGCGAATACAAGGAGCTTGCTGTCGATCCAGTATGGGCTTCACTTGAGGCTGAGCCAAAGGTTTATACCGATGGTGACGACTTCATCAACAAGGTAGTTCGCCCAATCAACGCACAGGATGGTGACCTTCTCCCAGTTTCTTCATTCAAGGGTATTGAGGATGGTACTTGGGCTGCAGGTACAGCTAAGTTCGAGAAGCGTGGTGTAGGTGCCTTTGTTCCACAGTGGGATCCTGAGAAGTGTATCCAGTGTAACAAGTGTGCTTATGTTTGTCCTCACGCTTGTATCCGTCCATTCGTAATGACAGCCGACGAGAAGGCAGGCTTTGCAGATGCTACTATCGAGATGAAGGCTCCAGCTGCAATGAAGGGTATGTTCTTCCGCATCCAGGTTGGTGTTAAGGATTGTCTCTCTTGCGGCAACTGTGCTGATGTCTGCCCAGGCAATCCAAAGCTCGGTGGTCCAGCTCTCAAGATGGTTCCTTACGACGATACTTCAGCTGAGGCTGCTCAGCAGGCTGCTAACTGGAAGTACTGCGTTGAGAACGTTACTTCTAAGCAGGATCTCGTTGACATCACAGCTAATGTCAAGAACTCTCAGTTCGCTCAGCCACTCTTCGAGTTCTCTGGTGCTTGCGCAGGTTGCGGTGAGACTCCTTACGTTAAGTTGATCTCTCAGCTCTTCGGCGACCGTGAGATCGTTGCCAACGCTACTGGTTGCTCTTCAATCTACTCTGGTTCTGTTCCTTCTACACCTTATACTAAGAATGCTAAAGGTCAGGGTCCTGCTTGGGCTAACTCACTCTTCGAGGACTTCTGCGAATTCGGTCTCGGTATGGCTATTGCCAACAAGAAGATGAAGCAGCGTCTCACTCGTCTCATGACCGAGGCTCAGTCTTGCACTTGCTGCTCTGCTGAACTCAAGGCATTGATGCAGCAGTGGATCGAGAATCAGGAGGATGCTGCTCAGACCAAGGCTCTCGCTCCTCAGATTGTAGCTGCTTGTGAGGCTTGTGGTTGTGACACTTGCAAGGAGATTCTCACTTACAAGGATCACCTCGTTAAGCGCAGCCAGTGGATCATCGGTGGTGACGGTGCTTCTTACGACATCGGCTACGGAGGTCTCGACCATGTGATTGCTTCTGGCGAAGACGTTAACATCTTCGTAATCGATACTGAGGTTTATTCTAATACTGGTGGTCAGTCTTCTAAGGCAACACCACTCGGTGCTATCGCTAAGTTCGCTGCTTCTGGTAAGCGCGTTCGCAAGAAGGATCTTGGTATGATTGCTACAACTTACGGCTATGTATATGTAGCTCAGATTGCAATGGGAGCTGACCAGGCTCAGACTCTCAAGGCTCTCAAGGAAGCTGAGGCTTACCACGGACCATCTCTCGTCATTGCTTATGCTCCATGTATCAACCATGGTCTTAAGGCAGGTATGGGCAAGAGCCAGGCAGAGGAAGCTAAGGCTGTCGAGTGTGGTTACTGGCATCTCTGGCGCTTCAACCCAGAGCTCGAGGCACAGGGCAAGAACCCATTCACTCTCGATTCTAAGGAGCCACAGTGGGAGAAGTTCCAGGACTTCCTCAAGGGCGAGGTTCGCTACGCTTCTGTAATGAAGCAGTTCCCTGCTGAGGCTGCCGAACTCTTCGGTCAGGCAGAGGAAATGGCTAAGAAGCGTTATGCATCTTACGTTCGTCAGACTAAGCTTGAGTACTAATCAACAGTACGACAAATATCAAAAGGGAAGGCAATCAGCCTTCCCTTTTTTGTTTTATTCTCAAATGCTTGTTAGTTGCCCTTAATATCAAAAATATTAGTTGTACTTACCATATTATATTATTATGTTCCGTAAATATATTGATTAGCCAAGAATAGGAGGTAAGTGGTGTGAGTTGTAACCATTTCATAGCTCTACGATAGTCATCACAACGTGTAACTGCAACCGCGTGTTTCTTTGCTCTTGTATAGGTTTTTGTCGGCGATGCTGTATAGTTGGTCGAACGTGCAATCCGAGCCGTCACAGCGTGCAATACCCATGCTGATAGCTACGCGATAGTTTGGGTCGGCCTTGAGGTGAATGCCATGCACACGATTGAAAAACTTCTCTATCAAAGCCTCAAGTAGTTTTTGGTCGATGTTCTTGATGAAGATAGCAAACTCGTCACCACCCAGACGCATCACTATATTGCCTGAGAATTGCTTCTTGGCAGCAGCCGCGAGTTTGGCGAGACACTCGTCGCCTGAGGTATGTCCAAGTTCATCGTTGATAACCTTGAACTTGTCTATGTCGAATAGGCAGAAATAGCCTTTCGTGTTTCTGGCAAGCTGTTCGCGTATCTTGCTCTCGCCTCCAAAGCGATTGTTCACCTTGGTCAGATGGTCGTGTTTCGACGTGTGGTTGGCATTGATGAGCCAGACGAAGAGAATAGTTATCGTGATCACGGCACAAAGGATAAGTACGATGTTGACTGTCGTGTGAGCCTTTTCTTGTTCGGCTTTGATGACAAGCATCCATTGTGCTTCCTTGTTTTCGCTTATCAGTTTCTCTACAGGGTCGATATATCGGCGGTTGGCAATCAGATAGCCATTCGACGCATAGTTTTCATTGTCCTGTCGATATAGGCGAGAGCATATCACTATCGTGTCGCCATAACCCAATGCGTTGTCGTGTTTGAATGCCACGCTGTCATAGTCGGCAAGGTTATAGACCATGAGCGATTCGTCGCCCATCTCGAGTTCTGCCATGAGGAAAAGGCTGTCGCCCAACACATGGCGGTAGCCGATAATCACACCAGAGATGTTGTAGGCTTTTTCCGAAAACTCCCTGTCGCCCAATGTGCTGCAGATGCTATCTGCCTCGAATGTGTTGATGACGCTCTCCTGTGCAGCCAGATTGTCAGAGGCAGAGGCAAAGCCTAACGACGGCACTATCGAGAGAAGTGCAATAAGCATCCATTGCGCAAAGTTGAAACTTCGCTTCTCGTTGTCCTGATCTACCAGAGTCAGGCAACATCCTTTGTGCTGCTTGCTCTCATACAGGCCTTTGTCGGCACGGATGTACAGGCTGTCGTAGTTGTCTTGTTTTGAGCCATTGTAGTATGTTGCTCCAGCACTTGATGTAATCTGCAGTTCTGAAAAACTGTCAATCTTGATATTTACCACATCGGCAAAGAATCTGTCAATGCGCTTGTGCAGAGTCGTTTCGTCGATACCTTCTATATAAATAGCAAACTCGTCGCCACCCATGCGCATGGTGATGTCGTCGGGAAAGTGTCTCTTGATAGTTTGTGCGAACTTGATGAGCAGCACATCGCCTGTGTCGTGACCATATCGGTCGTTGACACTCTTGAACTTATCGAGGTCGAGGATTATGAAATAGCCAGCTATTCGCGAGTTGATGGAATAGTTGAAATGCGCTTCGCCTCCCGATCGGTTGAAGAGCTTGGTGAGATAGTCTTGTTCCGAGCGCTTCGAAAGCGAATAAGCCCAGAAGATGAGGATGATGAACAATATGCCAGTGGCTATCACCATAATGCGCGTGAGGGTATTCTGTTGCGCCTTGTGCTGGTCGGTGGCAATCATCTGCCACTTCTGGTCGTGAGCCACGGCAAGAAGTTCGGGAGTGGGGTTCTTGTACTTTTTTAGCGAAATAAGATAGCCGTAATATGATGAGGCAATGCTGTCGTAGTTTTCAAGCCTTGTTCTAACCACCACCGTGTCGCCCACTCTGAGGTCATAGAAATGTTCGAAAGCAAGACTGTCGATGTTGGCCAGACGATAGAGGTAGAATATGCCGTTGTCGCAGATGATGTCGGCATTGACGAGCTTCAATCCGTGCATTGCCCTCACTACACCCGTGATGACGCCTTCAACGTCGTATGTGTCTTTGGTGATTGTCCCACTGTCAAGTGTTTGGCACACGTTAATAGCTTCTTGTGCTGTAATGACTTTTGAGTATGAATTGGAGAATACTGACAGCATAAGGCTCGCAATCAGTATCTGTATCAGTGTATGTGTGTGTTTCAGACGTTGCATAAGTTTGTTGGCTAATTGTGCTGTAATTCAATGCAAATATAAGTATAATATTTAAGATGACAATCAACATCAATCTTATTTTTACAAAAATACCATAAATTTTTTTTGTTTTATTAATTTTTGGCTCTAAATCACACTTATTGTAAGCAATTTATCAAGAAAAACGATAAAAAAAGCACGCCCAAAAAACAGAGCGTGCTTGATGTTTATCTCAGTCGAGGAGATTACTCCTGCTCGAGAGTCAGAGTTAGAGTTGGACGGTCGCAAACCTCTGATGGACCGAAGTACTGGATAGGACCAGGATATACGAAGTCGGTGTTGCGAGCCCACTCTGTGCGGTGACGCACGAAATACTTGTATGGCTTGCCTCCGAGCTCTACGAGAGCCTTGCGGATTACTGGCTTCATCTCGCCATTTCGCTTCTCCATGTTCATCATCATAGTGATAGGAATACCACCTGCTACCCATTCGTCAACAGGCTTGAAGGTGTTCTTGATTGATGACATGTAACCAGTCTTGCCTGCAGCAATCAGCATTGATGCGTTGAAGCCGAGGCTGTAGCAGTAGTCAGCATCCCAGTTTGAAGGAGCTGCGCAGCGGCCTTCATAGCCGAAGAAGTGGTGCTGAGTAGCGAACTTGCCAGTGAAGATGCCGTCCTTCTTCCAGTCAGCGAGCTTCTTGGCAACCATCTCAGCGAGGAGCTGCTCTGTCTCGATGAGCGATACCTGTACGTTGCCGTGTGGGTCGCGCTCGAGGGCGAGCTGGCGTGATACTGAGAGTGGGAGGCTGCGGAAGATAGCAGCGTTCTCGTCAGAGAGGTGAGCAAGAACGTAGTCGATCTTGTGGTCGTCTGATACGAGGTCGAAGTCTGCCTGGTTGGCAGCGAGCATATCGTTGAGCTCTGCGATGAGCTTCTTGATGGCTGGGATAAACTCGATGAGGCCTTCTGGAACGAGGACAACACCATAGTTCATGCCGAGGTTTGCACGGTCGCAAACTGCCTCTGCGATGTATGTTACAACGTCGTCGAGAGTCTGGTTCTTTGCCTCAACCTCCTCACCGATGAGGGTGATGTTAGGGTGAGTCTGGAGTGCACACTCGAGTGTAACGTGTGAAGCCGAACGACCCATGAGCTTAACGAAGTGCCAGTACTTCTTGGCTGAGTTACAGTCGCGCATGATGTTGCCGATAACCTCAGAATATACCTTAGTAGCTGTGTCGAAACCGAATGAAGCCTCGATAGCGTCGTTCTTCAAGTCACCGTCGATAGTCTTAGGACAGCCGATTACCTGTACGCCAGCACCAATCTGGGCATAGTACTCAGCGAGCACGCAAGCGTTGGTGTTCGAGTCGTCACCACCGATGATTACGAGAGCCTTGATGTCGAGAGCCTGAAGGATCTCAAGACCCTTGTCAAACTGAGCCTTCTTCTCGAGCTTTGTACGGCCAGAACCGATGATGTCGAAACCGCCAGTGTTGCGGTATTCGTCGATGATTTCGGCAGTGAGCTCCATGTACTTGTGGTCAACGAGACCGCCAGGACCGAGAAGGAAGCCGTAGAGCTTGTTCTTAGGATTGAGCTTCTTGATACCGTCGAAGAGACCAGAGATGACGTTGTGTCCGCCAGGAGCCTGACCACCCGAGAGGATTACGCCGACGTTCATCTGTGTGTTGGCCATTGCCTCGTCTGTTGGCTCAAACTTGAGGTATGGCATACCGTATGTGTTAGGGAAGAGCTTCTGTACCTCTTCCTGATCTGCAACTGACTGTGTAGGTTCACCCTCTACAGCCTTGAGTGCGCCACGCAAAGCGATTGGGAGCTTTGGCTGATAAGCAGCGCGAGCGATTTGCAATGCACTTTTCATCGAAATGTTATTGTTAATTAATTTTGGTTTAATGATAGTCAATTTTGTTTTGTATCGACGTGTTTTCTGATAAAACAGTGTGCAAATATAATAAATTATTATTACCTTGCTATTGTTATTGCAAAATAAATGCGTTTTTCATCAAATATTTGTCTATTGTGTAATCTAAACTGAGAAAAAAATATTATCTTTGCGCGCATTTTATAATATCAAAGTATATCTAATGGCAATATCATATCTGCAGGTCGATGGTCTCACCAAGTCGTTTGGCGATCTTGTGCTGTTCGAGAAGATCTCGCTCGGCATCAGTGAGGGCGACCGCGTGGGGCTTATCGCCAAGAACGGTGCAGGCAAGACCACGCTGCTCAGCATCCTTGCAGGCGACGAGGGTTACGACGAGGGCAGCGTCATCTATCGCAACGACCTCAGGGTCGAATATCTGAGCCAGGACCCGCAGTTTCCCGAGGGAGCTACGGTGGCTGATGTGTGCAACCAGGCTTCTGCCGAACTCGAACGCATTCTGACCAAGCTCAAGATCACCGACATGCACCAGCCAGTGAGCCAGATGAGCGGTGGTCAGCGCAAGCGTCTGGCTCTCGCTCACGTGCTCATCGATCAGCCTCAGCTGCTCATCCTCGACGAGCCTACCAACCACCTCGACCTCGAGATGGTGGAGTGGCTCGAAGACTATCTCAACCACACGTGCATGACGATCCTGATGGTGACCCACGACCGATACTTCCTCGACAACGTGTGCAACAGGATTGTCGAACTTGCAGACCGCACGCTCTATACCTACAAGGGCAACTATGCCTATTATCTTGAGAAACGTGAGGAGCGTATTGCCGTGCAGAACTCCAATATCGACCGTGCCAACAACCTCCTGCGAAAGGAGCTCGACTGGATGCGCCGCCAGCCTCAGGCTCGTGGCCACAAGAGCCGCAGCCGCATCGAGGCTTTCTACGAACTCAAAGAGCGTGCCAAGCGCCGTCGCGAGCAGATGGAGGTGCGTCTTGCAACTCGCAGTTCATACATTGGCTCAAAGATCTTCACTGCCAAGAATGTATATAAGAGTTTCGAGAGCCATACACCAGGACAGCCTGACAAGGTCATCCTGAAAGACTATAACTACATGTTCGCTCGTTATGAGAAGATGGGTATCATTGGAAATAACGGCACGGGCAAATCCACTTTCCTGAAGCTGCTCCTCGGACAGATAGCTCCCGACAAGGGGCATTTCGACATTGGCGAGACTGTGCACTTCGGCTATTACTCGCAGGATGGCATGACGTTCGACAACCAGAAGAAGGTGATCGATGTGGTGCGCGACATTGCCGAATATGTCCAGATGAGCGATGGCTCGAAGATGGGTGTCTCGCAGTTCCTCCAGAACTTCCTCTTTCCGCCCGAGAAACAATATAATTATGTGTATAAGCTGTCGGGAGGAGAGAAGCGCCGCCTCTATCTCTGCACCGTGCTGATGCGTTCGCCAAATTTCCTCATTCTCGATGAGCCGACCAACGACCTAGACATCGTGACGCTCAATGTGCTCGAAGAGTATCTTGCCAATTTCGGCGGCTGCGTCATAGTGGTGAGCCACGACCGCTATTTTATGGACAAGGTGGTCGATCATCTGCTTGTGATGAAGGGCGATGGCGAACTTCAGGACTATCCAGGCAACTACTCCGACTATCGCGAGTGGCGCGAACTGAAAGAGGCTGAGGCTAAAGGCTTGCCCGACAAGACGGAGAAGTTGGCCGAGACCAAAACCGTGAAGATAAAGACTGAGAAAGCCCCGAAACTCACGTTCAAGGAGAAGGAGGAGCTGAAACAACTCGAAATCGACCTGCCAAAGCTCGAAGCAGAGAAGGCTGAGCTCGAAGCTGCCATGTCGAGCGGAACACTCTCTACTGACGAGCTCTTGGCCAAAGGACAGCGTATGCAGGAGGTCATCGACTTGCTCGACGAAAAGGAGATGCGATGGCTCGAACTTTCTGAGATTTCTTAATTTTTATTTTTGGAGATAACACAATCTAACTCTCATTAACTCCCTAAAAATAAACAGAATATATGAAAAAGATAACTTTGTTCTTCCTTGCCTTGGTTCTTGTCGCTGCTATGCCCCTGAACCTTGACGCAAAGAAGAAAAGCAAGAAGGAAAAAGAAACTGCTGTGTTCGATGGCAAGGCTGAGTTCCGTGGCGCGTGGATCCAGACGGCTTGGCAAGACCGCTACCAGCGCATGACACCCGATCAGTGCAAGGCCTATCTCACCTCGTTGGTCGATATGCTTCATCAGACGGGCTTCAATGCCGTGATCTTCCAGGTTCGCCCCGAGGGCGATGCTTTCTACCAGAGCCACTACGAGCCGTGGAGCCGTTTTCTCACAGGCAAGCAGGGCAAAGCACCTGTGCCTCTGTGGGATCCGATGGACTATATGATCAAGCTCTGCCACGACCGTCAGATGGAGTTCCATGCGTGGATCAACCCATATCGCGTCTCGACCTCCAAGAGTCTCACGATGGATCGTCAGCACATCTATCGCCAGCATCCCGAATGGTTTGTCGAGTATGACAACAAGCTCTATTTCAACCCAGGATTGCCCGAGAGCCGTGCGTTCATCCGTTCGGTGGTCAAGGATATTGTCAGTCGCTACGATGTCGATGCCATCCACATGGACGATTATTTCTATCCTTATCCAGTGGCAGGCAAGGTGTTCGACGACCAAAGGGCTTTTCAGACCTATGCTCCCGAATTGGGCATCGACACCACTCAGCCCGACGCTCTGAGCAATTTCCGCCGCCGTAATGTCGATATCCTCATCAAGACAGTCAACGAAGACATCAAGTTCCTGAAGCCGTGGGTGCGCTTCGGCATCAGTCCGTTCGGCATCTATCGCAACAAAGGCTCGTGGGAAGGCGGTTCAGAGACAGGCGGCACTCAGTGCTACGACGACCTCTATGCCGATGTGCTTCTGTGGGCTCGCAGCGGCTGGGTCGATTATCTCATCCCTCAGGTCTATTGGGAGATTGGCCACAGGCTTGCCGACTATAGCACTTTAGTCAAGTGGTGGAGCGACAATGTGCCTGCGTCTTGCCACCTCTATATCGGCCAAAGCATCGAACGTTCGCTCGATGGCGCTGCCAGCAGTGCCAATACGCCGAGCCTCAGTCAGAGCCACAATCAGTTCGCCAATAAGCTGAGTTTGGCATACAGCTCGGGCAAGGTCAGGGGCAACTGCTACTGGTATGCCTATCAGATCGAAGATAATCAGTTTGGCGTGCGCGACTATCTGTGCCAAAGTGTCTTCGTCAACAAGGCTCTGCTCCCTGCCTACGCCAATCTCGACAAGAAGGCTCCCGGGAAAGTGAAGAAAATCGATGCGACTCTTGCCAACCATCAACTGACACTGACTTGGACTGTTGACGAGACCGACGATTATGCTCAAAGGCCTCATTACTTCAATGTCTATCGCTTTGTCAAGGGCGAGAAGGCGAAGGTCAAGGATTGCTCACATCTGATCGGACAGACCAACGAGCCTTGCTTTGTCGATGCTACCATCGAGATTCCTCAGACCTATACCTATGTCATCACTGCTGTCGATGCTTTCAACAACGAGGGTAGTGGCGCAAAGAAGGCATTCAAACTAAAACGTAGCAAGAAATGAGAATACTGATAGCCGATAGCGGAAGCACCAAGACCTCGTGGATGCTGGTCGAGGTCAGTCAGGACGCGCCCACAGTGCAGCGTGCCTACCATACGATGGGACTCAACCCCTTGTTCACCAAGCCCAAACAGATCTCAGGCACATTGTCCGAGGTGCTGTCAGCCTTTGGTATCGACACTGTCGATGCCCTCTATTTCTATGGTGCCGGCTGCCGCGACCAACGCTGCTCGATTGTCCGGAAGTCGCTCGCCTCTGTCTTGCCATCGTCAGCGGTTGTCAAGGTCGCAAGCGATATCGAGGGAGCTTGTCGCGCCATGGGCGACGGGATATGCTGCATCATGGGCACTGGCTCAGTCGCAGCCTTCTTCGAAGCCGAAACCGACACTGTGTGCAATTTCCTTTCCTTAGGCTATATCCTTGGCGATGAGGGTAGTGGCGCATATTTCGGACGTCAGGTTTTGTCCGACTATCTGAAATCTGAAATGCCTCGTAAAGTTCGCAAGGTGTTTGAAGAAGATTTCGGAGAGATCTCTCATCAGGAAGCCATTGCTCATGTCTATCAGGGTCAGTTCCCCAATCGCTATCTCGCCTCATTCGCCCCTTTCATAGGCCGCCATCTTTCTCTTGGCTATTGCCATAAGGTTGCGCTCCAAGGCATCAGGGCGTTCTTCAAGCGTAACGTCATGCACCTTCATCCCAAACCCACCGACCGCATCTCTTTTGTCGGCTCTGTGGCATTCCATCTCCAGGATGTCATCCGCGAAGTGGCTTCATGCTACCGACTTCAGGTAGGCACCTTCCTCCAAAACCCAATCGACGGACTTGTGGAATATCATAAGATTAATCATTAGGAGTTAGCTTCCATCAACACCCCCAATAATAAATAATATGCGTGCTTTATTGACAGTCGTTTTTCTGATCATTTCGAATGTCTTCATGACCTTCGCCTGGTATGGCAACCTCAAGCTCCAGCAGTTGCATCCTTCGGTCAAAGACTGGCCGCTGATCCTCGTCATCCTCATGAGCTGGGGAATGGCTCTGCTCGAATATTCCTTCATGATTCCAGCCAACCGTATAGGCTCCCAGATTAATGGCGGCCCCTATTCGCTGATGCAGCTCAAGATCATTCAGGAGGCTGTCTCGCTCATCGTCTTCACCGTCATCGTCGCCACCGTCTTCAAGGGCGAACCCATCCACTGGAATCACCTTGTAGCCTTCGTATTAGTCCTCTTAGCCGTCTTCTTCGCTTTCCTGAAATAAGTTGAAACCAGCTGTCTTTGCAAGGTGCAAGGGCAGCTGGTTTTAGATTTCTTTGTCGAATACTATGAAAGGTTATGGTGTTAAGGTGTTCATTGCCACTACATAAAACTCTGCACAAGACAAAAACTCTGCTGAAGACCTTGAACACCTTAACACCTTCACAAGCTCAGTGCCTTAACACCTTCACACCTTAACATCATCACGCCTTCACGTCTCACGATGAAACAGAAACTCGCACTCGCCTCATGGGTCGTAGCCGTAATCCTCTCGGTCGTAGCCTTACTGCTGCCGCCCACTGGAGTCATCGACCATTCGGTCATCATCCTCGTCGCTCAGTTCCTTCTTCTCTGTGCCACTTTCCTCGGTGTCGATAGCTACGTCAACATGATCAAGTCGCACCATGGCAAATCTGAGGAGAATCGACTACAGTAGTTGTAGTTGTTGTATCTAATAAATGGTTATTGGCTAAGATGTATGCTGTTTTTAGCCAATAATCTTTTTTTATATCACTTTCTTTGCGCCTGGAATGAGGCGAATCAGCCATGCGTTGAGGAAAGACACTATGGCAGTAGCCACGCCGATGAACAGGAATTTGGCGAAAGCACCCATCCACAGACCATCGCACAGATATTGTATGCCGAGCATCAGGGGCAAGTGGAAGACGTAGGCTCCATAGCTCTGTTGGGCGAGCCATTGCATCACGGCGTTCTCCTTGTTGGCATATTGGCGGAAGATCCAAAGCAATCCGAAGCTGATAAAGACGCACATGAGCGACTCATAGACACCGAACCATTGCCACACGAGTTCGTCCCATGGGAAGGTGCCACGCAGATAGTGGTCGAGGGCAAGGAGGAGACCGATTGCCAATGCCGTTGCCCCTGTCTTGTTGTTCATCTTATCAAGCCAGTCGAAGCGATAGGCAAGAATACCGAGCACGAACATCATCACATACTGAAGATAGTGGGCAGGCTCGAGGACCAGAACCCATAGCGAAATCCAGTGATCCTGAGGACTTGCTTCCCTGATGATCCAACTGCCAAATCCCATGATGAGAGCTGCGGCAGTCAGTCCGATGATTGTTGGACGCGAATTGCATTGATTGTCGATAGGCTTGGCTGCCAGTCGGAATAAGGCATATAGGATGCAGAAGAATAGCAGGTTCTCGACAAACCACATGTGCGCCAGTTCGAACTTGCCGGTGCAGAAAGAGATGACAGAGCCCATCGCGACGAGCGGTACTCCAAGTCGGAGCAGTTTCTTCTTGATGAATGTGGCGAAGCCCTGATGGTCGAAGCTGCGTGGGATGAAATAGCCCGAGATGAAGAAGTAGAGTCCCATGAAGAACGAAGCATTTACGGCGAAGAAATGCCATATCCATGGTAAGAATTCGTCGTTGTTGGATGGAGTATATGGCCAACCTCCTCCTTGTCCGTAAGCCTGTCCGGCATGATGGAAAATCACTAAAAGGGTCAACATCACTTTGATGTTGTCAAGATAAGTAAGTCTCTGTTTCATAATGTCAGCATTTTTCTTTTATTCTTGTAAATGTTGTTAGCATGATATTGATTAGCCGTATCTGGCAGAGGTAATGTCAAATGGCTCAATCTGCCAAATCCTTCATTTTCGACAATATCTCGTCTCTGATACGTCGGAACTGTGGCAAAACCTCATCCTCCGATCCCTTGAAAGAATCTGGATCTTCGAACCCTATGTGCAGGCGCTTGCTCACCTTGCCTGAGAATACAGGACAAGACTCTTTTGCTCCGCCACACACTGTAATGACATAGTCCCATTCCTGACCTGTGTATTGGTCGAGCGATTTTGGATAGTGTTGGCTGATGTCTATTCCAATTTCGCCCATCACCTTGATTGCCAAAGGGTGTACCTCGTTTGCAGGTTTAGTTCCCGCAGAACATACATTCCAGTCGGGGTGGAGCGATTGGAGTATTCCGTGAGCCATCTGGCTACGGCAACGATTGCCTGTGCAAATTACTAAACAGTTCATCAAAAAGACAAATTTGAAGGATATTTGTAGAAATATTGAATAAAAATTCAAAAAAAGTGCATTGATAATTTGGAAATGTGAAATTCTTTCATTATCTTTGCAAAAAATCATAGATTGGTCCTATCGAATATCGGTTAGTTCGTCAGATTTTCATTCTGAAAAGCCGGGTTCGACTCCCGGTAGGACTACAATTTCACTCAAATAATCGTTCGATCAGCAGCAAGGTCATGAACCCGATGAGCAGAGCATAGGTAGCCTGCTTCTGATGTCCATGAGCATGTGTCTCGGGAATCATCTCATCACTTGTCACATAGAGCATCGCACCGCCAGCGAATCCGAGCATTACAGGCAATAATGTCTGTGATATGTTGCCCATGCCAAAGCCAATCCACACACCGACAATCTCGAGCAGACCGATGACTACGGATATGACGAACGTGCGCAGAGGCTTGACTCCAGCGAGAAGCAACGGAGCGATGATGACCATGCCTTCGGGCACATTCTGCAATGCAATGCCTATGCTTACTGTCCACGATGCTGTCTGGGCATCGCTGATGCTCACACCTGCAGCCATTCCTTCGGGAAGTTTATGCAAGGCGATAGCCATGACAAAGAGAAGCACATGGTTGAGCTTGGCATTGTTGTGATGTTCGGCTTCGTCAAGGCCTGTCACATGATGAAGATGGGGTGTGACAAGGTCGAGCACATTGAGAAACATAGCTCCAATCATCACGCCTGCAACTACCCACCACCACTGAGAAGAGAGATCGAAAGCTGGTACTATAAGACCAATAGTCGAAGCAGCAAGCATGACACCTGCACAAAAGCCAAGGATGGTGTCGTTGGCCTTGTGGGGAAGATCCTTGATAAGGAAGCCTATTATACTGCCAATTACGGATGCCACGCATAGTCCCGCAGCGCTAATCCAAATATGATGCATAGCAATTAATGTGGATTTACTCGATAAATGAGAACGTCACATCTTCGAATTCGTTCATATAATCGATGAGCTTGGATGTTGACACGTCTCGACGCACTTTCATTTCGATCTTTGCCTCGAAGATGATGCCATGGGAGGTGTGACGGTCTTTTAGTTCGTAAGAGAGGAGTTCAAGACATTCTTCCTTGATCTGGGCAATTACGGTCTTTATGCTTTCCTTGTTGGACGAAGAGAATGTCAATGCCACGGCAGTTGCACCAACACGAGGAATGAAGATATTGAGCACCTCAAGACCGACTAACACCAATGCAGTGGCGATGACTGCCATCAGCAACATTCCAGCACCACAGGCTAATCCGATGGCGGCTGTGACCCAAAGACCTGCGGCTGTGGTCAGTCCTCGTATGACATTCTTCTGGAAGATGATCATGCCTGCACCAAGAAATCCTATGCCCGATACTACTTGAGCAGCAACGCGTGAGGCATCTTTCATCTCTTCTCCAAAGCCATATTGTGACACGACACAGAACAATGCACTACCAACGCTCACAAGAAAATGAGTGCGAAAGCCAGCAGCTTTAGCACGGAACTCACGCTCGATGCCGATGAGACCGCCTAACAGCAATGCGACTACTAAACGAATTGAAAGATCTAAGACATCCATAATTACAAAAGAGACTTCAGCAATGAACGAAGTTCGTCGGCAGTGATTGCCGAACCTACAATCTTGCCCTCAGGACACACTACATAGAAAGCAGGAATCCAGTGGAGCTTATATGCCTGATATGTAGGGTCTTCGCGAGTGTTATTGAGGTTACTGACCTGAGGCCATTCGAACTGTTCCTTGTCGAGAAGGGCAAGCCAAGCTTCGCGCTTGAAGTCGAACGACACGCTGAGGAACTCTATTGGGAGCTGTTCCTTTCCGACCTTCCAGTCGCGAGACTCAGTATATAGCTCCTTGAGCGCAGGAATTTCGCGACGACAGTCGCCACACCATGATGCCCAGAAGTCGATAACGACGTACTTCCCCTTGTAGTCGGCCAATGAGATAGTCTTGCCCTCTGGTGTCGGTGCAGAAAGCTCAGGTGCTGTTTCGCCTCGCTTGAGTTCAGGAGCATAGGCCATCTTGGCGAGATAGAACTTGACGATGAGGTCGGAGATGCTGTCAAGCGACTGAGAGAATCCATGGTCTTCGCCAGGGAGATAGTGGTATTCTGAGAGCGGATAGATCTTGTGGTAGCGTTCGCCATAGGTGTAAGGTACAACTTTGTCGTTGTTGCCATGGAAGATGGCAGCAGGCCCCTGATAGCCAGCAGCAGTTTCGTAAATTGGGAGGCTGAATGCAGTCTTGATATAGTTCTTGCCAAGCTTCAACCCGCCGAACAGTTCGACATCTTCTGTGAGGGTAAGAGGGTCGTACACTTTGCCGAAAGTATTGCCACGTATGGCATCTTCGCGAAGGACAGCAGCAGGAGCCATGAGCACGAGTGCCGACACCTTGTCGTCGCCAAGTTCGCCTGCAGCCATGCTTGCCACTACGCCACCCTGAGAGTGTCCGAGGAATCCGATCTTAGAAACGAAAGGAAGAGACGACACATACTCATATATAGCCTTAGCATCTTCTATCTCGTTGGGCACAGTCATGTTCTGGAAGAGGCCTTCGCTCTCGCCATGACCATTGAAATCGAAGCGCACGGAAGCGACTTTGCTATTTACGAGTTTGTTAGCAATCAGTTCATGCATTCCACCTTTATTGCCACAAAAACCATGCATCTGTATTACTACAGGACATTTCTGACCTTCCTTCAAAGTAGGCTGTTCGACAATGACAGAGAGTTTGCCCATCGAGCCTTGAACGGTGGTCTGGGTTGTAATCTTCTGTGCGAAAAGATTGCTGGCAATGAAAGCCAGAGAAAAAATTAGAAACTTTTTCATGACGATATAATAATAAAATGCTAATCAGAATTATTGATATGCTTTGCGGTCGAGCTTGCCATTGTATGTGCGTTTGATTGCATCGACGAGTTCAATGCTTTGTGGCACCTTGTAGTTCTCGAGTCGCGCTGCTATATGCTGAACGAGCTGTTGCTTATCGAACGAGTCGGCATCTTTTGGCACTATGAGCAGACGCACTATATTGCCCATCACTGGATGGGACTTTGGCAGGCAGATACAGTCGGAGACAGCAGGGAAGGCGAGGGCTACGCTTTCGACTTCGGAAGGAGAGACCTTCAGTGCTCCAACGTTGATGACATCTCCGTCGCGTCCTTCGATGACAAGCATTCCGTCGTCGTCGATGTGAGCTAAATCGTTGGTATATATCTTACCGTCTTTCAATACATTGGCTGTGAGTTCTGGAGCATTGACATAACAGCTCATCTGTCCACCGTTCTGGCACACTACCTTGCCATCGACAATCTCGAACGACGCATGTTTCATCGGCGTGCCACAGCAAGAGTTCTTGTGCTTGCCATCGTTGAAGTTGTAGGTGCAAATCATTCCACACTCCGACGAAGCATAGGTGTTGAAAAGTCGTGTGTGGGGTAAAGTCTCGGCAAGCATCTGCATATCGGCTGACGATATGGGAGCTCCTCCTGTCTCGATGAAATCGATCTTTTCGCACAATGCAGCCAAGCGCTTGCGTGACAGGAGCAGCAGCATACGGATGCTGGCTGGTACAAGGAAGCAAGCCGTCTTGTGTGGACCATAACCCATAGCGTCGAAGAAGAGATTGACATCCTTCATGTCTTCGAGCACATAGAGCGTTGCACCAACCATCATTGTAGGAATAACTTTCGACCAGTTGCCCGAGTGGTTGATTGGTCCAGTGATGACAAAGGTGAGGTCAGACTTGAATCCAAGAGCGAAGACTAGATTCTCGCCATTGCAGAGGATGGCTCTACGGCTGATTAGCACTCCCTTAGACACACCTGTCGTGCCTGTGGTATAAAGGATGTCGGAATCGGTCTTAGGGTTGAATTTCAAGCCATGGACATCTCTGCTGATTTGAAGGAAACGTTGATCGGATACACCTTTTTCGAGCGGACAAACAACAGCGCCGAGATAATGTATGGCGAAATAGGTGACAAGATAGTCGAGCGACTGTTGCGAACGTGTCACATAGACATCGCCAGCCGACAACCCCTCGCGACGCAGTGCCTCGGCTCGTTTCAGGATTAGACTCCACAGCCTGGCATAGGTTGTTGCCTTGCCTTGTGCCACTATGGCAATCTTGTCGGGTGTATTGAGCGAATGCTCGAAGATATATTGTTCGAGGCTTTGTTTCATTGTTTCTCAGCAAGTTTCTTTTCGACAAGGGCAACAAGAGAATCGAGCGACTTGAGGTTCTTGGGAGTAGCGTATGAGCTGTCGAGATCGATGTCGAAAGCTGCTGACAACTCCATGAGGATAGTAGTCACGCCAAGCGAGTCAAGTTCGCCGTACAGATGTTCTGATTCAATATCAACAAGTGGTAATGCCTCTTCGAGGATCTCTCTTATTCTTTCTTTCATACTATTTTGAATTTTAATAATTAATATGCAAAGATAAACATTTATTACAAAATATTGATGAAATAGACTATTAATTGTAGTATTTGTTGGCAAATATGATAAATAACCCCAATTTTTGTTATATTTGCAGAAAAAAAAGCAAAGAAAAGAATATGAGATTTGTGTTGATAATATACGAATATCTGCAAAGGCATCGCTTTTTGTGTTTTGTCTCGCTGATAGCAATCATAAGTGTGCTTGTCATGTCGGCACTTCGTCTTGACTTCAAGGAAGACATCACCGACTTTCTGCCAACCGACAAAGACTATCAGGAGTCGATGAAGATCTATCAGGAGGTTGTTGCAGCCGACAAGATCGTGCTACTGTTTTCGTTGGCCGATAGTTCACAACATGACCAGCAGAAGATTGTTGATGCTGTGATGAAATTCGGAGATGTTCTGGCAGAGCGCGATACATCTGGATGGATTGCGAACTATGAGCCGCATGTCGATGCAGGGCAGATTACCGACATCTTTGATTATGTCTATGCCCATCTGCCTTATTATCTGACAGCCGATGATTATTCACGCATCGACTCGCTGTGGAACGATGATAGCTTCCTTAAAGAAAGAATGAACTGGGTTAAGGAGCAGATAGCGTCACCTGTGAGTGCCTTGTTCGAGCCGATGTATGTGCTCGATCCTTTGGGAATGGGCGAAAGCATTGCGACGATGCTCAAAGACTTTCAGCCAGAGACGAGATATAATCAATATAACGGGTTCATTTTCACGGCCGACAATAAGAAATGCCTGGTTTCGATAAAATCACCGTTTGGCGGAAGTGAGACCAATCTCAATGCTCAGCTTATCGCTTTGCTCAACGAAGCCAAACAAGAAATAAATGCAGATGGGATAGATGTCAGTTTTGTCGGCTCGCCTGTCATTGCTGTTGACAATGCCTCACAAATAAAGCACGACACTATCATAGCAATAGCCGTTTCGGCTGTGCTGATATTACTGCTTTTGCTCTTCACCTTTCATAATCTTCGTTCGTTGCTTCTCATTGCCATCACTACAGCCTTTGGTTTTCTCTTTGCCTTGGGAAGTATGGGGCTGTTGCGCAGCGACATTTCGCTCATCGTAGTGGGCATCGCATCTATTATCATAGGCATTGCCGTCAACTATCCTCTTCACTATGTGTGTCACCTGAAGGAATATGATAACCGACGAACATTGAAAGACCTTGTTGCTCCTTTGCTCATCGGCAATATTACAACTGTTGGCGCCTTCCTCACTCTTGTTCTTTTGGAAGCTGTTGCTATTCGCGATTTGGGTTTGTTTAGTGCGCTGATGCTCGTGGGCACAATCATCTTTGTCATCATCTTTCTTCCACAGATCAATATTATGAAATCGGGCGTACAGATCGACGATGGTGACAACCACACTTCGGCGATTACGAGACTTGTCGATCGAATCACGGCGAGCAAGATATCGGCAATAGTGATTGTGGCGTTGAGCATAGTATTCGGTTACTTTAGTCTCGACACGCAGTTCGATACCAATATGAACCACATCAACTTCATGACCGAAGAGCAGAAGACGGAAATGGCAGTTCTCGCTTTAATGCGTGGCGAAGCTGACGGAACGACTGTATATGTCACTTCGACAGGTAGCACATACGACGAGGCAAGCCGAGGCTTGGAGTCTCTGCATGAGGTGATTGAAAAAGAAAAGGAGAGGGGGTGCATCACTCTGGTCAAGAATCCAATACGTCTGCTTCCTTCTGTAACGATGCAGAAAGAACATCTGAGATTGTGGCACGAGTTCTGGACTAATCATGACGTGAACGATGTGTTGAGAGTTGCACAAGAAGAAGGCTTTACTGACGAAGCATTCGCTGAGTTTGCCGAAATGGCCAGGATAGACGATTTGCCTGTGCTTGAATGGGAAGAGAACGAGATACTTATTTCGACAGTATTCACGGGCTTTGTGGGTGCTAATTCCATAGTAGCGCAGCTGACAGTGCCTGAAGAAAAGGCGGCATTGGTCGAGGATGTGATAGCAAATGCAGGAAATGGAGTTGCAGAAGTCAGGGCATTTGACCTTACTTCGCTCAATGGACGCATTGCCAGCACTTTATCGGCTGACTTCAATTATATAGGCATAGCTTGCAGTATCATAGTATTCGTGTTCCTTTGGCTGTCGTTTGGCAGGATCGAATTAGCCATTGTGGCATTCTTGCCGATGGCATTTGGCTGGTTATGGATTTTGGGAATAATGAATCTTTGCGGAATCAGCTTCAATATTGTAAATATCATCCTTGCCACTTTCATCTTCGGACAGGGCGACGACTATACCATATTCATCACCGAAGGCTTAATCAAGGACTATCGCAGTGGAGGCAAGATACTTATTTCATACCAGAAGAGCATCATTCTCTCGGCTCTCATCATGTTTGTCGGCATCGGTTCGCTCATCTTTGCCAAGCATCCAGCCATGCATTCGCTTGCCGAAGTGACCATCATAGGCATGGCGGTGGTGGTGCTGATGGCATGGATAGTACCACCAATAGCATTCAACCTCTTTGTCAAATATGACAAGAGGTTGAGAGAGTATCTTAAGAGATAAGAATCAGAAGAGGCCGAAGAGTAATCTGTCTATCTTGTCAGTAATGACCGAAAAATCTGAAGGATTCTCTTTGAAATCAAGATTATCGACATTAATTGTCAAGACCTTGCCCTTGTATTTGTTGAAGATGAAGTCTTCGTACCGCTTATTGAGGTTGGTGAGATATTCGATCGAGATTGTCTGCTCATAGTCTCTTCCTCGTTTCTGGATATTGGCAACAAGGTGAGGAACTGATGCTTGCAGATATATCATGAAGTCGGGATAATCAACGAGGTTGGTCATCTGTTCAAACAGTTCCATATATGTGTCGAAATCTCTTTCCGAGAGATTTCCCATTGCCCTGTTGTTGGCAGTGAAGACATATACACCCTCGTAGATCGAACGGTCTTGAACCACGGTATCCTTATGCTTTGCAATCTCAAGAATATCTCTGAAGCGGTGTTTCAGGAAGAAAATTTCGAGATTGAAGCACCAGCGCTTCATGTCCTTGTAATAATCTTCGATATAAGGATTGTTGTCTATTTCCTCGAAACGCGGAATCCAGTTATAATGTTTGCAAAGCATCTTGGTTAGGGTTGTCTTTCCTGACCCGATGTTTCCGGCAATTGCGATGTGCATGGTCGATGTTAATTGGCTATTTCAGAAATGAACTTGATACGCACCAAGCGGATTTCGCGATCTTCATAGACGCTGCCCATCTCCTTGTAAGCTGCTTCAAGGTTATCGTCTTGAGACTCCTTAAAGTACTGATAGAGTTCTTCTACGTCTTCCGGATCCATGACATCGGCAAGGAAATAGTCGATATTCAGGCGCGTACCACTTGAGATGATAGCTTCTATCTCGGTAAGCAAGTCATCAAAATCGACGTGCAGCGATTCTGCAATATCGTCGAGAGGAATACGTCGGTCGATAGATTGAATGATAGATACCTTTATCTTCGACTTATTAGCCACAGTGCGCACACGGAAGTCCTCTGGACGTTCTATTTCGTTTTCGTCGCAGTGTTTCTTGATGAGGCTGCAGAACTCCTCGCCATATCGCTTTGCCTTTCCTGCTCCCACACCAGGTACATTCTGAAGTTCCTCGATGGTGATAGGATAGGTGGTAGCCATAGCTTCGAGCGACGGATCCTGGAAGATGACATAAGGAGGCAGGTTGAGACGCTTAGCCACTTCCTTGCGCAGATCCTTGAGCATACCATAGAGAGCCTCGTCGGCAGCAGCCGAAGCGCCATTGCCCTTGAGTTCTACTTCGTCGGCATCTTCTTCGTCGTCCGACTCTACTACTATATTGAACGACTTGGGGTTAGACAGGAATCGCTTACCGGCAGCTGTTACCTTGATCAAGCCGTATGACTCAATCTCGCGGTTGAGATACTTTGCCACCAAAGCCTGACGGATCACACTATGCCAAAGGTCGGCTGGCTCATCGTTGCCAGTACCGAAACATTCGAGCTGGTCGTGTTTGTTGAATGCCACCTCGTCAGTCTTGATACCCTCCATAACCGTCACGATGTAGTCTTGCTTGCATTTCTCTTTTAGCTGCAAAACAGTCTCGAGCACGGCACATAGCAATTCTTTTGCCTCGATGTGTTTCTTTGGCTTACGGCAGTTGTCGCAGTTGCCACATTCTTCTTCCTTATAGTCTTCTCCGAAATAGTGGAGGAGAGCCTTGCGTCGGCACATGCTTGTTTCGGCATAAGCCTGAGTCTCGCGCAGGAGCAACTTGCCAATTTCCTTTTCCGAATCGACCTTGTTTTGCATGAACTTCTCGAGTTTGAAAAGGTCTTTGTCGCTATAGAAAGAGATACATTCTCCTTCGCCACCGTCGCGGCCGGCTCGACCTGTCTCCTGATAATAGCCTTCGAGACTCTTTGGCATATCATAATGAATTACATAACGCACATCAGGTTTGTCAATGCCCATGCCGAATGCGATGGTTGCCACTATCACATCGACACGTTCCATGAGGAAGTCATCCTGATATTGCGTACGGGTGTCGCTGTCCATACCTGCATGATACGGACGGCACGAGATATTGTTGGCAACCAGAACCTCGGCAAGTTCCTCGACTTTCTTGCGGCTCAGGCAATAGATGATGCCCGATTTGCCAGAATGTTGCTTGATATATTTAATAATGTCTCGATCGATATTGTCTGTCTTATGGCGTACTTCATAATAAAGGTTCGGACGGTTGAACGAAGACTTGAAAGTAGAAGCCTTCTGGATTCCGAGATTCTTCATGATATCGTGTTGCACCTTGACAGTTGCCGTTGCAGTGAGAGCAATGACAGGACGTTGTCCAATCTTGTTTATTACAGGACGGATATTTCGGTATTCAGGACGGAAATCGTGCCCCCATTCCGAGATGCAATGAGCCTCGTCGATTGCAAAGAACGACACCTTGATAGAACTGAGGAACTCGATGTTTTCAGGCTTGTTGAGAGACTCTGGCGCTACATACAGAAGCTTAGTCTTGCCCGAAACAATATCGGCCTTGACTTGGTCGATAGCCGTCTTGGTGAGTGAAGAATTAATGAAATGAGCCACATTGTCATCTTCGCTGAAGTTACGCATTGCATCTACCTGATTTTTCATCAGGGCTATCAGAGGCGATATGACTATGGCTGTACCCTCCATCAACAACGATGGAAGCTGATAACACAAGGATTTGCCGCCACCGGTAGGCATGAGCACAAATGTGTCGTTGCCATCCATGAGGTTGCGTATGATAGCTTCTTGATTGCCTTTAAAATTGTCAAAACCGAAATGTAGTTTTAAACTCTGTTGCAAATTTTTATCTGCCATTGTTTCAATATTGCTTTGCTTGCATTTATTTTTATATGGCAAATATATATATTGTTTTATTTATCTCCAAATAAAAATTACAAAAAAAATGATTTTAAAAATAAAAAACCGCAAAATCACTTACAATTCTGCGGTATCACTATCAAACGATGATGTTATTTGATGTTTTCGAGCTGTTCAGAAGCCTCCATCCATTGTTCGGTCACGCTTTCGAGTTCCGATCGCAATTCGCTGTGGCGTACATATAGCGTATGGTCGTAACTGCCTTCTGGATCTATCATCTTCTGCTCAATCTCTGCAATCTTCTGCTCGAGTTTTGCTATTTTTTCTTCGGCATATTTCACCGTTTTCTCAAGCTGGTTTCTACGTCGTTTGAGTTCTTTCTGTTCCTCGAAGTTCTTTGCTTCAGCAGGCACATTGTTAATAGAAACCTCTGGCGAATTGCGTTTGCCATCTGAGGGTCTGTCTTTCTTTTCAAGTTCCTGCAGTGAGTCGAGGTTCTTCTTTTCGAGATAATCGTATATGCCACCAAGGTGTTCCTGTACACGTTGCTTTCCGAACTCATATACCTTGGTTACCAATCCGTCGAGGAAGTCTCGGTCGTGACTGACGATGATGGCTGTGCCGTCGAAAGCCTTAATGGCATCTTTGAGCACTTGTTTGCTCGAAATGTCAAGATGGTTGGTCGGCTCATCAAGAATGAGCAGATTGACGGTTTCGAGCAGAAGACGTATCATCGCCAATCGGCTTCGCTCGCCACCCGACAATACCTTCACTTTCTTGTCGATGTTATCGCCACCAAACATGAATGCTCCGAGAATGTCCTTGATGCGTGTGCGAATGTCGCCCACTGCCACACGGTCGATGGTGTCGAATACGGTCAATTCCTCGTCGAGAAGCTGAGCCTGATTCTGGGCAAAATAGCCAATCTTGACACCATGCCCGATTTTTAATATACCGTTATATGGTATCTGGTCCATTATACATTTCACCAATGTTGACTTTCCCTCACCATTGCGACCGACAAATGCAACTTTCTCGCCTCGACGTATCATAAATTCTACATCTTTGAAGATAAGATGGTCGCCATACGACTTTTCGACACCTTCGCATATCACGGGGAAGTCGCCCGATCGAGGTGCTGGAGGGAATTTGAGGTTAAGGCGAGAGTTATCGACTTCGTCTATCTCGATAGGCACAATCTTTTCAAGTTGTTTGATGCGGCTTTGCACCTGTATCGCTTTGGTAGCCTGATAGCGGAATCGTTCGATAAATTCACGTGTCTCTTCAATCATCTTCTGCTGATTTTCGTAAGCACGACGCTGTTGTTCAATTCGTTCGGCATGTAGCACCACATACCGGCTGTAATTCACATTGTAGTCGTGGATTGTACCGCATGTTATCTCGATAGTCCTGTTTGTCACATTGTCGAGAAAAGCTCGGTCGTGACTGATCAGCAAGACCGTAGAGCTGCTCGTGGTCAAGAATTTTTCGAGCCATTGTATTGACTCGATGTCGAGGTGGTTGGTTGGCTCGTCAAGAAGCAGAAGGTCAGGACGTTGCAAAAGAATCTTGGCAAGTTCGATACGCATACGCCAACCACCCGAGAATTCGCTCGTTGTGCGATCGAAATCTTTGCGTTCGAAACCGAGACCGAGCAAAGTCTTTTCTATCTCTGCATCACGGTTGTTTGAATTGATCATTGAGAGCTGTTCGTTGAGATTGGTCATCTCTTCAATCAGCTCCTGATATTCGGCACTTTCATAGTCAGTTCGGTCGGCAAGCTGCTGGTTCAGGCTGTCTAGGTGCTGTTCGAGTGTGATAGTATCGGAAAACGCTTTTTCAGTCTCCTGTCTAACAGTCAGCGAGTCGCTAAGCACCATGACCTGAGGAAGATAACCTATTGACAGTTCTTTAGGTTTGCTGACACGTCCGCTGGTAGGTTGTTGCAAACCTGCAATGATTTTGAGCATAGTGCTTTTGCCCGCACCATTTTTACCGACAAGAGCAATGCGATCATGACGGTTTATTACATAAGAAACATCGGTGAAAAGAGGTTTGACACCAAATTCCACCGAAAGTTTATCAATTAAAATCATATCTTGAGAAACAATTCATAATCATTATTTCGACATAGCCGAGAGGAGAAGCTCTTCGTTGTTTTCTGTACGTGAGAGCAGCTTCGACAATTCCTCCATTGCCTCGACTGAAGTATGTTCGGCGAGGTGTCGGCGAAGGATCCACATACGACGAGATATTGCATCGTCGAGGAGAAGGTCGTCGCGACGTGTGCTCGAAGCCAGCAGATCGACGGCAGGGAAGATGCGCTTGTTGGCAATCTTTCGGTCGAGCACCAGTTCCATGTTGCCTGTGCCCTTGAACTCCTCGAAGATAACCTCGTCCATCTTTGATCCTGTTTCGATGAGAGCTGTTGCGATGATGGTGAGAGAACCTCCATTCTCGATGTTTCTTGCTGCACCAAAGAAACGTTTTGGTTTCTGGAGTGCGTTGGCCTCTACACCACCTGAAAGAACTTTTCCCGACGACGGCGAAACGGTGTTGTATGCGCGGGCAAGACGAGTGATAGAGTCGAGAAGAATCACTACATCATGTCCACATTCTGTCAGACGCTTAGCTTTCTCAATTACCATATCAGCCACCTTGACATGGCGATCGGCTGGTTCGTCGAACGTAGAAGCGATGACTTCTGCATTAACACTTCGTTGCATGTCGGTTACTTCCTCTGGACGTTCGTCGATGAGCAGAATGATCATATAGACTTCTGGATGATTGTAGCTGATGGCATTAGCTATCTCTTTGAGCAATACTGTCTTACCAGCTTTTGGAGGAGCCACAATCAACGCTCGTTGTCCCTTGCCGATAGGTGCAAACATATCTATGACACGGCAAGAATGGCTGTCGTTATGACCCTTGCATAATTTGAATTTCTCGTCAGGGAAGAGAGGTGTGAGATGTTCGAACGATATACGGTCGCGCACGAACTCCACAGTACGGCCGTTGATACTTGTAATGTCAACAAGAGGATAGTTGTGTTCACCAGCGTGAGGTGGACGGATAGGACCCTCGATCACATCACCCTGCTTGAGGTTATTCTGTTTGATCTGCTGCTGAGACACATAGATGTCATCAGGAGAGGCAAAATAATTGTAATCGCTCGAACGGAGGAAGCCAAATCCATCAGGCATTATTTCCAAAACGCCACATGCAGTCAGTACACCGTCAAATTCTTCTGGCTTTGCTCCATAGTCTTCAGCAAGGATATCTTCGTATTCTTCTTCTGTATCTGCATCTGCAGTGTTTGTCTCTACTATCTTCTGAGGTTCAGTCTCAACAACCGGTTTGGTTTCGACAGGTGCAGGGGTATTCTGTTGATTATTATTGTTTTTTGATTTATTTTTCTTCTGCCTATTCTGCTTTTCTTTTTTATAATTGTTGCGGCTCGATGAGTTATTGCCAAAGAGGTCGGCAAAAGCGTTCTTGTTCTGCTCAATAAGTTGTTGAGTAGCATAGATGTCGTCTTCAGGATATGCTGGCTGAGCAGCCTCTTCGACAACTGGCTCTTCATAATAATCATCCTCTGCTGGTTCAAGTCCTTCTTCGGCAGGATAGTATGGCATATCCTGGTAAGCCATTTCTTCTTCAGGATAATAATCATTATACCCTTCGTTTAAAGCCTCATCAGGCTGATTGTTGTCGGCAGGTTGTTCATCTGTGTTGTTCTGCTCCACAACATCTTCATCTCCTTCTTCTGTAGGAGATTGAGTTTGAATCAATGCCAAATCGCCATTTGATATTTTATTTTCTAAATCAGCCACATACGACAGATATTGTTCGGCATCCATGACAGCACGAGACTTACGTCCTCGACCACGGGGAGCCGAGACAACCTTCTCCAGTTCGGAGATACGTTCGAGAATTTGATGGATGAAGTGTTCTTGATCGTTGTGATCAGCGTTTCTTACCTTGATGTTATTTGCCAAATTGAGAAGCTCCATGACATCGATGGAGTTCAATGTTTCGAATGAAACCATAAAGAGTATTTGTTGTTATTTCCTACAATCTATTATACACACTTTTCAAAACAGAGATTGTGAGGACGAAAAGACAATAAAATATAATGTGATTTGCAAAACAGAAATAAGAGAATCATCAATGGTATATTATCTGCTTTGCGGTGCAAATATACGGATAATCTCGATTTTTACCAAATTTTTGGTTATTTTTTTTCAATTTTTTTCTTATTTTCTGTCATTTTTTTCCAAAACAACAGTTCTTTTATTGTTTTGAAATCTTTTCGCACGATGAATCCTATGCCTTGTGTAGTCAAGGCATTGTTGATCGAGTAGTCTCGTTCGTTGTAATGGCTGTATGCTTTGGCACGCAGCGAACCGCTGGTATTGATTAGGAATTCGACATCGAAATCTCCGATAAACGAATTGGTATTGTTATGGAGACCCACACGGTTGGCAGGGTCGCGATAGCCGAGATTGCCATTCAGAATTAGTCGGTCGCCCCATAGGCGTGTCGATAGTGACAGATCCATCTCCATATCGGAGAAGTCACCCTTGTCGGAACGGAAGTTTGTGCCGAGGGTGAAGTTGTCGCTCACATGTCCGAGGAGATTGTTGAGCTGAGAGGTAAGCGAAGAACTGGCGAACGATGACAACTGCGAACCCGCATTGTTCTGTGAAGCCGTTGCATATTCAGGCGTATAGAATCGGTTGAAGAGCAGCAGATATAATACCTCGCGGTTGAGCATCTCTTGCGTGCCTATGAGATTATGCACCAGAGCCTGCACATCATCGCTTGTGTTCTTTACTTCGATGTCGAATTCAATCTGTGGCGAAGAGAGCTGTCCGGTGACAGCCAGCTTGCAATCAACTGGGAGGGTCGTTCGGTTCATGCTTGCCATAGTCGCAAAGCTTTCGTCAAGATCGCGCAGGTTGACCGATGGGATGCCATAGACGGCATTGATGTTCAGTTCTGCATTGCTGAAGTTTCCGGGGAAAGTAACTCGACTGCCATTCTGTATCTTGAACTCCTTGTTCATCAAGTCTCCTCTCATTGTGATGAGATAGTTGCCTGAAGTGATGTTGTATTCTCCTCCGATGGTGATGTCATGTCGAGGGTCATAGTGGAGCGAGATATTGCCTGTGCCTCGGCAGATGAGTCGGTCTTCTGCCAATGGATCCATCTGCACATACACCTGACAGTTTTCGGTAGCTTGTGCCTGAAGCGACAATTCTATATATGTGTCGTTGTCGGTATGATTGTCGAAAATGGCATTGACATCTGTATAGTCAAGACTCTCAGACTGTTCGAATGCCTTTTTATCGCGGAAAGTAAGGAAGTTATATCCATTGTCGGAATAGTGTTCTTCTCCAGGGGAGAGGTTGAAATACGACTTCTTCTCGGTACGCACACCCACATCTACGCGATGTTTGCCGTCGCCACCTCGCAACATAACTGTGCCTGAGGTATAGAGTTGTCCCCAATAAGTCTCATTATTGAAATGTGTTGGCTTATCAAAAAGCAGGAAGCCATTGCTACTGCTTGGCATATCTATTTGAACGTCATAGTTATACTTGAGCAGATATTTATGCTTTATTGAAGCATTTACATTGGCCATCTGCCCGAATTTGTCATATATCTTGACATTGTTCATTGATATGTGTCCATTTTCGAGCGATTCGTCGGCTGTGAGCATGAGACTGTCGCGCAGGTTAAATCGAGAGCCGACCAGATTATTGGTGAAAGAGGCGTCGAGATAAGGATTGCCCACGAGGTTCAAGCGGCGTGCAGGTCCAAAGAGACGCAGCTGACCGGTCATATTACCTCTGAAATCATGCAAGAATCGATTTAGCCAGTGGCTCAAGAAGTCGATACGCATGGTATTAGCGTCAAAGGTCAGGTCAAGCGAATCGATTTTTCCCCTTTTGACATAACCAGATATCCGCGAATGGTCTTCTCGATTGGCAGAAATGATATCTGCATCGAGTTCGATTAAGTCGCTTTTCAGATCATAGAATGCTTCAAGATGAGTATCGCCGATGACGCCAGATAGATAGCTGAAATCTTTTATGAATAGTTGATTAGTCTTGACATGAGCAACGCTGTCGGTCGAATAGACAATATCGCCTGTGCCGATTCCTCCAAATCGAAGATAGGTCTTGCCAAGCATATTAAACAGAGAGTCAAGTTCAAGATTCTCAATATGCAGCAGCAGATTATTATTACCTTCGGTAGATAATGTTCCCTCGGCATTGATTCGCTGTTCGTTGCAGCATAAATCAAACTTCTGGAGGTCGTAGGTATTATTATCGATCTTGGCAATCTTGATGCCATTGCATTCTATCAGCGAATCGTTGAGCTGGAACAGGCATGGCTTGACATCGATTGTCAAGGGCGACTGAGTGGAAGAGGCTTTGAGCAGAGTCGAGAATCGAGCCTTTGGAGAAATGAAGTCGAAACTGAGATTGTGTTTCAGATAGTCGCTTTCGGCTTCGGTAGTTAGCATTGTTTTTATTCTGTTGCCCGAATAATCAGCCTCTGCAATATTGATATAGGCATTTCTAATATGCTTATCCTCATTCAGTTCAACCACAAAATCCGACTCTTGTAATATCGCTATTGGCAATGACAATATCTCCGACAGTTGCTTTTCTTCATTGACAAAACCTTTGATGATCGCAGACGAATTTTCTTCGACGTATGTCACATCAAACAATGACGACTTGATGTTGGCTGTGTAAATGCTTTCTTCTTTTGTCGCATTAGCTGACAGGACTGGTATCATAAGTTTGTTCTCGCTCTTGTTCAGCAGAAGAGAATCGAGAGTTATGGAGCCCCAAAACTTATTGTTATCGACTAAATGAACATCGGCAGTGATTGTCGAGATAATAAAATTCACATTGTCGAAGTTACTCAGTTTGGTGAGATTCAAGGTATAAGGTGAAAAATTGGCAACATGAGCTTTCAGTCGAGCAGTCTTGTCGGGATGAAAGCAATCCACTTGACCCTGAACATCCACGTTGCAAGAAGCATCGTCAACAGTCAGATGTCCTGTAAATCCTTTCTCGGTGAATTGTCCATCCACTGTGAGAAGATCATAGTTGTGGTCTTTATATAGCAGATTTGAGATACTTGCATCTATATTGCAATCATACGGATTGTCGCTTTTGTATGAGCCTTGCGCTTTGGTGTCCAATATAGTCTTGCCCGATGTATTCAGAAACAAGGCATAGTCAAAGGCTTCGATGTCGCCCTCTGCCTTGGCATTGAAAGTCATATCATCGATCTGGCAGAGTTGCGTCGAAGCCAAGTCAGGGAGTTGGTCAATGTGCTTCAACAAGAGGTATTGCAGTCCATCGGTAGAAACATATCCTTCGCTGAGATTAACTTCGAACGACATAGGATGATGTTTTGATAAAGCATCTGCCAAAGAGCCTTCTGCCTTGATGTTCAGCATTGTTGGTACATTAACAACAAGGTGCTCAATGTCGGCGTTGACTTGTTGGTTGGAATATGTAGCCTTGCCGCTAAGATTTATGTCGGCAAGATATTGGTGGTCTATTGTCTGCTGGCATTCAACAGTTAGGCCGTCCAGGGTGAGTTGTTCCTGTTGGGAGTCGAGAGAAAGCTGAGCCGACAATTTCTTTACGCTCAGTCCTGACTCTTCTTCGAAGGCAAGTCTCTTGATCTTGACATTCAGACCCTCATGCTTCGAACTCGATATCTTCAAATTCGAACTAATGTTGTTTAACTGTAGGTGGTTTGGGTCAATGATATATTTGTTTTGAGGCTTATGATAATTGTCAAACGACACCGAACCATTGCGCATCAGGATAGAGTTTATGCTGATGGCATCGAGTCTGCTATTGTCGCTTTCTGAATTGGCGAGCAGATCGATGATGAATTTATAGTTTGGGGCAGAGATAGAGTCTTTTTGCGAGAGATTAATATCAAAGTCGATGAATTGAATTGAGTATATCTCCAGTCTCCTTTTCAAAAGTGGAAGAAGGTTGAACGATACCTTAGCTCGTCGGGCAAAGAGAAGTGTGTCTGCATCGAGGTCTTTGACAAGGAGTTGTTCGAGCACTATCTGGTTGAAGACATCCACTTCGGCATTATCCACTTGCACCTCTGTGCCAAGATAATTCGACAAATCTTCTGACAAGACGTTTTTGACTAAGTATCCACTTAGGTTGTAATGTGCCGCAACATACAGACATACGAAAACTAGCGACACAATGACTGCTATTGTGCGCAACGAGTTTTTGAATATCGATATTAGCGAACGCATATTTATTCTTTATAAATTAGATATTTCTGTCGCTTTTGACGATAGGCTGCAAGGTCTTCCTGCCAAGAGCTTCGGATTTCTGTCTGACTCTTTCCTTCGGTGATCAGTTTTCTCAGTTGGTCGGTTCCTGCCAGACGGTCGAAGAAACTCACCGATGTGATGAAGCCATTGCCCAATTGACGATGTGCATTGAGCAGATAGTCGAGACGAAAACCCGACAATCGTCCGATGTTCTTCAGATTTTCTCCATAGCAAGTCTTGCCATTTTGCAGTGGATACTCATTCGATGCCGAAGGGCGTGGAGTGAAGCAATAATCGCCCTTCATGTCAGGATGTCCATATATCTCAAATGGCCGACCAGTGCCTCTGCCCACACTCACTTGTGTTCCCTCGAACAAGCATAGACTCGGATACAGATTGATGGCATGAGCATTTGGCAGGTTAGGAGAAGGTGCTATCGGACAAGCGTATTCCTGTCCATGGCTCCATCCGCTGCATGGAACGACAATCAAAGGCTTGGCGATGGCAGCCCATTCTTCACCAACTATCATCTGTGCCAGTTCTCCAAGTGTGCAGCCATGAAGCAAAGGAATGGGGATTACGCCAACAAACGAACTGTATTTCATGTCAAGCACTGGGCCATCAATGGTGTCGTTGGGATTTGGCCGGTCGAGTATCATCAGCTGCTTGTCACACTCACTACATGCCTCGATCACGTTCTTCATGGTCGAGAGATAGGTGTAGAAACGCGCACCTACATCCTGAATGTCAAACACCACTATGTCAAGGTCCTGCAGCCACTCTGGCTGAGGCTTCCTTGTCTTGCCATAGAGGGAATATATCTTCAGTCCGGTCTTGGCATCATCGGAGGTCGAGATATGCTCTCCAGCACCTGCTGCACCATAATAGCCATGTTCGGGAGCCATAATGCAGCGCACATCTACACCTCTGTGCAGTAGCGAATCGGGGAGAAGCACAAGAACACCATCGGGCGAGGCAATGACGCTGGTCTGATTGACCACCAGCCCAACGCGCTTACCTTCGAGAATGGGCAGATATTCTTCAAGCCTGTCAGCGCCAGTGCGCACGGTTTGCCCACTCATTCCAAGGGGAATGAAGGCAAACATAAGGAAAAACGAACAAAAAATTGAAATATTTTTCATTTATTGTGTATGTCAAAAATAAAAGTGCTATTTTTGCAAGCGCAAATATAATTCAAATTATCGAATTGACAAATTATTCATCGCAAAAATGATAAATGCACTGCAAATCATCGATTATTTCTATCCAGAAGAATCGTCTTTGAAGACATTATTGCTCAGACATAGCAATCAAGTCAAGGACAAAGCTCTCGATATTTTAAGCCACATTCCTGAATTATCAGCCAAAATGAATATTGAAACCGTAGTCAATGGAGCCCTTTTGCATGATGTGGGCATAAGGGAATGTAATGCTCCTGACATCCATTGTCACGGCACAAGACACTACATAGCCCATGGAACGATAGGTGCAGAGATGCTGAGAGATTATGGTCGGAACCACTGCCTGGACCTTGAAGCTATTGCGCGAATTTGCGAACGGCATACCGGTTGTGGTCTCACCGCTGCAGAGATTCGTCAGCAACGTCTCCCTATCCCCGAACGAGACTTTCTGCCCTTAACTCTTGAAGAGAAAATCGTGTGTCTTGCCGATAAGTTCTTCTCGAAATCGGGTAGTATGAAGGAAAAAGACATCGAGAAAGTTCGTAAGTCTATGATGAAACATGGAACTGCCACAATGGAACGTTTTGATGCAATGTGCGCACTTTTTCACATTTAATATTTGCTTATTTATTTAAATGTATTAATTTTGCGCGTGTCAAAAAGTATGAAAATGGAAAAACAAGATTATTATGAGGTATTGGGCGTGAACAAAAACGCCACTGACGACGAAATTAAAAAAGCATATCGAAGACTGGCTGTCAAATATCATCCTGACAAAAATCCTGGTGACAAGACAGCTGAGGAGATGTTCAAGAAGGTCGCTGAGGCATACGAGGTGTTGAGCGACCCGCAGAGAAGACAGAACTACGACCAGTTTGGTTTCGATGGCCCTCAAGCGAGTGGCTTTGGGGGAGGTGGATTCAATCCTTTCGACATCTTCAACTCCTTCTTTGGTGGAAGTGGCGGCTTTTCGGGATTTGACGACGAAGGACCTCATTCGCGAGGAACGAATATCCGCGTGAGGGTGAAAGTCTCTCTTCAGGATATTGCCAATGGCGTAGAGAAACATATCAAGATCAAGAAATATGTAGAGTGTGAACACTGTCATGGCACTGGCGCCAAGGATGGAACTGCCTATGAGACTTGCGGCAAGTGCAAGGGACGCGGTCGAGTGATTCAGACAGTCAATAGCCTCTTCGGGAGAATGCAGACCGAGTCGGTTTGTCCTGACTGCCACGGCACTGGAAAGAAGATTAAGACCCGCTGCTCGCATTGCAATGGTCAAGGCGTTGTGATGGGCGAGGAGGTGATAGATGTTAAGATACCTGCAGGCGTTGCCGAGGGTATGCAGCTGTCGATGTCGGGCTATGGCAATGCCGCTCCTAACGGCGGACGACCAGGCGACCTCTTCATACTGATTGATGAGGAAAAGCAGGAAAAGTTCATCCGTGCCGATAACAACCTCATCTACAACCTGCTCCTTGATTTCCCTACTGCCGCACTCGGAGGAGAGGTAGAGGTGCCTCTCGTCGAAGGAACAGAGAAGGTGAAGATTCCTGCAGGAACACAGCCTAACACTCAGATACGTTTGGCAGGCAAGGGCTTGCCTACTGTCAACCGCTATGGCAAGGGCGATATCATCATCAACATCTCGGTCTATGTGCCTGAGTCGCTCGACAATGACGAGAAGAAAATTATCGAGAGTCTTCGCGACCGTAAGAACTTCGGAGCCAACAAGTCGGCATTCGAAAAGTTCATCAACAAGATCAAGAATAGTTTCTCTTAATATATTATCAGGAACTATTGGGACTTATAGCTTAGCTTAGGGTGTTATCTTCCGCTAACTCCTTTTATCTCTTACAAAATTAACAATACTATTATGCTAAAGAAATTACGAGTAGCATTAGCCTCTGTCTTTCTTTTGGGACTGACTTGGCTGTTTCTTGACTTCACCGGCACGGCACAGTTGTGGTTCGGATGGATGGCAAAGCTGCAGTTCCTGCCAGCTGTATTGGCTGTCAATGTGGGAGTAGTGGTGCTCCTTGTCGCACTAACCATTATCTTTGGACGTATCTACTGTAGTGTGATATGTCCATTGGGAGTGTTTCAGGACATCGTCTCATGGATAAGTGCGAAGGCCCACACCAAGCAGAAAGCCGGACGCTTCAATTATAGTCCTAATCACAAGATCCTCCGCATCTCGGTGCTGGTGGTCTTCGTCATCGCTCTTCTTGCAGGTGCCGGCTCGTTTGTCCAGATTCTTGCCCCATACAGTGCATTTGGCCGAATGGTGACGATGCTCCTTCAGCCTCTCTATATGCTGGCCAACAATTTCTTTGCCTATCTTGCTGAACGATACGACAGCTATGCTTTCTATAGTGTCAATGTCTGGATGCGCTCACTTCCAGTGCTCATCATCGCCAGCGTAACCTTCGTAGTGCTAGTGATTTTGGCGTGGATGCACGGTCGTACCTATTGCAACAACATTTGTCCTGTGGGCACCGTGCTCGGAGCATTGTCTCACCGCTCGCTCTTTGGCATACGCATTGACGAGACCAAGTGCAACGGCTGCAGCCTTTGTTCGCGCAACTGCAAGGCTGCTGCCATTGACTTCAAGAACCATAAGGTCGATCTCTCTCGCTGTGTCGATTGCTTCGACTGCATCGAAAAGTGCAAGAAACAGGCAATCACTTATAGCCTTGCGAAGAAACCATCGGGCAATGTGACATCATCTGCTAAAGATATCAAGCAGCCGACTCGTCGTGCCTTCCTTACAGCCACAGCAGCTGTAACCGTAGGTGCAGCTCTCAAGGCTCAGGAGAAGACCACAGATGGCGGATTTGCTGCCATCCTCGACAAGGAGGTCATCAAGCGTCAGACCAAGATCGTTCCTCCAGGAGCCATCTCTCTCCGCAATATGGCACAGCATTGCACAGGCTGTCAGCTCTGTGTCTCAGAATGTCCAAATGGAGTGCTCCGTCCTTCTGGCGGGCTCCTCGACATGATGCAGCCAGTGGCATCCTACGAACGAGGCTACTGCCGTCCTGAATGCACCCGTTGCTCGGATGTGTGCCCTGCTGGCGCGATCAAGCCTTTCGCTGCCGATCATGAGGAAGCCAAGGCCATCAAGGCAAGCACCAAGATTGGACGTGCTGTCTGGGTAGAGAAGAACTGCATCCCACTCACCGATGGCAAGAACTGTGGAAACTGCGCTCGTCATTGTCCTTCTGGTGCCATCACCATGGTTCCTTCCGACCCTAATAATCCGAAATCGCTCAAGATTCCTGTGGTCAATGATGAGCAATGCATAGGCTGTGGCGCATGCGAGAACCTCTGTCCTGCACGCCCATTCTCAGCCATCTATGTCGAAGGTATTGAAGTTCACCGTACACTTTAAATATGAATATTATGGAAAAGAACATTGACAGACGTGAGTTTTTGAAGCGTATGGGAGCTGGAGCTGCTGTGATAGGTGCGACTTCGGCATTGAATAGCTGCTCTGGTGGTGCAGGCTATGCTATGATCGAAAACATCGATCCCGCTGGTTCGGGTACCAAGCCAATCGGTGATATGACCTACCGTATCAATCATGAATGTGGCGACAAGGTCTCTATCCTTGGTTATGGTTGTATGCGTTGGCCAAATGACCCAAAGACAGGCGTGATTGATCAGGAGACTGTGAACCGTCTCGTAGATACTGCCATCGAACATGGCGTGAACTATTTCGACACGAGTCCTGCCTATCTTCGCGGACTTTCTGAACGTTCTACAGGCATCGCACTCAAGCGTCATCCTCGCGACAAGTATTTCATCGCTACCAAGCTGTCGAACTTCGCAGAACAGCAGAAGAGCCGTGAGGCATCGATTGCCTTGTACAATAAGTCATTTACCGAACTTCAGGTCGATTATATCGACTATATGCTTCTCCACAGCATCGGAGGCAGCATGGAGGACTTCAACAAGCGATATATCCGCAACGGCATTCTCGATTTCCTTGTCGGAGAGAAGAAGAAAGGCAAGATCCGCAACCTCGGCTTCTCTTATCATGGCGACAACATGGTGTTCGACCATGTGATGAAGATGCACGATGAGGGACAGTATCACTGGGACTTCGTTCAGATCCAGATGAACTATGTCGATTGGATCACTGGCAACTGCCGCTATCTCTATGAGGAGCTTACCAAGCGCAATATCCCTATCATCATCATGGAGCCATTGCTTGGTGGACGACTCTCGAAACTGCCCAACCATGTGATTGCCCATTTCAAGCAGCGCCGTCCCAACGACAGTGCGGCATCGTGGGCTTTCCGTTTCCTCGGCACATATCCTAACATCCTCACCGTGCTTTCGGGCATGACATATATGGAGCACCTCGAAGACAATCTTCGCACCTATTGTCCGCTCGAACCTTTGACCGACGGGGATATGAAGTATCTTGAAGAGGCAGCACATCTCATCTTGAAGTACCCTACCATACCGTGCAATGACTGCAAGTACTGCATGCCTTGCCCTTATGGTCTCGACATCCCTGGCATTCTCCTGCATTATAACAAGTTTGTCAACGAGGGCACAATGCCAAACGAACAGGGTGATGAGAACTACAAGCGGCTCCGTCGCAATTACCTTATCAGCTACAACCGTACCATCCCTGCGTTGCGTCAGGCCGACCATTGCATCCATTGTAATGCTTGCCTTTCGCATTGTCCGCAGAAGATCAATATCCCTCAGGAGCTCGAAAAGATAGGCAACTTCATCGAACAGCTCAAGAGGGAAGGAAGATGATTATTTATGGGAGATAACAGGAGTTAGCTGGGGTTATTAGGAGATAACGGACAATAGTTGTCCTACAGTTGGAGTGCATTGGGTTCGACAAATCTACATTCGTCCTTTATCACCCGCTATCTCCCTTTTAACACCAGCTAACCCAAAATAACAATAATAATTAATTTACAAATGTTTATTGAAGTTAAGAACGTAAGCAAGCAGTATTCAGGTCATGTTGCCTTGAATAACGTAAGCCTTGAGGTTCCAGATGGTTCAATCTACGGACTGTTGGGTCCTAATGGAGCCGGAAAGACCAGTCTTATCCGTATCATCAACCGCATCACTCATGCCGACAGCGGAGAGGTGCTGATGAACGGAAAGGTAATGACCGATGCCGACATCACCAAGATCGGCTATCTGCCAGAGGAACGTGGTCTTTACAAGAAGATGAAGGTGGGAGAACAGATTGTGTATCTTGCTCGTCTGCATGGCATGACAAAGCAGGATGCTAAGTTGAGGATGAAGGAATGGCTCGAGAGATTTGAGCTCACCGAATGGGAGAACAAAAAGCTTGAAGCCCTGTCGAAAGGCATGGCTCAGAAAGTTCAGTTCATCGCTACTGTGATACATCGTCCACCACTGCTGATTTTTGACGAACCATTCTCAGGTTTCGACCCTGTGAATGCCGAGATTCTCAAGAAAGAGATCATCCGTCTGAAGGATGAAGGCTCGGTAGTGCTTTTCTCGACCCACAACATGTCGTCGGTCGAGGAGGTCTGTGACGAGATTTCGCTTATCAATCATTCGGAGATAGTGCTCCAGGGTAAGGTGAAGGATATCCGTCAGAAATACAAGAAAGGTATCTTTGAGGTCAATCTCACAGATGGCACGACCTTCGAATACAAGGTGCCTGAGGGAATGAGCAATCACGATGCCATCGCCAAACTCAACGAGGAATACGACCTGTTCGGCTTCCACGAGATTTTGCCGTCGATGCATGAAATTTTCGTACAAACCGTTAGCGAATAAGAATTATGAGCAGATTAGGACTTATCATTCAGCGTGAATATATGCAGATTGTAGCCAAGAAGTCGTTTATTTTCACTACAATCCTTCTACCTATACTTATGGTTGCACTCGTTGCTATCCTGCCGGCTTTCCTTGCCAATGTGAAGAGCGATGAGAAGAAAAATGTCGCAATCATCGACAACAATCCAGGTGCTGTCTATGCTGCAGCTATCCAAGACACCGAAGACTATCATTTCGTCAAGGTAAGTGAGAATCTTGAGGGTACGGATTTGTACTCTTATTTCCAAAACGAAAAGGAAGGACAGGGGCTTAGTGCCATTGTCCAGATTCCAGCCGACCTTTCGACCAGCACCACTTTCTACGTCTATTCTGATCAGGCCATCAACTCTTCTCTCGAACGCGACATCAAGTCCGCGCTTCGTCCGATGCTTGAGCAGGAACGCATACAGTCGTATGGCATCGACAGTCTTGCCGACATCATCGATCAGTGCAAGGTCAGCCTCTCGTCGAAGAGCGTGAAGTGGGGCGAAGAGGGTGAAGAGAAAGTGTCGTCGGCCATGCTTGGCGAGATAATCGGATTGGGTCTGTCGTTCCTCACTTATATGTTTGTGCTTATGTATGGCGCAATGATCATGAACGGCGTAATCGAAGAGAAGACCAACCGCATTGTCGAAGTCATCGTTTCTTCATGCAAGCCTATGGAGCTCATGCTCGGAAAGATCATCGGTGTTGCCTTGGTCGGTTTCACTCAGATCATCATCTGGGCAGTATTGCTCGGCATTGCAGGCACAATACTTGGTGCAAGTGCTTTCATAAGTGGTCCGACCGATCCTGCAGCACTCTCAGCTGCTATGAGTCAGAACCCAGAGATGGTCAACGAAGCAATGGCTCAGATGCAGGAGTCAAATGAGCTTGCCGAGATCATCCAGATGATACTCAGTGTCAACTACATGCAGATACTAACCTTCTTCGTGCTATACTTCATTGGCGGCTACCTGCTCTATGCTGCCCTCTTCGCAGCATTCGGAAGTGCAGTTGATCAGCCAAGCGACGCATCGCAGTTCATGACACCTATCATGATCATCATGGTCTTTTCCATCTATGCTGCTATGTTCAGCATCGAGAATCCCGATGGACCACTTGCTTGGTGGTGCAGCATCATTCCATTCACATCGCCAATAGTGATGATGATCCGTCTGCCTTACGATGTGCCATTCTGGGAAATGCTTCTTAGCATCGCACTTCTCTATGGTTGTGCATTCGGCATCCTCTACATCGCAGGCAAGATTTATCGCACAGGCATACTCATGTATGGAAAGAAAGTCTCGATCAAGGAGATTGTCAAGTGGATTAAATAAAACTATATATAATAAAATGAGATGATGGGAGATAATGGGAGTTATCTCCTATTATTTCCTTTACAAACAATTTAATACATTACCTATCAATCAATGAAAAGGATCACATTATTTTGCATGTCAGCACTTCTTCTAACGGCATGTAGTGAAACGTCACAGGTTGGCAATCCAGACCTGAAGATCAATGAACTCGAATATTTTGAGGGCACTGGTGTCAATGTGCTTGTCTATAGCAACACCTTCAACGGAGGCTTCAACGACGAGAAGAATTCTGGCATCGAGATCATCCACCATGGTGTACGCACAGTTCAGGGTGGTGCGGTGCGTCTGAACAAGACTCCTGAACAATGGGATCTTGTGCCTACCACTACATCGCGCACAGTCGATGCCGAGAACAGCAGCATCGAGGTGGCTCTCAACTACGCGGATTATGACTTCGATTCGCGCATTGTGGTGACAGGCAAGGGCAAGGCCGTTGAAATAGCGGTTTATCTCGATGAGCCTTTGCCAGCTTTCCTTGAAGGTAAAGCAGGTTTCAACATAGAGTTCCTGCCTTCGCAGTATTGGCAGAAGACCTTCATCATGGATGGCAAGCTCGACCGTCTGCCTCGCTATACTTCCAGCGAGACGACTGCCGAACCAAACAGCGAGAAGCCAAAGCAGTTCAAGGGCTTTAAGACCTACGACGACCGAGGCACTGGCAAGTTTGTCGATCCAAAGCCTCTCGCTACAGGCCATCACATCATACTTGCTTCCGACACTCCTGAACGCATGGTCACCGTCACTTCAGCCGATGCCGACCTCGAACTCTACGACGGACGTGTGCTTGCCCAGAACGGCTGGTACGTGCTTCGCAGCCCTCTTCCTGCTGGCAAGACTGGCAAGGTGCTCACATGGACAGTCGAGCCAAACGAGATTCCTAACTGGGTGCGTGAGCCAAACATTGGTTTCTCACAGGTGGGCTATATCCCTTCACAGCCAAAGATTGCCGTCATCGAGCTCGACAAGAACGACAAGGTTCAGTCGTCGGCTTCGCTCTACAGAATCAATCCTGATGGTTCGAGCACCAGGGCTTTCTCAGGAGCAACAAAGGAATGGGGTAGATATTATAAATACAATTATGCGCATTTCGACTTCTCGGCTGTCACTGAGCCTGGCATCTATTACATCCAGTATGGTGATACCAAGACCAATAACTTCATCATCGACGAAAATGTCTATGACAAGATCACTGATGCCACGACCGACGTGTGGATTCCTATCCACATGAATCACATGGCAGTCAACGAAGGCTATCGTATGTGGCATGGCGAGCCTTTCAAGGAAGGTTATCTGCAAGCACCTCCCAGCGATCATTTCGACTTGCACTTTCAGGGTCCTGAGACAGAGACTCGCTATAAGCCTTATGAACTGATTCCAGGACTTAATGTAGGTGGTTTCTTCGATGCGGGCGACTATGACATCGAGACCGATTCCAACATCGGAGTAGTGCAGAATCTCATCCGTGCATGGCGTCTCTTCCGTTCCGACCGCGACCAGACCTTCGTCAGCGAGGAACAGCGATATGTCGATCTGCATCGTCCTGACGGAACACCCGACATCCTGCAGTTCATCGAACATGGTATGCTCAACCTTCTTGCTCAATCGGAGAAGATCGGTCACATGGCTTCGACATTGTCAAATGGTGTGCTCGACAACTATCATCATCTTGGCGACATCTCAGCCATCACCGATGGCTTGCACTACGACTCAAAGCTGAAGCCTTATACCAAGAGTGCCGATGGCAAGTCGAGTGGAGTGAACGATGATCTCTGGGCTTTCACTACCCGCAATCCTCGTCTCGACGCTCAGGCAGCAACGGTGTTTGCAGCTGCAAGCAAGGTGCTCGCAGACTATGACCCAGCTCTCGCCAAGCGTGCGTTGTCGGAGTCAAAGCGACTGATGAAAGAGAGTGAGGAACTGATGAAGAAAATGCCTACTCCTCCTATGAGCAACAGAGCATGGATGAGTATAGGTAATCTCGGCACAAACCTTGAGTTGTATGTGGCAACGGGCGAACAGTCTTATCTCGATGCGTTCAACGCACAGATCTTCAAGGCTCTTGACCGCAATGTCTATTTCACTCTGCAGACAGCCCTCGATGCCGTGCCTTATCTTGGCGATGACTACAAGAACCAGCTTCGTCCGTATGTCGAGCAATATAAGTCGTATATAGATAGTCTCGCATATCAGAATCCTTATGGCGTGCCTATTGGCCTCGGCAACTGGGCAGGAGGTGGACAGGTCACCAACTTCGGCACTACCGTATGCTATGCACACCAGTATTTCCCCGACATTGTGCCAATGGATTGTGCCTACAAGACTGCTGCCTATATCTTTGGCTGTCACCCATACCACAACTACTCGCTCGTAGCTGCAGTTGGTGCTGCTCGTCCGAAGGCTGTGTTCTATGGCAACAACCGTGCTGACTTCTCGTTCATTCCTGGTAACATGGCTCCTGGCATCCTCTTCCGTTATCCCGACCATTTCGAGAATTACGACGATTGGCCGTTCCTTTGGGGTCAGAACGAAGGCACCATAGCAGGCAATGTCGGTTATCTCATCTTTGGCTCGGCATTCAAGTCGATGGCTAAGTGAGGCAACCGTATCTGAGACTTATTGCTCTGAGAGCTGAAGCTTACACCTTCAAAGCTCTCAGGGCATTGCATACGGCGAGAATCATGATACCGGTGTCGGCAAACACTGCGAGCCACATGCTGGTGAAGCCGAATGCACTCAGAATGAGTACAACGATCTTGACACCTATGGCAGCTATGATGTTCTGCCATACGATACTCATGCAACGCTGAGCAATTTTCTTAGCAATATCAAGTCGAGAAGGGTCATCGTCAGCAAAAGCTATCTCATCGCTTGGGATAGAGCCTCGGCTGAGCTGTTCGAGACCGCAACCATCGGTAATGAGAATGCCGTGCGAGCTGGCATTGATGATAGAGGCAAAGAAAGTCATAGGGATACTGATGACCAGTGCACAAGGACAACTGATGACGAGGAAGGTGAGTGCGCGATAGAGCCAGGTGTTCCATTCTGCCTCACAACCTAAAGCCATGTTGATCATGGGAACTCCAATTAACAGCAACAAGGAACCAAGACAGACAAAAGGTGTATAGACCTTGGCAAAACGGGTGATAAATGCCTCGGAACGTGATGACTGACGCGAGCCCTCGTGTTTCGCTATGCCGAGTTCTCTGATTTTCTTCATGCTCTTGATGCTTGCATAGCCTTGGAAATACTCACCAATGCGGAAGAAAAGAATTACCGAGATGGCCTCTCCATAGTCGCCTGATCCCTCGATAATGGCAAGCGCAAAGACACCTAATGTGGCCACTGCCATAAGAAAATACTCGTCGAACCATTGGCCGTGGACAATGCCCCTGATGGCTTTCCATAGCACATCGATGCCTACAAAGAGATAGACTGCGACATAGACCAAAAGCTTTGACGACGCGGAGTCAATGTGGTCTGACAGTAGATTGGCCGCAAGGTATAGCACTGAAGCAACTACGATACGGACGAGGTCACCATGCGAAGCCGCATGATGGTGATGATGGTGGTTATGTTGATTGTCGGACATTTTTTTATAATTTACCCAATTTGGAGTGGCAAAGATAGAAAAAAAACAACAAATAGCGAAATTTATTAGGTAAATATGAATAAATATCATAACTTTGTACAAAAATTATTACCTATTTCATCATGAAAAGAATATTTACCTTTTTGATGGCACTATCTCTGTGGGTCATCCCTAGTGAAGCGCAAGTGGTGATTAATGAGTTCATGCAATCAAATATCGATTGTGTAATGGACGATTTGAACGACTTTCCAGACTCGTGGGTGGAGTTGTACAATGCTGGTTCTGCTCCTGTCGATATGTCGGAATTCAGCATCGGTACATCGAGAAAAGCGAACAAGGCCTACAAGTTGCCGAAGCAGACTCTCAATGCCAATGATTATGTACTGGTGTATTGTGACAAAGAAGAGAAGTCTTGGCATACATCTTTTAGACTTGAGTCGGGCAAGGGCTGCACCATCTATCTGTTCCATGGTAGTGAGATTGAAGACTCTATACCATCGGGACTAAAAAAACAACCTGCTCCAAACATCGCATATGGACGCAAGACTGACGCTTCGGACAAATGGGGATATATGGCAGTTCCAACACCAAAGGCCGCCAACTGCGGCACTATTTACAGTAAGATATTAGACAACCCTATGTTCAGCATTCCAGGCATGGTATATGCTGACAAGGCTAAACCTCTGACATTGGAAATCTCACTACCAGAAGGCTCTCCCGAAGGAACCGTGATACGATATACGACCGATGGAAAAGAACCTACCGAGACAAGCAAGAGATATACGGCCCCTATCTCTTTTTCAACTACGACAGTGGTCAGAGCAAAGCTCTTCTGCGACGGATACATGTCGCCACGATCGACCACACATTCCTACATCATGTTAGGCAGAAAGGCCGACCTAGCTGTCGTATCGGTAGTGTCGGATGCCAAATATTTTACCGATAGCAAGATTGGCATCTTTTCTGATTCAAAGTCTTTTGATGGCACAGAAAACTACAAACACAACTGGCGTCGTCCGATCAACTATGAGTTGTTTGAGACCAATGGTGAAGAAAGCAAGCTGAATCAGCTGTGCGAGGCACGTGTCACTGGAGGCGCTTCTCGCGGTTGTGCACTAAAGTCGATGGGGCTCTATGCCAACAAGCGTTTCGGCGAGAAGCGTTTCAACTATGAGTTCTTTCCCGACCAGCGTCAAGGGATCACTGATTTCAAGTCGGTAATGATGCGCAACGCTGGCAACGACTTCGATTATCTCTATATGCGTGATGCGGTGATACAGCGTATCATGTCAGAGAATGTCGATATAGACTGGCAGGCATGGCGACCAGCCATTTTCTTCCTCAATGGACAATACAAGGGCATACTCAACATACGTGAACGTAGTAACGAAGACAATATATACACCAACTACGACGGACTCGAAGATATTGACATGGTTGAGAACTGGTATGAGCTGAAGGAAGGTGACTATGATGAGTGGAAGGCTTTCATGGATTTCTATCAGGCTCATGGTCACAGCTATGAGGAATATGACAAGATAATGGACGTAAGTGAGTTTATGAATGTCATGATACTCAATCTCTTCTTCTGCAATCTCGATTTCCCTGGCAACAATATAGTGTGGTGGAAGCCGCAGGCAGAGGGCGGTCGATGGCGTGTCATTGTCAAGGATACCGACTTCGGATTGGGTCTCTATGGACGCAGTGTGAGCTACAATACCATCAAGTGGCTGTATGACCCTAACTATGACAAAGACAATGCCTGGGCCAACAGGTATGAGCACACGCGCCTGTTCCGCCGACTGATGGAGGATGAGCGCTTCAGTCGTGAGTTCATCGACCGCTGTGCGATATATATGGGCGACTTCATGAACCTCGACCGCACATGGGAGATATGGGAGCCGATGTATAACCTCATTCGCAACGAGTATCCTATTCACCGCAAACTCTACAACGAGTGGTGGCCAAACTACAACACCGAATTGTCGAATGCAAAAACCTGGCTCAAGAACCGTCCGGCAATATTCTACAAGCATATCAGTGATTACTATAAAGTCGGGACTCCAGTTAATTTGGCGATTAACCAGTCGCTGTCATCGGCTGATCTCAGCCGTATTGAAGTGTCGTTCAATGGTGTCAAGCTTACCCGTTCAAAATTCGACGGCAAGTTCTTTGCAGGTCGTTCGGTTGTGCTGACCGGCGAGAATGTCGTTGGTTGGAGAGTCTGCGAGACTACATCGTCGGGCGAACTGAAGACAAGAGATGTCGAGGGCTCGACTCTCACATTGACTATGCCAAATGCCACCAGTGTAGCAATCACGGCAAAGGTGGGCGATGCGGATGGCATAGGGCAGATTACCGGTGCTGATACAGAATCGGCAATAGTAGATATCTATGACCCAGCGGGAATGAAGCGCGAAGCAGTAGGACAAGGCTACAACATAGTTCGCACAGAAGATGGCAAGGCTAAGAAGATATGGCAATCAACGGTTAGTGCGGAATAATATAGTGCAAAGTACTGCCAATCCAATGCCGAGTGGGTAGTAGAGATATTGGCAGATAGACAATGGACTAAGCAATGCACCCGATGTTGCAGCCAGACCAGTTGCTGTGATGATTTGGGCACTATAAGGAATAAGTCCCTGCAGGCAGCAACTGGCAGTGTCGAGAATGCTGGCACTGCGACGTGGCGATATGCTGTAACGGGTGGCTATGTCTTTGGCAATAGGCCCTGTGGTGATAATCGAGACTGTATTGTTGGCAGTGCATATTACGACTAATCCGACGAGTGTGGCTATTGACATTTCTGCACCACGCCGGCCAGAGATATTGCGTGTAAGCTTGTCTATAAGGAAGTCGATGCCACCGTTGTGACGTATCATCTCGAGCATACCAGCAGCGAGGATAGCCATGACGATGAGATCGCCCATCGAGACGATGCCATTGCCCATGCTTCCCATCCATTGGAACACATTGTAGCTGCCATCTATCATGCCAATGATGCCTGTAGAGACAATGCCGAGCAGGAGTACCATCATGACATTCAGGCCACAGATAGCAGTGAAGATGACGAGCATGTAGGGTATGATCTTCCACCAGAGCACCTCAGGAATTTCCTGAGTGATGTTGACATCACGTCCCAAACAATAATATACAATAATCATGACCAATGCCACAGGCATGACTAATGCAAAGTTGGCCTTGAACTTATCGTTCATCTTGCAGCCCTGAGTCTGGGTGGCAGAGATGGTGGTGTCGCTGATGAACGACAGATTGTCGCCGAAGAAAGCTCCTCCTACGACAATGGCCACCATAAGAGGGAGCGTGATGTTGCTCTCCTGCGCTAAGCCCACTGCCACTGGAGTGAGTGCTGCCACTGTGCCTACCGATGTGCCAATGGCGAGTGAGATGAAACAGGCTGCAAGGAAGATGCCTGGCATAATTAGAGAGGCAGGGAGAAGGTCGAGCGTGAGATTGACAGTAGCATCGACAGCACCCATGGCTTTGGCAGAAGCAGCAAAAGCGCCTGCAAGGACATATATCCAGACCATGAGTAATACATTCTCGCTGCCTGCTCCACGAGAGAAGACTCTGACACGGTCGTCTATTTTGCCCTTAGTGATAGCAACGGCATATATGCCTGCGATGAGAAAGGCTATGGTGACAGGCACTTTGTAGAAGTCGCCTGCGATGATGCTGACTCCGAGATAGAGGGCAAGAAACAGGAATAGTGGTGATAGAGCTTTCATTTTTGTTATTTTTATCGCGCAAAGATAAAGAAAAGTTTTTATACATTCGAAAAAAACGGCAGTCATCTTGCTCATTGGTTGAGAATTTTGAATATCTTCGCGCCAAATTTCAGACATAATGAAAAAGTTGAAGAAGTTTTTTCGCGACTGGAAGCTGCCTATTTCGATGACTTTGGGTGTCATTGCGTATTTTGCGTTCAGGGCTCTGCCTTTGTCTGCCGAGGCAAGGCAATTCTCGTTTGTGGCTGTATCGAGGTGGATACAGCCAATATTGTTGTTCATGATGCTTTTCCTCTCGTTTATCAAGGTTAAACCCACAGAGCTGCGTCCACATCGCTGGCATCTACGTGTTCTCGGCGAACAGGCAATGTGGTTTGTGGTGTTCTCGGTTTTAGCAATGATGGCATCAAGTGAAGGATTGAAGGTGCTATGTGAGGGAGCGATGTTGGCGTTCATCTGTCCGACAGCCACTGCATCTGCCGTGATCACTGGCAAACTGGGAGGCTCCACATCGGGAGTCGTCACCTATCTCTTGCTTTGCAATCTAATGGTTTCGCTGCTTGCACCGGCTTTCCTCACACTTGTCGAGCCTCATGCAGAGTCGTCGTTTCTCACGTCGCTGTTTATGATCATGGGCAAGGTGTTCCCGTTGTTGCTAAGCCCGCTCATCATAGCATGGGTAGTGAGGTATCTGTTGCCAGAATTTCACCGCTGGCTGCTGAAGTTTCCAGACTTGGCATTCAACATCTGGTTTGTGTCACTTGCCCTAGCCATTACCGTGACTGTGCGAAGCATCATGCATAGTAATGTCTCATACTGGTATCTTGTCGGCTTAGCGATAGTGTCGTGTGTGTGCTGTCTTGTTCAGTTCTGGCGAGGAAGGAAGATAGGCGGAAAGTATGGCCACGAATCGTCAGTGACGGCGGGACAAGCCTTCGGACAAAAAAACACGGTCTTCATCATTTGGTTGGGTCTCGTCTTCCTCAATCCTGTCACATCGGTAGTAGGCGGCTTCTATAGCGTATGGCACAACACAGTCAACAGCTGGCAGCTGTATAAAGTGCGAAAAAAAGACAGTTAAGGTCATTTTGCAATGATTTTGTTGTGATTTTTAACATAAAAATGTGAAACGACTGAATAATTTGCTATATTTGCGCCATAAAAATACACGAAATTATGCTTAGCAAAATCGAAAGCAACAAGATTCTGGCACTTCTTAAGAAAGAAGTAGTTCCTGCAATGGGCTGTACAGAACCTATGGCAGTGGCATTAGCTACAGCCAAGGCTACAGAATTATTGGGCGAAATACCCGACATGGTCATTGCTCACATCAGCGCCAACATCATTAAGAACGCTATGGGAGTGGGCATTCCTGGTTCTGAAGGCATGGTAGGACTGCCAGCAGCCATAGCCCTTGCGGTTTTGGCGGGCAAGTCGGAGTATAGCCTCGAAGTATTGAAAGACGTCAATCATGAAGATGTTGAGCGTGCCAAGGCATTTATCGAATCACGCAAGTTCATGGTGATACAGGCACGCGATACGCAAGAGATCCTCTATGTTGAGATAGAGGCGCGCAAAGATGAAAAGAAATCGAAAGTCATCATTGCCCGCAACCATACCAATTTTGTGTATCTACAGAGTCCCAAAGCAATCCTGCTCGACAATCGTGACATGCTGAACAATACTGTCGCATCGGAGCATGAGACCTCGCTGACCATGGCAAAGGTGTATGAATTTGCCACTACCATGCCATTGGCTAACCTGCGCTTCATCCTGGATTCTGCCACTATGAACAAGAGTGTTTCACAACTTGCTTTCAGTGGTGACTATGGACTCAATCTTGGTAAATCGCTGCTTGGCGGAGGCTTCGAACAACGAATGTTGGGCTACACAACGATGCCGAAGATCGTTATTTACACATGTGCGGCTTGTGACGTGAGGATGAGCGGTGCACAGGTGCCAGTGATGACTAATTCGGGAAGTGGCAACCAAGGCATAGCGGCAACGATACCTGTGGTTGTCTTTGCCGAAGACACACAAGCCACAGAGTCTAAGCTGATACGTGCCCTCACACTTAGCCATCTCACTGTGATATACATCAAGCAGCTGCTCGGACGGTTGTCGGCACATTGCGGATGCGTCATTGCAGCCACAGGTTCAGCTTGCGGCATTACATACCTCATGGGTGGTGACTATAACCATGTGTGCTATGCTATTAAGAATCAGATTGCGGCATTGACAGGAATGGTGTGCGATGGTGCTAAGCCAAGCTGTTCGCTCAAAATCAGCAGTGCCGTGAGTAGTGCATTCCAGGCAGCACTTCTTTCGATGGATAATATCTGTGTATCGTCGAACGACGGCATCATAGAGCAAGACGTTGATAAGAGCATTAGGAACCTTGCCGACATCGGACGCGATGCTATGCATGAGGTGGACAATATCGTCCTTAAAATCATGGTAAATAAAGATAATCCCAGTTGCGAATAAATATTATAATCTATACAGCTCAATGATGTATGACCTTATGCTCGAGCTCCCTGTCTTTCAGGGATTGAGCTATGAACAGTTGACGACAATTATCGAGAAGGTACCTTTCCACTTCAAGAAATACAAGTCGAACGATTATCTCATCCGCAATGGAGAACAATGTGACGAGATTGTATTTCTGTTGTCGGGAAGGGTGCGCGTATTGACACCTTCATTTAAAGACTCGATAATCATTGCCGAGGACTTCGAAGCCCCACACACTATCAGCTTCTACAACCTTTTTGGACGTGACACTACGACCAGAAGCAGTATATATGCTCAGGGAGCCGTGGGAGTGATGTCGCTCAATAAAGAGAATTTCCTGCACATGATAAGCGACAACAAACTTATGCTCATCAACGTTCTCAATATCCTATCATCACACGCCCAGAAGCAGCACATGGTACTCGATACGATGGGAATAGAGGAGCCTGAGTTGAGACTTGGGTCGTTCATAGTGGCATATACATCTCAACGTGCCAAGAACGTGATAATTGATGCTGAGCCAAGCGATTGGTGCAGCATGTTGCGACTGGAGCAGAAAGAACTTGCCGAAGCCATTCAGTCGTTGATCGACAAAGGCTTTGTAGAAAACCAAGAAGGCAAATTAAAATTGACAGATAGATATGGCTTACGAATGTATCTGAGCCACAATTTCGCCCAAAAATAATAATTTTGGGCTTTCTTGTTTTTTGAGTAATACAAATTTATTATATTTGCGCGCATTTGTATGACTATTGTTGCAATTTAGCGTCTTTGTAACAACATCATCATAAGCATTGAAAAAGTTAAAAAATAAAAACATACAGTTATGAATTTTTTAGAATTGAGTGAGCAGGAGATCGTGCGTCGTAATTCGCTTGATGAACTACGCCGCATCGGCATTGAGCCATATCCTGCTGCAGAGTACGTAGTGACAGGTTACTCAGACGATATCAAGGCTAACTTCGTGGATATCGCTGAGGGAGAAGATCCTGCAGTGGTGGGTCGTCAGGTGAGCATTGCCGGACGTATCATGAGCCGCCGCATCATGGGTAAAGCTGCCTTCATGGAGTTGCTGGATTCGAAGGGTCGTGTACAGGTTTATGTGTCGCGCGATGCTCTTTGTCCTGATCCTGAGAATACGGTGATGTACAATACAGTGTTCAAGAAGCTTCTCGATATCGGAGACTTTGTTGGTGTGAAGGGTTATGTGTTCCGCACGCAGACTGGTGAGATCAGTGTTCACTGTTCGGAGCTTACTGTCCTCTCAAAGTCAATCCGTCCGCTTCCTATCGTGAAATACAAGGATGGCGTGGCATACGACGGCTTCAACGATCCTGAACTTCGTTATCGTCAGCGTTATCTTGACCTCATTGTAAACGATGGTGTAAAGGATGTATTCCTGAAGCGTGCCAAGATAGTAAGCACTATGCGCAAGGTCTTTGACGAGGCTGGCTTCACAGAGGTTGAGACGCCTATCCTCCAGCAGATTGCAGGTGGTGCAAGTGCTCGTCCGTTCATCACGCATCACAATGCTCTCGACGTTGACCTCTATCTCCGTATTGCTACTGAACTTTATCTCAAGCGACTCATAGTGGGTGGTTTCGAGGGCGTATATGAGATTGGCCGTAACTTCCGCAACGAAGGTATGGACCGTAGCCATAACCCTGAGTTCACCTGCATGGAGCTCTATGTATCATATAAGGATTACAACTGGATGATGTCGTTCACCGAGCAACTGATCGAGAAGATCTGCATTGCAGTCAATGGCACAACAGAAGTCAAGATAGGCGACAATATCGTGAACTTCAAGGCTCCATATCGCCGACTTCCAATCCTCGATGCCATCAAGGAAAAGACCGGTTACGACCTGTCGGAGATGTGCGAGGACGAGATGCGTGAGGTGGCAAAGAAATGTGGAGTTGAGGTAGATGACACTATGGGCAAGGGCAAACTCATCGACGAGATCTTTGGCGAGACTTGCGAAGGCTCGTTCATACAGCCAACCTTCATCATCGACTATCCTGTCGAGATGTCGCCACTCACCAAGATGCACCGAAGCAAGCCTGGTCTCACCGAGCGTTTTGAACTCATGGTAAACGGTAAGGAACTTGCCAACGCTTATTCTGAACTTAACGACCCTATCGACCAATATAATCGCTTTGTAGAGCAGATGAAGCTTGCAGACAAGGGTGACGACGAAGCAATGATCATCGATCAGGATTTCGTGCGTGCCCTCGAATATGGTATGCCTCCAACATCAGGCATCGGCATCGGTATTGACCGACTCTGCATCCTCATGACAGGTCAGCCAACGATACAGGAAGTGCTCCTCTTCCCAACTATGAAGCCAGAGAAGGTGGGTCCAAAGGACAAGGAAGACAAGTATGTGGCACTCGGCATCCCAGCAGAGTGGGTGCCGGTGGTACAGAAGGCTGGATACAATACAGTAGAGAGTCTGCGTGGAGTGAAGCCAGGAAAACTCTTTCAGGAGCTACTTGACATAAAGAAGAAATATCGTGACTATCTTGCTGACCTCCAGAATCCTACTCAGCAGGATGTTGCCGAATGGATAGAAATACTCGGATAATACAGTTTTGATATGATTATTCCAGGAAGAGTAGCCATACTCGGCAGCGGTAGTTGGGCTACAGCAGTGGCAAAGATAGTGCAGCAGAATGGTGCCGATATGTATTGGTACATGCGAAATGCCGATCGAATTGAGCAGTTCAAGACTTTCGGACATAATCCTGCCTATCTGTCGAGTGTGCGTTTCGATGTGTCGCGTATCAATTTCACAACCGACATCAACGAAGCTGTACGTCACAGCGACATGGTGATTTTTGCAATGCCTTCGCCATATCTGAAGATGCACGCCGAGAAGATCGAGGCATCGTTCAGGAACAAAGTAGTGATATCGGTCATCAAGGGTATTGTGGCCGATGATAACATCACTATAACGGAATATTTGAAGTCAAAGTTCAGACTTGAGGACTATCAGGTAGCGACACTCAGCGGACCAAGCCATGCCGAGGAGGTCGCATACGAACGACTGACCTATTTGACCGTGGGCTGCAAGGACGATGACATAGCTGAAGAACTTGCCGATTTTTTCGGAAACTACTATGTTCATACTACTACGTCTCAAGATATCATCGGTATCCAGTATGCAGGTGTACTGAAGAATATCTATGCCATTGCATCAGGTATCATTGGTGGCTTGAAATATGGTGACAATTTCCATGCCGTATTGACAGCTAATGCCATCCGCGAGATGAACAATTTCATCAGCAAACTGGCACCAATGCCTGATCGTCAGATTGTAGAATCGGTCTATACAGGAGACCTTTTGGTTACTTCTTATTCGAAGTTCAGCCGCAACCATCTGTTTGGTACCATGATAGGCAAGGGCTATAGCGTAAAGACAGCGCAGCTTGAAATGGAGATGGTGGCAGAAGGCTATTACGGCACAAAATGTATCAAGGAGATCAACCAGAAATATGGTGTCTCGATACCTATTGTTGATTGTGTGTATAACATTCTATATAAGCGCATGAGTCCGTTTGTCGAAATCAAGCTATTAAGCGATCTATTAAGATAAAACCATAAACCCTCAAAAAATATGAAACTTTGTATTGAAAAAGCACAATGCTTTGTTCCTGCTGGCAGCTTTGCAGCTGTAGCAGCACAGACAGCTCCTTGTAACGAGCTCCTTGAGAGCGGCAAGGGCGCAGGTAACGATTTCCTTGGATGGGTTCACCTCCCATCAAGCATCACAGATGAGTTCCTCGCTGAAGTACAGGCAACTGCCGATCTTCTCCGTTCGAAGGCAGAGATCATAGTAGTGGCAGGTATCGGTGGTTCATATCTTGGTCCACGTGCCGTCAACGAGGCTCTCGACCACACATTCGGTCTCAATGGCAACAACCCACGTGTAGTATATGCTGGAAATAATATCGGAGAGGACTATCTCGCTGACCTCATGGAGCTCCTCGATGGTAAGACATTCGCCATCATCAATATCTCTAAGTCTGGTACAACTACCGAGACTGCTCTCGCTTTCCGTCTTTTGAAGACTAAGCTCGAAGCTCAGGTAGGCAAGGAGGCTGCAAAGGATCTCATCGTGGCTGTTACCGACAAGGAGAAGGGTGCAGCTCGCAAGCTCGCAACCAAGGAAGGCTACAAGACGTTCGTCATTCCTGACAATGTCGGCGGTCGCTTCTCTGTTCTTACTCCTGTAGGTCTCCTCGCTATCGCATGCGCTGGCCACGACATCAAGGCGCTGGTAAAGGGCGCTCAGGATATGGAGAAGGTAACAGGTGTTGACGTTCCTTATGAACATAATCCTGCAGCACAGTATGCAGCAATTCGTAACGCACTCTATCAGTATGGCAAGAAGACTGAGATTCTTGTCAACTACCAGCCAAAGCTTCATTACATGATGGAGTGGTGGAAGCAGCTTTTCGGCGAGTCAGAGGGTAAGGATCACAAGGGTATTTATCCTGCTTCTGTAGATTTCACTACCGACCTTCACTCTATGGGTCAGTGGATTCAGGAAGGTGAGCGCACAATCTTCGAGACAGTAGTATCAGTAGAGAAGGCCAAAAAGACAGTACTCTTCCCATTCGATGAGGAGAACCTCGACGGACTCAACTTCCTCGCAGGTAAGCGTGTTGATGATGTTAATAAGATGGCAGAACTTGGCACACAACTTGCTCATGTCGATGGTGGAGTGCCAAACATCAAGATTACTATTCCAGTGCTCGATGAGTACAACCTCGGCCAGCTCATATATTTCTTTGAGCGTGCTTGCGGTATCTCAGGCTACATCCTTGGCGTTAATCCATTCAATCAGCCAGGTGTAGAGGCTTATAAGAAGAATATGTTTGCTCTTCTTGAGAAGCCAGGTTACGAAGAGGCAACCAAGGCTATCAAGGCTCGTCTGGCTGAATAATGGTCAAAGCCTTTCTATTTGACATGGACGGCGTGCTCTTCGACAGCATGAAGCATCACGCCGAAGCATGGTATAAGGTCATGGGTGAACGATATGGTTTCACCTGTGACCGTTCTGAATTCTATCTGTATGAAGGAAGCACAGGCGGACAGACCATCGATGCTTTCTTCGTCGAGCAGAAAGGTCGTCATGCCACCGACGACGAGTGGCGGCAGATATATAAGGAGAAGTCTGATGTATTTGCTTCATTTGGCGAGGCTTTGCCTATGGCGGGTGCAGCCGACGTGTTGCGCAAAGTAGGAGAGATGGGACTGACGCGAGTGCTCGTCACTGGCTCAGGTCAGGCAAGTCTAATAGGTCGTCTTGACAAAGCCTATCCAGGAGTCTTCGATGATGCGCACATGGTGACAGGCAACGATTGCCCCATAGGAAAAGGCAAGCCTCATCCGTATCCGTATCTCAAGGGCCTTGAAAAGGCTGGAAATATCAGCCCTGAAGAGGCTATTGTTGTGGAAAACGCACCGTTAGGCGTCAGAGCAGCCAAGACCGCTGGTATCTTTACTGTAGCAGTAAATACAGGTCCGCTCGACCCTCAAGTACTTAAAGATGCAGGAGCCGACATTGTCTTAGGTAGCATGTCTGAGCTTGCTGAGAAAGTTGTCGCGATAGCTTCCTCCCACAGGGATACTGACACCAGCCACGGTCACTGACATTGTTCCCACTTCAGAGATGTTATTAATCGACACTATATAACTCTTATGTACGCGGGCGAATAGATCTGACGGTAACTGTTCTTCAAGACTCTTGAGCGAATAGAGAGCCGTGATGCGTTTGGTAGTTGTATAGAAAGAGACATATTCACGCTGACCTTCAATATATAGAAGGTCGGCGTAGTTTATTTTATACATCTTATAATCTGCTTTCACCATGATGTAGTCGCGTGTTTTCGGCTGGTCGGTCTTGTCTTCGCCCATATTTGCGTTGTCTGAGCCTCGCACGACAGAATCTTCATTGCCAGTTGCCAGTAAACCGTTGATTTTCATCTTTGCCTTGTCGATAGCCTTCTGGAAACGCGAAAAGGCGATAGGCTTCAGCAGATAATCGACAGCATCTGCCTCGAAACTTTCAAGAGCATGTTCGCTGTAGGCAGTTGTGAATATGATGGCAGGTACCGAAACACATGACTTGGCAAAATCCAGTCCGTTTAAGTCGGGCATGTGAATATCGAGCAGCAGTATATCCACCTTATTTTCTTTCACCAAGCTGAATGCTTCGAAGGCATTGGCTGCAGTGCCCACCACATTCATGTCATCCATTTTCTCCAGATAGCTCAGCAGCAGTTTGCGAGCCAAGAATTCATCATCTACAATCAATACGTTGAATTTCATAAGATTTTAATGGGAGTTAACGGGAGTGAAGATGTTAAGGCGCTACGCTTGTTGAGATGATTAAGGTATTCAGTAGTGTCTTGTCTGTGTAGTGTCAAACAACATCTTCACACCATTACATCTTCACATCCTCATTAACTCCATGATAAAAAATTAAACATTAATAGTAAGTTTTGTCTTATACACACATTCTGTCTCAGAGATCTCGAACGAGTAGTCATCGCCGAAGATGAGGTTGAGTCGCTGGCGCACATTATTTATGCCGATGCCAGTGCGTTCGTCATCCTCCTGCTGATATGGGTTATGATGCTTTGAGTTTTCGGTCTCGAACACCACACGTTTGTCTTCTTGCAGCAGATAGATACGTATAAAGGCGTTTGGATCGTCGATGATACGGCTATGCTTGAAACAGTTTTCAACCATAGGCTGGAACACCATAGGCGGTATCTCTAAGCTATTGTTCTCAATTTTACAATCGAAAGTCAGATTAGGCTCATTCTCCATCCTTATTTTCTGGAAATCGATATAATTCTGGATATATGCCACTTCTTTTGCTATTGGCACCATATCGGCACGGCAGTCATCGATTACAAATCTGAGCATTTCTGAAAGTTTCATGACGCTATCAGGGGCTTTCTCATCCTGAATCAGAGTCAGCGAATAGATGCAGTTGAGTGCGTTGAAGAGGAAATGAGGGTTGATCTGAGCCCTCAGGTATTTCAGTTCCTGTATCATGCTCTGCACTTTTGTCTCCTGTTCGAGTCGTTTGGTCTCATCGAGCATGTGAGAGATGGTTACGACAGCAAAGGTGATTGAGAGAAGGATGAGATATTTGGTATAAAGTATATCCTTGCCCACTCTTTCTTCTATTATTGCCAACCGTATCACCATATCTTCTGGCAGGTTCACTAAGTTATGACTGAACAGATAGGCATAGATGTGTGTATCTATTGACACCACAACAGTAGATAGAAGTAGGATGGTGATGAAACTGTAGAGGTAGTACCAAATACGTGATTTCTGAAGGAATCGCGGTATGAGCACACGGCGCAGCAGTTCGGTCAGAGCCAGCATCGGGGATATAGATACGGTGGACATGAGCAAGCTCGCCAAGAGCGGCATGCGTCGTGATGTGGCAAGCAGAAAGATCATAAAGATTACGATCCATGTGTATAATCTGCGGTTGCGATTGATGTGTTGTAGAAATTCCTTGCGTTTTTTCATGCTGCAAAGATACTTCCTTTTTTGTAAAGTTTACGTTGAAATAGGTGCTAAAAAATCTTAAATGGTTGAATAAAGTAGTGTTTTGGTTGAAAATATGACCATATTCGTTGATATGAATTTTTATGTATACTATAAATTTAGTAAATTCGCGTTCAAATTCAGGTGAGAAAAATCTTAAAAAATGAATGAATAATGAAAAGTATCAGAAAAAAAATCCCTTTTGTAATGGGATTGTTCGCCCTTGGCTTGTTGTTGCCTCAGCGAGCAAAAGCACAGAGTGATTCTGTGGTCATGAATCTCGACAAGGTACTTGAGGTAGCACTCAGCGACAACCCGGACATCAAGGTTGCTGACAAGACCATCGAGATCCAGAAGTATGCCAAGAAAGAGACCATCACGGGTCTTTTCCCAACTCTTTCAGCATCGGCTTCAGGTGTTAAGAATATTAAGGTTGCCACAATGGTGATGGCGATGGGAGATCAGGTTATCAAGGCTAAGATGGGCCGTCCTTACAACTACCAGCTTACTGGAACGGTAGCTCTTCCGCTTGTTGCTCCACAACTCTGGAAATCGGTTGAGCTCTGTGAGGAACAGGTGCAACTTGCAATCGAACAGGCTCGTTCGAGCAAGGTATCTACAATCTCGGGTGTAAAGAAGGCTTTTTACTCGGTACTTCTCACTCGCGACAGTTATGATGCGATTCTCGCAAGCTATAACGTAGCTGAGGAATCGGCACAAAACACAGCCAAGATGTTTGAGCAGGGACTTGTTTCTGAATATGACAAGCTCACAGCCGACGTGCAGCTTGCCAGCATCAAGCCACAGCTCCTTCAGGTTGCCAACGGACTCAAGCTCGCAGAGATGCAGCTCAAGGTGCTCATGGGTGTCGATGTTGAGGAGCCGATCAAGTTTGAAGGAAAGCTCTCGGACTACGAGACCGACCTCTTCAGCGAACTCATGCTGCTCAAGGAAGACACTTCGCTCGACAACAACTCTACTCTCAAGCAGCTTGACATACAGCGTCGTCAGCTCGAACTGTCAGAAAAGCTCAATAAGCTCGGATATATTCCAACACTTGCACTCCAGTTGCAGGCAGGTTATTCTTCAATGCCTGATAAGTTCAATCCATTCAAGGCCGATTACTACGGAAGCACTTCTTTGGCATTGGCATTCTCATGGAACATCTGGGATGGCGGAGCAAAGATGATGAAGACCCGTCAGAACAAGCTTCAGCTCGAGAACCTTGATGTCCAGCGCGAACATGTCAAACGCCAGCTCGAACTCTCGATCAGCAGCAGTCTCAACAGCATCGAGACAGCAGCCGAGCAGGTAGTAAGCAACAAGGAGAACGTCTATAGTGCCGAGAAGGCATACAACATTAGCAAGAAGCGCTACGACGTAGGTTCAGGCACAATGCTCGAACTCAACAGCAGCGAGACTCAGCTGCTCAACGCACGTCTGCAGTACGTACAGTCAATCTACGACTTCCTCACCAACCGTGCTGCTCTTGAAGAGACACTCGGTAAGGTGGTGACAGCAAAGTGATTTATTGAAGCAAAATAAAATATTATCGACAATATGAAAAAAGTAATTATGGCATTTGCAGTCCTTGCTACAATGTTCACTTCTTGCGTGAACAACAAGGAGACTGCTACTACATTCCGTACTGCAGAGACAGATGAGGCAGTGAATGTAAAGGTGAAGAAGGTTGAGGCACGCGACGTGGCACAGCTTGTTGAATTTACAGCCAATGTTGAGGCAAACAAGGTCAATTCCATTGCTCCCCAGGCTCCTGTGCGTATCCGCGAGATCAAGGTCGAGGTAGGCCAGCAGGTTACAGCAGGTCAGGCCCTTGTAATCATGGATAACACCAACCTCAATCAGGTCAAGCTCCAGCTCGACAACAACCGTCTGGAGTTCCAGCGTATCGACGAGCTCTACAAGGTGGGTGGTTGCAGCAAGTCGCAGTGGGATCAGATGAAGACCCAGCTCGAAGTGCTTGAGAGCAACTACAACAACATGGTTGAGAATACTACTCTCCGCAGCCCTATCAATGGTGTCGTTTCTGCACGTAATTATGACAATGGCGACCTTTATGGCAGCCAGCCTGTTCTCGTGGTACAGCAGATTTCGCCAGTCAAGCTCATCATCAATGTCAATGAGCAGTACTTCAAGGAGGTAAGGGTAGGCATGCCAATCGAGAATATTACCCTCGATGCTTATCCTGGTGAGGTATTCACAGGCAAGGTATCGATCGTATATCCTACACTCGATGTTGCAACACGTACTTTCCCTGTTGAGGTGAAGATCGACAATGGCAACCAGCGCGTTCGTCCAGGTATGTTCGCACGTGTGACACTCGACTTCGGCAATGCCAACCATGTGTGTGTTCCAGATCAGGCTATCGTGAAGCAGAATGGTTCGGGCGACCGCTTTGTATATGTAGTTGGTGCTGACAACCGAGTATCGTTCAACAAGGTTGAGCTCGGTCGCCGCATCGGTGCAGAGTATGAGGTGATCAGCGGAGTTGACCCTGGTTCGACAGTAGTAGTATTTGGTCAGACACTCCTCGCAGCAGGCAAGAAGGTCAATATCCTTAATTAATAAAAATCAGTAACCAATGACAATATATGAAGGTTCGGTCAGACGACCGATTATGACCACGCTGGTATTCATGGCCGTTGCAATCTTTGGTCTCTATTCCCTCACCAAGCTGCCTATTGATCTCATGCCGGATATCGAGAGCAATACCATCATGGTGATGGAGACCTATGCAGGTGCAAGTGCCGAAGATATCGAAAACAACGTGACCCGACCGCTTGAGAACACTCTCAACTCGGTCAACTATTTGAAGCATATCACTTCACAATCGAAAGAGAACTATTCTATCATCACGCTCCAGTTTGAGTATGGCTACGACATCGACGCCCTTACCAACGACGTGCGCGATAAGCTCGACATGGTGAGTCAGTCGCTTCCTGACGGAGCAGGCACACCTATCATCTTCAAGTTCTCGGCCGACATGGTGCCTATCCTTATCCTCTCGGCCCAGGCAAAAGAGAGCAAGGACGCGCTCTATAAGATCCTCGACGACCAGGTAGCAAATCCGCTTGCACGTATTGCAGGTGTAGGTACAGTATCTGTATCTGGTGCTCCTGAACGTACTATCTATGTCTATTGTGACCCAGAGAAGCTCGAGGCTTATAATATCCCTATCGAGACCATCTCGAACATCATCGGAATGGAGAACCGCAATGTGCCTGGTGGCTCATTCGACTCTGGTAACAATGCCTATTCGCTCCGTGTCAAGGGTGAGTTTGAGGATCCTAAGGAACTTGAGGAACTCGTAGTAGCTACCAGTGGCAACCAGATCGTACATCTCCGTGATGTGGCTCGTGTGCAGGATGGCGTTCAGGAACGTGCTCAGGAGGTTTATACTTTCTTCACCAACCCTGACGATCCAAAGGGTTATTCAGGCGAACTTGGTGCGATGATCATTGTCCAGAAGCAGTCGGGTGCCAACTCTGTGGCAATCTCGGAGAAGGTACTTGCCATGCTCCCTGATATCCAGAAGAATCTGCCATCCGATGTCACTCTTGGTGTGATCGCCAATACATCCGAAAACATCTATGCAACTATAGGCTCACTCGAAGAGACCATCGTATATGCAATGCTCTTCGTGGCTTTGGTTTGTATGATCTTCCTTGGACGCTGGCGTGCGGTGTTCATCATCTGCATCACCATCCCATTGTCTCTCATCGCATCGTTCATCTACCTTGCGGTTACAGGCTCTTCGCTCAACATGATCTCACTCTCGTGTCTGAGTATCGCCATCGGTAACGTCGTCGATGATGCCATCGTAGTATTGGAGAACGTCACAAACCATATTGAGAAGGGTAGTGACCCTATGCAGGCTGCTATTCATGGTACCAACGAGGTGGCGATCTCGGTTATAGCTTCTACACTCACCATGATAGGTGTGTTCTTCCCATTGACCATGGTTCCTGGTATGGCAGGTGTGCTCTTCAAGGAGTTGGGTTGGATGATGTGTATCATCATGACGGTATCTACTACTTCGGCACTCACCTTCACACCAATGCTCTGTAGCCAGATGCTCCGACTCAAGAAGCGTGAGAACTGGTTCACTCGCTGGTACAATCATTATATGGTAAATGGCGTGCTCGACAAGCTCGATGTTTGGTATTCAAAGCGAATCAACTGGGCTGTTCGCCATCGCTTCACGATGGTTGTGGCAATCCTCGTCTTCTTCGTCGTGTCGTTGCTCCCTCTGTACTTCAATCAGATCGGTACAGGTTTCTTCCCACAGAGTGACTCAGGACGAATCTCGGTTACACTTCAGTTGCCTACAGGTTCGCGTCAGATGCGAGCTCAGGAGATTGCCGAAGAGCTTGCCAACAAGTGGATGAGTCGATGGGGTACACCAGATACCAAGGTACTCCGTGCCTGCAACTATTCGACAGGACAGGCAGATACCGATAATACCTTCGCATCGATGCAGAGCAATGGCTATCATATCATCAACTTCAACATTGCAATGTGGAAAGTGGAAGAGCGTAACATGAAAATCTCCATGTATGACGTAGGTAACCAGATGCGCGAGGACCTCAAGATGTACCCTGAGATTGCCAAGGTTCAGGTAACAGAAGGCGGACAGTCGGGTATGGGCGGACAGACCACAGCCTCGTTTGAGATCTATGGTTACGACCTCATGCAGACCGACTCACTCGCACAGATCCTGAAGTCACGCATGATGAATGTCAAGGGTGTATCCCAGATCAATATCTCACGTTCTGACTATCAGCCAGAGGTCAACATAGACTTCGACCGTGAGAAGCTTGCTCGCTATGGTCTCAACCTCACTACTGCAGGTCAGTATATCCGCAACCGTTTCAATGGTACTACAGCTTCTTACTTCCGTGAGGATGGTGAGGAATATGATGTAGTGGTGCGTTATACTCCAGAAGTGCGCGAGGATGTCGAGACTATTGAGAACATCCTGCTCTATGGTTCTAATGGTTCGACAGTTCGTGTCAAGGACGTCGGTCGTGTGGTAGAGCGAGAGACACTCCCTACCATCGAACGCAAGGATCGTCAGCGTGTCAATACGGTAACCTGCGTTGTCAATGCCGATGAAGCGAGTCTTAGTGACGTCGTAGAAGGAGGTCTAGCACAGATTGAAGAGATGCGTGCCGAAGGTCTTCTCTCAGGCGATGCTTCTATTATCGTGTCAGGTTCATACGAAGATCAGCAGGATTCGTTCAAGGATATGGCAACACTCGGTCTGCTTATCCTCATCATCGTGTATATCGTCATGGCAGCACAGTTTGAGTCATGGAGCGACCCTACCATCATCATGCTTGTGTCTATCCCATTCACCTTCACAGGTATCGTGCTCGCGCTCTGGCTCACAGGTGTCGATCTCAATATCATGTCAATGCTCGGTGCCATCATGCTGATCGGTATCGTGGTGAAGAACGGTATCGTGCTCATCGACTATATCCACCTCCAGCGCGAACGTGGTCTTAGTGTCATTCAGGCAGTCGTAGTGTCGGGTAAGAGCCGTCTGCGTCCTGTGCTTATGACAACCTTCACCACAATCCTCGGTATGCTCCCAATGGCAATAGGTACAGGTCAGGGTTCGGAGATGTGGCAGCCAATGGGTATCGCCATCATCGGTGGTCTTGTTGTTTCTACAGCCATGACACTTGTGGTTGTTCCTTCTATCTACTGTATGTTCCAGGGTTCAAAGATCCGTAGTGAGCGTCGTGCACATGCCGAGAAGCTTGGTCTTGATGCCGACTGGAAGAAGGCAAAGCGTCGTTTGATCAGAAGAAATAAACAGAAATAAGTTATGAAAGCAATATTTATCAGTTTCGACCAGGCACATCGTGAAGAAGTGGTCGAGGCTCTCAGCCGAAGTCTTCAGCGAGGCTATACCATGTTCCCAGATACCTGGGGACGTGGCTCGAAGACGGGCGAACCTCACCTCGGTAGTCACGCATGGCCTTCAACCAACAGCTCGATCCTCACAATCTGTGAAGATGACCGTGTGGCTCCAATCATGAACCGCCTCCGTGCCATCGATGAAGAGACTCCGATGCTCGGACTCCGTGCCTTTGTTCTCCCAGTCGAAGACATGCTCTGATCCAGTAGGCAATAACGAAGGTTGTGAAAAGCCTTCCCCAATAGATCAATAGAAAGCCCCACCATTCTGTAACTATTACAGAATGGTGGGGCTT